>CAYVHT010000007.1:0-37372 GCA_964451455.1 uncultured archaeon
AGCCAGGAGAACTTGAAGTGGGGCCGCGGGGATTTGAACCCCGGACCTTCGGTTTACTCCAACCCGGAGACTGTGTCTCAGAGCGGGTCTTATAAGACCGACGCTCTGACCAGGCTGAGCTACGGCCCCAATCACCAGCGAGACTAAGATGAATAAGAAAGTTAAAAAGGGTTAGATGTCAAGCTCTTCTCCCGGTTTAAGTATTTCCACCTTTGCCCTGTCGCCGACGAACCGCTTGAACTCTTCCGGGTCTTGGCGAATTGGCGGGAACGTGTTGTAGTGCATTGGTATAACTATTCGCGGTTTGAGCAGTTCTACCGCTTTCGCTGCTTCTTTTGGTCCCATTGTGAAGTAGCCGCCGATGGGGAGGAGCGCCACATCTATGGGTCCGTAGAGTTCAGAGAACAACGCCATGTCGCCGAATACGAAGGTGTCTCCTGCGTGGTATATTGTCTTCCCATCCATCTTGACGATGTATCCCGCAGCATTCCCTATCTCCTGCCCGTTCATGGACGAGGAGTGCCATGCTGGCACCATGATGATGTCCACTCCCTCAATTCTCGCCGGCCCATAGTTCATGCCGTATGCATTCACGCCGCGGAGGTGTTGGGCAAGGTCATACATGCAGACGATCGGAGCATTGTGCCGCTTGCTCAGCTCTACTGCGTCGCCCAGATGGTCCCCATGTGCGTGTGTGACGAGGATCAGATCTGGTTTGCCGTTTAGACCCGCTGCCATTGGGTTTCCCGAGATGAAAGGATCGATTAGGATGTTCTTCGATCCTATTATTTGGAACGCAGAGTGCCCAATATATCGTATCTTCATCTTTTCACCCCCCACAGAGTTTTTTCGGTGGGAACGAGATCATAGCGCAGAGATATTTCTCGATCATTCCAGGCTCATCTACGTAAAGCCAGCCGTCTATGAGCACCGACGTTTTGACGATCTTGTACCTGGCTGTGTCGTTCACGAAGAAGCTCAGAAGCTGGTCGCTGTTTTCCACGCATTGCTTCACTGCTTGCGCGTTCAAGTCTGCAGCTTCTGCTGCTTCTTCCACACAGTTTCCTGAGGTACACTTTCCGTACGCCTCTGCAAATGCGAGCCATCTGTTTGGCCTTACGAGATACGCGCAGTACTCCGCCGCTGCTCTCTGAAATGCCTTTTGGCCGCCTTGCATTATGGGCAGCCCAGTGGCGTCAACTCCTACGACGTAGTGTGGTGTGATCGTAATTCTGTTGCCAAGCGCTGTGACAATCTTATTCAACTCGTCGAGCATCTGGTTTTCGTTTTCGGATATGAACACGTCAAGATTTGCTTGCTCCTCTCTAGTTATTGACAGCCCGTTAGCGTAATAGTGAGCGCCTGGCAGGATCTTTCCAACGATGTCTGGGTATGCAGTAATTATATTCGCCAGGACGTACGTTCCGTAATACGCGGTGTTTGTCTCGGTTTGCACGCCTGCTGCCATTAATCGTGATTCTATTGGTTTCGCGAATTCCGGTCTGGCAAGAATCGTTGCCTTGACACGGGGCACTTCTATCTCGTCACTGGTAGTCCTTGCAAGTGGGAAGTACGGTGAGATGGCGTGTATTACTGATCTTGGTGCCTTCACACGCAGTATTACGTCGTTGTCCGTAGTATCATGAAGTTTTACAACAACGTTATCCGCTGCGAGGTAGAGAATGCGTTTCAGGCCGTTCACGTTGTAGTTTTTGTCTGCCCACACGTCCACGATCTTTTCTGGCACTCCGGGGATGTAGCGACGGGTGGGCCACATGGGTCTAAGCACGTAGTAGCTGCCAATGCGGATCACATTAGCTCGAAGCCCTCCCTGCGCTGCTAGCGCCTTGTTCAGCTCTTCAAAGAACTTGCTGCCCTCCAGATCCTTTGAGAATAGTATAAGCGGTACGAGGTTCGCGTTCGCTTCCCTTAGCTGCGAGTATATCTTGGCACCGTCTCCTCTCGTCACGTCCAGCCAAGTCACACGAATTTTGCCGTTTCCCACGTTGTTTTCCAAGAATCTAACAACTCGGTTCAAATCGGGAGCACATATGTCGCAGTTTGGGTCTTGGAGCACTACGATGCTTCTCTGGTAGTATGGCACGGCAGGTTTATACTTTGATGCAACAAGCACTACGGCAACGCCGAGTAAGAACCCCACGATTGCCGCGATGATAACGTATTTCACCTGATCGGTGCGTTTTTCACGCATAAAAAGAATTTGGAAGGAGGGTGGTTAAAACCTTACCCACAGCTGCCTGCGGATCCACCGCCTGTTCCACCGCCTATTCCTGGGCTCGCGTTCTCGGAGGACAGGGTGGTGTTGCACTCCTTCGGCGGGTGCAGGAACGCAGCGCAGATGATTTCCTTGAGTGCCTCCGGGTTTCTCGGCGTTCCACCCATTGGCACGTACTGTACCACCAACGTAGGCGATCCGCGGACGCTGTAGTTCTTGTTCATCTGGTCCTCCACGGGATATGGCGGGAACATGCCGCCCCAGGATGCGCGGTTGTTGTACGTTGCCATGATGTTGTACTCTTTGTCCACCTCTCCCATGCATGCGTTCACTTCTGCTGCGTTGATGTCTGCTTGCTGCATGCATGCGCTGGCATCGCCAGTCTTTGTGAAACAGCTCAAGTAGTCTATGTATGCGTTGTAGTCGTTCTTTTGTATGCAGTATTGCCTGCTGTTCTCTAGCAGTTCTTTTTCTCCGTGCATGGCGTAGTTTACGAAGCGTACGTGGAAGTCAATCTTGTCGCCCAACAGCTTGACTACGGGGATAATCGCCTTCTCTGCTTGCAGCCCGAAGGGGCAGTAGCTCATAACGAAGAGGTCCACCACTGGCCTCTCACTCTTCAAAACGTAGTATTCTTTTCCGTTGAAGTTCCACTCAGGTGGAATCACCGACTTAATTGCATTCATGTTCTTGGCGCTTACGATCACGAAGTAGTTGCTGTCCTTTGGAAGCTCTTCCGTTTTTACATCTGCGCTCGCTCCAAGACTGCTCTGCAGGAACATCTTCACCTGATCAAGCACAGGTGCCTGCGCCTTAACGTCTATTTCTATCTTTGGAATCGTTATAGTATTGCCTTCAATCTCTGCGGTGGGAAAGTATTGTTTCAGCACATCGATGATCTCCTGGGGCCCTTCTATCTTGAACACGTAGTCCTTGCTGTCGGGAGCCTTGAATTTTGCCACGAGGTTCGTGGACATGCCCATAATCTGACTAACTAGCCTGTAGAGCTGTCTTGGGTCGTCCGTGTAAACGTATATGTATTGGATTGGTTTGCTTGGATCGTAGCGGTAGTTTATGGACAGCGGTGCCAGAACGTAGTATTTGCCCGCTGGCTGGATTAGGTTTTCCACGGGCACGTGGTTCCTGTTTGCAAAGTCGGAGATCTTCTTGTAGAGCGTGGTTTTCTGGATATTGCCCTCTAGAACGATTGTAGGGAGGTACGCAGCCTTCTGGTTATTCTTGTATATTTCGCTGTAGATCTCTTTGGCCTTGGAATCGTCGTAGTTTAGCGCGACAACCTTGAACTCGCTGTCAGAGAATCCGAACTGACTCTTTAGGTAGTCAACACCCTGGTCGAGCGTCTGGTTACATACGTCGCACACTGGAGACTTGATGATGTATGCCGTCGGCTTGGAGAACGAGGCGGTCCCTCCAGCTCTTGACGTTCCACCCAAGGATATTCCTATTACGATCCCTATGATCAGAACCACTGCGGCGATTCCAATGATTGCATAGGTGGGGTTCATTGGCTGCTTCGCCGCAGCCTTTTTCTCCGTTTTTTTCGCGTGCTCTTTTTTCTTTGCGTTCTTCGCTGCTTTTACTTCCTTTTCATTTACCTCACTCTCTTTCTTGGCCGCCTGCTTCTCGGTGGCCTTATTTTCTTTGATTTCTTCTTCCTTTTTTCTACTCTTACGCCTGGGCATGGTATTAATCGGCTGGTTAGGGTTTTTACTTCTTTGGATCATTTTTGCTCATGGAGCCGCAGGTTATAGAGAATGCACTTTGCCCCGCCTGTGGGAAGAAAACTCTGCGTACCGTCGTGGTGGAGAAAGAACTCCCACACTTTGGACATGCCGTTATAATGACGTCCAGGTGCTCCTCCTGTGGTTATACCCACACCGATGTGATTGAGCTTGAAGACCGCGGTCACAAGAAGCTACGCATAGTTGTGGACGATCCCAGGCGCCTCAATGACCTTGTTGTCCGTTCGTCCTCCGCAAGCCTTCGTATACCCGAGTTTGATTTGGAGATGCATCCTGGTCCATTCTCTAACGGCTTTATAACCACGGTGGAGGGAGTATTGGACCGTTTTGAGTCCGCGGCTAAGAAGTTGGTTCCGGAGAGTGAGGAAGAGCGAAAGGCAAGGGACGAAGCGCTGAAAGAGATTCGTGAGGCAAAAGAAGGGAAGAGAAAGTTTACATTGGAGATAGAAGACCCTCGCGGAGTTTCTGGCATCATTTCACACGATGACGAAGCTTGACAACGGGGCAGACAACTTCTCGCATCTCTCTTGCCGTTACCATGCTTTTTCCTGTCCCTACGACACGATCATTCTCGTCTACAAGTATTATCTCCTGGTACGGTCTTAGCTCTGGGTCCCAGTCCACGGCGTTAGTCGTTAGCGGCGTCTTGTCGTCCCGTAATCTCTGCACGCCTGCCTCGTTTAGCACGATCCGGTTCTTCGGAGCCTCTGTTTTTTCCACGATTATCTTTGCGCCTTTTATCGTTGGAATGAATGTACCGTCTTCGTACCGTATTAGCCCGATGCGCTCACCCTTCCAGAACACGTCCCGCGGTATGCCATGGCGCTCCTTCCAATCTACTTTATCCAGTTCCAGCCCCCAGAAGTACTTAAGTACTGCATGCACGAACTTTTCGGGTTCTGGCCGTTCTTTTATGTGCTCTGGGTACGTTTGGCCGAAGGGGTATGCGTATGCCAGGTCTTTTGGGTCCACCCTTGCTTTTCTTGCCTTTTCAAGGCCTATCTTGTATTCTGGTCGTTTCTCTACATCTCCAAAATCATAAATGCTACTTTGCTTTGGGAAAGGCTGGTTCTCTAAGACCCATTCTGAATGAATCACTTTCTGGAATGCGTTCCAGAGGCGCGGATGTGTTAATGCTCTTCTCTTCGCGTACTCGTAGAGCCGGCCCTCCTTGGCTGCGTTTCTCGTTCTCTTTATCTCCACGACGAACTGGTCCAGGTTGTGCTGGCGCAGGGCATTGTAGTCCAGCTCTTTTGGGCTTTTGTTGGCGCAGGATTGGCAAGAACAGGGTAGTTCGTCCATTCTGGAGATGGGGACGATGGAGGCTTCGGTTATGTATAACCACTGCTCGGCGTAGCGGGAAAAAGCGCCAGATGAAAAGGAGTCCACCCCTGCGGCCGCGAGAACGGGTATTACAGCAGGATGGTGTATTCCGAACACGTGGAGCTTTGCTCGCCGCGGAATCGTCTTGACGATGAACAGAAGTTTGTCAATATCGTCACCCTTGGTCCCATATCCCCACGCCCAGTTCTTCGTCTCCTTGACGAATGTTTGAACTTCTTTTTCCGTCCAATGCTGCGGAATCTCTAGGAACAATGGTTTTTGCGTTTCATCCCATGCGATGCGAGCATTTAGGATAGCATCCCGTATTTTGCTGGCGGCTAGTGGCGCTACTATCTCAAAACCCATCTCTTTTTGCGTTTCCACGATCTCCTCGTTAGTCACATCGTCTTCGTATTTGTTTATTTGCTGCCAGCCAGACTCTGGCAGGATGAAGCCGTCATGACCCGTGTATCCCTTTACGTTTTTCCTCACAATTCTTCTGTAGTCCTTGTCCGTCCATATCTTGTAGACGTTTACGAGGATACCGTCTGTGCCTTCCGCTCTCTGACTGTTCGGCAAGAACGCGGGAAAGCGTATTTCATCATCGTACACGCGCGCGGCTAGGTCTCTGTAGCGCATTATCATGTCTTATACCTCACAATGGCTCCGACGCCGCCAAACCCTCTGGAGAGTTTTTGGCCTTCTTCCGTTTCCGGCGATATCATGAACACCTCTGCGCCAGTGTCCTCTGCCATCTCCATCATCTCGTCTATGGCATCCTCTATGACGTCCAGCTGCATGGTGCTTCCGCAGTTGGGGCATTGCACTTCCATTTTCTTCAGTTCTTCTGCATCTTTTGACAGTTTTTCAACCTCTGTGCCACACTTCGGACAGACGAACTTGCCTACCCACGCCTCGGCATCCTCAGAAACAAGGAGCGTGTCCACTCTGCCCTCTTTGAGCGCCTGATATACGTTTTCTAGACCGTATTCAGCCATTCCGCCCTTTATGACCTCTCCTATGAATCTGTCCACCGCTTGCTTCTGTCTTACGATCTCTGCGTCTTTCAGTATGTCCTTTGCATTCTCTAGAGCCTCTCTAATGCCGTATTCGTTGGTGTATCCCGTGTCTATGATGCCCAGAACCTTCTCCTTGACGTTGTTGGGTAGGTAGTCCTTGTTGTAGAACTCGTTCTTTTTTGGGCCTGGCCCTGCCAGTATGATTCCCTTCAGTGCGTCTCCAGCCTCTTCAAACGTCTTCTTTATCTCTTCTGCTAGCTTTTTCAGATACTCGTTGTCCGCTATCTCTCTCAGTCGCTCAAATCGACGTGCTGACTGTCCTCCTGCGTGGTGCTTTCCCGGGGCAAGGGAGCGGATTCGCGCGACGATATCGTAAGTGTTTCCCTTGACCAGAGCAATAGTCGCCTCCTTTCCGTCCATGGTGACGATCATGTAGTACTCTGTGGGCTTGACCATTTCGCGCAGGGGGTCTAGGTAGAACGTAGAATCGCAACGATATATCTTTGATACGGGCATTGGTGGCGCTACGGAGTATAGACGAATGTCTTGCTCACCGGGTTTTTGTGATATGTTCCCGCAGAACACTACGAGGCCGTTTTCGGGCAGCTTGTAGTCTATGGCTTTCAAGTAGCCCATTATCTTCGCCAGCGCCGCTTGGACGTTCTTTCTCGTCGTCTTGTCCTTTATGTTGCCCGCCTTGCTGTGCTCGTCAGTGAGCATGCTCATTATGTCGCCTCGCGGGTACTTTGGCGGAATATACAACGAGATAAGTTGCGTTCCGGTCCCTCGAATATTCTCCAACTCCCTGATAAGTCGCTTCAGCGCTGCTTCGTCCATACGCCTCTCCCTTTTTATATCAGGCTAACGTTTTTTATGCATGCATCGGGGCTTCGTTATCTCCGTTGGCGGTTCCGTCATGGTTCCAGACCGTATCGATGTCCCGTGGATCCGCAGGTTTGCTCGGCTCATCGACAGGTATTATGATGCAGGTATGCGCTTCGGACTTGTCGCCGGCGGTGGCCGGACTGCCAGGGACTACTCCTGGGCTGTTCGCCTCCTTGGTGGAACGAAGACTGAAATGGACGAGGCAGGAATCATAGCTACACACGCTAATGCCTGGCTCCTTGTTTCTGCCCTTCGAAGCGCGTATCCTGAGCCGCTGGGGGATGTGTGGCGTGCCAAGGCCCTCATGAAGCATTACACAGTTGTTGTGAAGGGTACTGTGCCAGGGGTGACGTCAGACTACGGTGCCGCACTTCTGGCAGAAGTAACGGGGTTTCCCCTGATAAACATCACCAACGTGGAGGGTGTGTACGATAAGGATCCGCGCACCCACGAAGATGCAAGGCGGTATGACAGAATCACGCATGACGAGTTTGTTACCCTTATTGCCCGAGAGGATGCTAGAGAACCCGGTTCTCACGTGCCCATGGACCTTGCCGCCGCCGAAATTCTTCGCAGGTCTAGGATAAAAGCCTACATCGTCGGAAAAGACCTTAAGAACCTAGAACGCCTCCTGAGCGGTAAGAGCTTCATAGGGACAACAGTCACTTCTCCCTGATGTGGTATTCTTTCCACAGTGTCTCCACTCTTCTTCTGTTCACGTAATCGTGGTGCCTGTATCCCCCGCCCATGCTCTTCGGTATGTGTAGGAGTTCGTGGATGATTACCTTCTCCTTCTCGCCCTGCTTTAGCGTATCATACCGCTCTGCAATCACCTCTATGACGTAGTGTGCTGGGACGTTCATCGTGATCTGGAACACCTTTGGCAGACCTGAGACGCGCGCGATCGCCCTGCTCTTCGAACCGTGCGTTCTAAGGAAGTGAATTCTCGAGAAGTCTAGCCAGTCCAGGCCCAGGGTGCGCGCTATTCGCTTGGCAAGTGCTTCTACGTCGGGAGCAGGTTCGTATCGCATGGTGAAATATGGGCACTGTTTTATTAATCCTCTTCGTTTTTTCTCAGGTGATCCTATGCCTGAAGCAGAACGGTTTAGCCACGAGCAGCTCAAGGATTTCAAGTATGATGTCTTTCTCCACAAGGATGCTCCGAAAGGACTTATTCACGTGTCCATGCGGGTGGATGCAGATCCTGAGGAGCTGCACCGCCTTATTCTCCGTGAGCTGAACTTCAGGAAGCGATTCCAGGTGGGCGCGTACCGACACGTTGGTACAGAGAGTGAGCACGCCTACGAAGTGCTCTTCAAGGAGCCTGTGCCTCATGAGCCCTCTCAACCATATCCTCTCAGCCGTCTTGTCCTCCGTCCTGCTGATTCTGGCACGGAGGTGCACGTTTACGGTCCGAGGAATGCTGAGCATCACGTGGCGTATCTTCTTCGCACCGTGGCAAGGGCTTTGGAGCGAGGCCCTTGATTTTTAACCATTCTTAACACCGTTAATTCTATGGTGGAAAAGGAGAAGGTGATTGATGCGCTGAAAACAGTTTATGACATTGAGATTCCCGTTAACGTTTATGATCTTGGCCTGATTCGCGAGATAAATGTAGATGGCAGCAAAGTTTACATCAAGATGACCTGGACCTCTCCCATGTGCCCCTACGGCCCGCTTATGACGAAGATGGTGGAGGATGCAGTGAAGAAAGTAGACGGCGTGGAAGACGTGGAGGTTGAAGTGGAGCTTGATCCGCCCTGGAATCCCAAAGAGCTGACAGAGGATGGGCTGAGGCAGATGGAGATGCTCTTTGGGAAAGAGGCTGTTGAGCGCTGGCTGCGGGATGCAGGAGTGGAGTAATTTATATACCTCTTGACTTATTCACTACGTGGGCCTTGAAGACCTTGAACGGTTTAGGCGTCTTGTAGATCGCGCAGATGATCTGCGCGCTCGTTTGAAGAAGACGTCTCGTGAGCTCTGGAAGAGCCCTGGCAACTATGTTGAATTTGAGATACGTAAGAGTGTTTTTGACGATATTGAGTCTTTTCTAGAGGAGTTGGGCAAGAAGCCGGATCGTCCGCTTTTTGAGCATGTGTATTTGAAGGCACTGCGCGACGTGGGCAAGGATTTAAACCCAGAGTATGGCCTAATTTCCCATGAACTACGCGACGATGGCTATTATGTTCTCAAGGGAGATCCGTCCTTTGTTTCGCGAATGTTAAAACATTTGGCAGGCATTGTTGAGGATAATATTCCTCTTGCTGTGGATGAGTACGGTCAACGTGCGCGTTCTGAACTCGCCGCTTATCTGCAAAAGAGAGGGATTCCAGTTCGCGAAGAGCACCTAGCCAATTACGATCCGAAGACGTTGTATCGCATGTATCTTAGGATTACGAAGGAGCTGCCCCCATGGTATTTGAAGTATCTTGCGGAGCACAACGTCTCCCCGAGCGATGCTCTTTATCACATACTTCATTTTTCACCAAAAAATTCGGAGGTTCTTCGTGCGCTTGAGCGAGACCCAGCTCTGCGCAGGGTTGTGGCACCATCAGTTCTTTTGGAGCTGTCCAGCATGTCTAGCAAGAGTGTTCGCCACTTTTTTGATCGTGTTCGGGCTCTGAAAGGTGTTTCGCCAGATCTCGTCCGTCGTGCTGTGGAATCTGTCGG
The DNA here is from genome assembly GCA_964451455.1 of uncultured archaeon. Lineage (GTDB taxonomy): Archaea > Iainarchaeota > Iainarchaeia > JAADDC01 > JAADDC01 > SZUA-1452. Next base: position 9,897 of record CAYVHT010000007.1, read on the forward strand.
CAGTGAAGGCTATGTGCGCTTGGTTCGTTTTTCAGACATAGATGATCTGCGCAGAGTGTTTTCGCATCCAGACCCGCGCGTTCAATCCCAGCTTTTCAGGATTCTGCTTGATCACCAGTCTCTTGATAATTATGCAAAGCACCTCTCTTACAGCCGTATCGGCCCAGTAGATCCCCGGCGGGTTAAGGCGGTTTTGCGTTTGCTCTCCCGTGGTGGTGACGCGTACGTCCGAGATCTCGCGGAGAGGGTTGCCTCTGGGGATTCTGCCGTTGTGGCATCTACCCTAATTCAGTTACGTAGTCGCCGTCCCGATCTCTGGAAATTCTTGTCAAGGGCTATTTCTGGCGATTTGCGTCTACCGAAGGATGTTTCGAAGGAGATATCCTCTATCGTTCTCAGCGGCCTTGATAAATCTGCGGAGCTGTCGTCTCCATCTCCTATTCTTCAATCTGGGTATCGTGCGAGGGATTTGAGTTCGATGTTGCGGTACGTGCCCGCCCCTGCGCCGCCGCGACGGGAAAAAATTGATCCGGAGTGGCGTAGGGTTGCCAGGCTTGTTGAGAAGGAGCTGAAAAAGCGCAAGGTGCCTGTGGATAAGAATGAGTTGCTCAGTCGTATTATGGAGGTTTCGGGCTATGATTTGTCATGGGCGAGAGATCCTCGAAACCGCCCCTATCTAGTAAATGCGTTTGTTCGGGGCGTACATTCGTCCACGCGTTCTTCTAAGAGTGTTATCTCAATCGAGAATGAGCAGTATTATACGATGGGTGCACTCGCTGCGATTCGAGCGCTTGCAGAGAATTTGGGGAATCGGGCAAGTGTTTGGCGGGATCGGACTGGCCGCTTGGTTATCGATGTCCGAGCTCCGGATCACGAACGTAAGCTCATTTTCAAGCTGCCACAACATCTATCCATGTTTGCTTCAGGCCCAATCATGTATACTCTTTCCGATGATGCTGTTATGATTGATCCGCGCTCTGTAAAACATGTTATTTCTGCCATGAGGGAGGTTGAGCGGCGCTTGGATAAGAAAAACAGGGCTTACGTCCGACGTGTCCGTAAGCTCATAGAGGGTTTTGCATCATAGCGTTTTGATTTTCATCTTCCACCCGTTTGTATCCAGCACTGCGTACGTTCTTTTTGCTCCGCTCGCCGGGAACGCCGGGCTACCGGGGTTTATGAGAATCCGTCTCCCCCATGTCTTTGTATTCCATTCAAACAGCACGGGAATGTGTGTATGCCCCACGACAAGCATGTCGGTCTCTTTCAGATGTGCTCGCATTGTTGCTTTATCCGTCCAAGGGTATATGTAGCCGTAGAGCGCCATATCGGGCGAACCATGCACTATTGTTATCTTTTTTCCTTCGACCGTAAGCTCCTTGACCAGCGGAAGCATCTGCAGCCAGCGCATATTCTTTTCCCTCAGTATTGAGCGCGTCCACTCCACATTCTCTTTATCTTCTTCCTTTCTCGCCATGTCCACCTTCCCTGTTATCACCGCGTAGTCCCAGTTGCCTAGGACCGCGTACACGTTGTCCAGACTTTTCAGCGTTTCCACCACTTCGTTTGGCTCTTTTCCTCGCCCCACTGCATCTCCTGCGAAGAGGAAGATGTCCCAGCTCCTTTCTTTCACAAGTATTTTGTCTAGGGCATCCGCGTCTGCATGTACATCCGAAACGATAAGGATCTTCATACGTCCTCCCACCCGTCCCCGTACTTGTAATGCGCCATGAATTCCGGCTTACCATTCTTCATCACGAGCACCGTTGCTTTTTCTCTTTCTAGTTCCAGGACTGCCAGCGATTCCGGTTCTCCGCTCGTTGCTCCACCCCACGCTCCCGTTGCCGTTCCAGGATTGATGAAGAGTATTTCTTTGTACGTGTACACTTCTCTCTTGTGCGTGTGCCCGAAAACGACGATGTCTGCCCCTGCAGTTTTGCCGTACTCCCAGAGCTGGTCCGGATCGCCTCGAGGACGAACCTCCGTGCTGTGGAAGAGGAAGATTCTGTGTCCGAGGCTGTCAATGATCTGGAAGCGGGGCAAGTCTATGAAATCCATGTTTCCGCGAACGGCATACGTCTTTGCGTGGCGTTCAAGGAAGTGGAGGATGGAATACTCCGTCGCGTCACCAGTGAACAGGATTTCGTCGTATTTTTTCGCCTCCACAGTCTTTTTTACCCAGTCCGGCAACGCAGATGCCCTGTCAGGTATGTGGGTGTCTCCAAGGATCAGGAAGCGCATCTCTACCGCCCCGCCACGATCTTTATCACGTCGCCATTCTTCAACACGTGATCCTTACCAACTCTTTTCTTTGTTCTTGCATCGATGGCCGCTATGAACTTCTTTCCGATGTCTGTGTGCACTGCGTATGCCAGATCCAGTGCCGTGCCGTCTGGTGGCAGGAGGAAAGCATCTGGGAGTACATTGCCCTTCTTGTCTGTCCATTTATTCTCGTCCTCCACGGGAAATACTACCTTGTATTTTAACACGTCGAACACGGCGGTGTTGATGACCTGCTGGACGCCCGTGCTGCCGAAGGGCTCAAGGACGCGCTCTTTTATGTATTCTAGCCCCTTTTTCTGCTTCTCGGTGAGCGTTCCAACTACCTGGAAATCAGAGTCCCCCGGAATGTATTTTATGACCCCTGCTCTTGCCGCCTTCCTCAGCGTGTACTCGGCGATGCCTGACGTGGGAATTACATAATCGTATTTTTTCTGCAGCTCTTTTACATTCTCTGGTGCTGGGTCAACGTCTATCTTATTCGCCGCGATGATGATTGGCTTTAATCGTAGTAGCGCTTCTGCCCATTCCCGTTTCATATTTTCCGGGTATCCGAGCTTGTTCAAGATGTCTTCTGCCTGGTCTGGTGTAATTCCTAGGCCTGTGAAGTGCTCCACCAGTGCCTGGTCTTTCTTGTTGTTGGGCATTCTCTTTGCTTTGTCCCATGCCTTTCCCACGATCCCCTCTATCCATGCGAGGATCTCTTCGCGCAGGAACTCTATGTCTTCTGCTGGATCTCTTTCTCCCGGCTTCAAGGGATTTCCCTCTGCGTCTGAGCTGCCGGATGCATCTACCACGTGGATGAGCACGGATGCCTGTCGTAAGTCGTCCAGGAATTTGTTTCCGAGCCCTCTACCTTCGTGAGCCCCAGGGACGAGGCCTGCCACGTCTATAATTTCAACAGGCACGAAACGCTCGCCGTTCAAGCAGAATCCATGCTTGGGATTGCATTCTTTTCCGATTTCTACGTGTGGACACTTCGTTCTCACCCATGTAATGCCCACGTTTGGCTCAATGGTGGTGAAGGGGTATGGCGCAGTCTTTGCGGATTGCTCCGTGGCCGCGTTGAAGAACGTCGTCTTACCTGAGGACGGCTTGCCCACCAAACCCAGCTGCATAGTTCTATTCAGCTCCATCAGATTATAAGTCCCAACGTTGCGAAGGCCAGCTCCACGAAGCCGATGCTCGGGAGGGCCGGGAGAACGCGCCTCCACCTCTTTGCCAACCACGTTGTGAACACGATGCCAAGGACTGCACCCAAGGCCGCCATGATTGATGCAAGGAGGGATGCACGTGCAAGGGAGATTGCGAACATCCCCGGGATTGCCACATCCCCTGCGCCGAGAAGGTGCTTCTCCCCGTGCCCTATCTTTGCTCCTGGCCCTGCCACTGCCTTTGCAAGGGTTACCATGTGTTTTGTGACGAATACAGATATGTAATCGTATATTGCAAGGATTACAAGGAGTAATAGCGTTACCACGGGAGAAAGACCCGCCGCAACGATAGCTATGGTCACTCCGACTATGAGCATGGTAGATACGTTTTGTACGAGGTCATTGGCACCGTATATGATTCTGACAGCAACCGCCGCTATCCCCCCCAGGATCCCCAAAGCCGGAGATACATCTGCCAGGAGCACAAACACGCTGACGAAGAGGAACAATATCTCAAGCCCTAGAATCACCCACCTAAATAGCCATGGGATTATCTTTATGATTATCAGGAAAACAGCCGTGGCTGCTAGTATTTCGGCGAAGAACACTCCCGCAGTGCTTGGCTGATCTCCTCCAGGAGCCTGCGGTCCACCTGACAGGATGTAGGGGTAGGCAATCCATGCTGCCAGGGCGAGGGTGAGCACATAGAACAGAAGAATCTCTCCGTACGTTCCCTTGAAAGCTAGCATCCGCTACACCGACACGTATACTCCGTCCACATCCACTCTTATCTTCTCTGAAGGCACCTGGATGCGACGCCTCCCTGCTGATATTTCTATGACCCCCTTTTCTTTATCTACCGCGGTGACTACTCCTAGTCTGGTGCCTTTTTTGTCCATTGCTGCAGCTCCCACCAGCTTCTCAGACCGCTTTATGGCATCTTCGAACTGTTTGGCAATCTGTGCGATTGCTATGTAGAATATAATGCTACCCGCCGCCGCAGAATACAATGTTTCCATCTCTGCGTTGTTCTTCAGTGTCATTATGGTAACGTCGGACAGTATCCACACGACAACGACCAGTGCGGCGTAATTCAGGTATTTTCCGATTTTGAACGCCTTCCTGTGGAAGTGCGCGTCAAGGATTCGTCCTGTGAGATACATCAGCGCAGAGATGGACGTGAATCCTATGGCCGCACGGGCGGCGGAGTAGAGTGCGCTTGTTCCAGTGGTGGCTATGTAGTTCTGGTATGTCGTGTAGCCTGCAACGACAAGGAACGCGAGGGAAAGGATGTAGAACGGCGCGCCAGGGCCGCGAAAAGATATGCCCCGTATTATGGTCTTTAGTGCGTCTTCTGTGGCGTCCCATATGCCGAATCCCTTTGTGAAGAGGTATGTGCCTACTACACCTATTATGAGCTTTATTCCAAGGTTTCCGAGGACTGCCCAGAGTAGCAGTATGGCTCCCGGGACGCCCAGGACGATTGGTGCCAGGTCCTTGTCTCTGAGTGCGTTTTTTACCACATAGAACGTTCTTTCCATTTCTGGAGACTGCTTCATGATAAGGGTGCGCTTCGCTATGATTGGAATGTAGGATGTGATGATCGGAATAACTTGATCATCTTCTGCGCCATCTGTGACGAAGACTACGCCGTCTGCGGGGACCCTGTTGAGCACCTCTTTCAACTGATCGCGTATTCGCATATCTGCGAGGAAGCCCAGGTTTCTGTGGCCCGTTATGGTTGCCACATTCACAATATTCCCTTTTTCGCGCAGCTCCTTGGCAATTTTTATAGCGTAGAAGATGGTGTTCGCGTCAGTGTCCTCGGGATCGGCAAGGGCGAGGCGCTTTGCAACCTCCACGTTCTCCTCATCGCCGATTATGGGCCCGTCTGCCCCTGCCTTCACTCCAACGTCGTCGTCCCTGTCTACAACGAGCACGAGAATGCGTTCAGCCATTGTATTAAAATACTCGTTCTTCGTTTTTTTAAGTATGGATCAGAATGCCATGCGGGCACTCATATTTGGAGGGCTCCTCATTGCTGCTATTCTCGGCCTGTTTTTCTTCATATGGGCTGCGGTGAACCAGAACCTTGTTGTTTTTGCCGCTAGCCTCTTGCTGCTCGTCCTCCTATATGGTGCAGCGAAGTCGGACATGCTGGTTCAGCTGCTTGAGTATGAGAGGGCGGTAGTCTTCCGATTCGGAAAGTTTGCGGGTGTTCGCGGCCCCGGTTGGATATTCGTTCTCCCGTTCGTCGAGGACTTCGTCCGCGTGGATATGCGCGTTCAGACGGTGGATATAGCGCCACAGAAGGTCATCACGAAGGACAACATACAGGTAACCGTAGATGCGGTTATATATCTCCGTGTTGTGGATGCTGCGAAAGCCGTTCTTGCAGTCCAGGATTACAAGAATGCTGCGGTTCTGTTCATAGAGTCTAAGATTCGTGAAATAGCTGGTAGTATGACCGCGGATGAGATCATATCGAACGTAGATGCCATTAACTCTCAGCTGCGCAAAGAACTCCAAAGCCTTGTGAGCGACTGGGGTGTTGAGGTGGTTTCCGTTGAGCTTAAGAGCGTAACGTTGCCTCCAGAGCTAATGGATGCCATGCACGAGATGCGAGAGGCAGAGCAGCACAAGCTTGCTACTATTCAGCGTGCGGAGGCAGAGAAGGCCCAAATCGAAGCAGTGAAGTCTGCAGCGAAGGAGTTAGACGATAAGGCACTTGCATACTATTATATTCGTGCCCTGGAGAAGATAGCATCCGGGCGGGCCACAAAGCTCGTTCTTCCCTTGGAGGTATCTACCCTTTCCCAGAGCATATCTGCTGCTCTTGGAGGGGCAATCTCTCCGAAGAAGGTAGAGGAAGACCTTACTGGTAAATACTCGTACCTCTTGGAGGAGATCAAGAAGCTGTTGCAGCAGAAGAAGGGATCAAACTGATATGAGAAGTGTCGACTCCACTATGGCACCTATGTATAGGAGAATAATCCCTGAGAGGACCAGGATAAGCACATCCAATAGTAGCTTGCTGCTCCTATCTCTCTGCATAAGGTATAGGGACAACAAAGCTCCGGCCACCCCTCCGAGGATGTAAGCGCTGTATTCTATCACGCCGTGCGGCAAGATCGCGAGGAAGCGGAGTATTCCGCTAGCTAGATTTCCCGTGTCTCTTATCTGCTGTGCGAGGAGTGCCCCCACAACGGATGCGTTCCAGCTTAGTATGAAAACGCTCCCAGTCCCATAAATGAACGATAGGATGAGTCCAATGATGTAAACGCGCAGGTTGTTCGAGAATATGAGGGCGGCAATCTGGGGACCACCTATTGCGTTGCCAGTAATGCTTTGTCGTATGCTGTTCACTACGCCTAGATCCTTTAGCTGTAGCTCCGCAGCAGTTTGGAACTGTTCTGGGCTCATGAGCAAATATGCCGTTGCGAATCCAAGTACCTCGCCAAAGAAGAACCAGAGGAAAAGAACCACGATCTTCGTCTCTCGTGATGCTACGCTGCGGGGGTATAGTTCTAGCAAATCCGCCTCAAAGTCTATGATTCGCAGGATGAGCGGAACTGCTGCTATTGTTGTGAGTGAAACACCGAGCATGGCGGCCCCGTCTGGTATGAAAAACAGCGCTAGAGGTACAGATATCACGGAATAGACCACGCCTGCTGTGAACATCAGTAGCGGAAATCCCTCGACATCCTTTGCGCCGAGGAAGTATTCGAAAACCACGCTAAAATATGGGCGGCTTTTTTAAAATTCCGCTCCTCTTAGAATCATGGCCGATTTGTCCTATGTAAAGGGTCGTTTGGAGGGGCTTTTTGAACTCGTGACGCTCCTCAAGGACGTCGTTCATGGTAACATGGAGGGTAGCCCAGAGATGCTCCAGAAGATGGTGGATCACGTGTATGTGGAGCTCGGCGAGATTCTGGACGTTCTTGGTTCACCGGCGGCCGCGAACGTTGCCAAGCAGGAGGCCCCGATTGCACACAAGATCTCTGAGGCAAAGTCTGGAAGCTCTGATAAGTCTGTGAAGGCAAGGGACGTTCTATCTGAGTTGCTTACGAAGGGTGACGAGTAATGGCTGTGACTCCGGGAGAGAGGCTTGCCGCAGCAGAGGAGTTTATGCCCGCTGATGGCGCCTACGAAGATAACGGGGACGTTTATGCTGCTGTTGTGGGCGAGCCGGAGTATGATTCTGATGAGTATTCTGTCCGCGTGAACACACCCATCAAGCAGCCGCGTCTGAACGTAGTGAACTCTATTGTTTACGGGCGAGTGATGCAAACGTTTGACAACTATGCTCTTGTAGAGCTCTATCCATATTCCACGAAGCGCTACCGCCTGACGCCTCCATCTTCTTATGCCATGCTTCGCGTTTCCAACGTCAAGCGCGGTTATACGAAGTCTGTTCGCGATGAGTTCGGCGTGGGTGACTGGATTCGTGCCAAGATTTCTGACATAAAGGCAAAGTTTTACGTTAACCTTTCCACAGAGGGTCCCAAGCTCGGTGTGATCAAGGCATACTGTCCCAGGTGCCGTGCCCCACTCGTCCGCAGGGGCAGAGATCTCTACTGCCCAAAATGTCGGATACGCGTTCACAGGAAGATCGCTGAGGACTATGGGAACCCACAACTGCCGAGGTGATTGTATGGACGTTAAGTTGATCAAGAAAGAGGACAATGCGATTGAGTTTTCCATATCTGGTGATAAGACTATTGCCATGCTCGTTCGCGGCTACTTGCTACAGGACGAGAATGTGGACTTTGCAGCCTTTGCGCAAGACCACCCCTTGGTAGATGAGGTACGCATGTTCGTCCGCGTAAAGAAAGGCGACCCTGTGGAGGCGATCCGAGCCGCCATCGAGCGTGCGAAGGCTGATCTAATCCAGCTCCAGTCCCTTCTCTAACTCTTACCCTCCCAGCAACCATATTTTTATGAGTCCAACGTACGGGATGACACCAATGACCTTCCCGTAGACGTATTTGGCGGGAATCGGGTATATATAGACGCACATACCGTAGCGGCAGTCCTGGTCCAGTGTTGGGTTGGTTTTGTTGTTATCTCCTTTAGTTAGGAAGAACCAACCGTCGCGGGCGTGGATCTTAAGCACTGCGCGGTGTATGATGTCCTTGTTCACTATTCGGTTGTAGTAGACGATGATGTCGTTGTTTTGCTCCACAGGATATATCTTTCCGGCCACATTCAGCTCCACAGCTACGCCCTTGTCATTGTATATTGGTTTGATTGCGCCGATCTCGTCCAGCGTTTTCCACATGAGGTCCATGTCTAGGTTTGTTTCGGGCGCTCGTATTTTCTCTGGCGGCACGCCCTCAACAATTGCAATGTCCCCTACGTGCAGGTGCGGAATCATGGAGCTGCTCGCCACAATCACAGCGGGTTTCGGCGTGTGAAGGACAATGGCAAGGGCACCGTATATGACGTACGCCAGGGCGATTGAGTATATCACTTCTCCAAGAAAGTAGATGCTTTTTTCGCCTATTGTCTGCGGTTTTCCCAAGTACTTGAACCAGAAGCGGTCGAACCAATAGAAGGGATCTATTTTTTCGAGCCCCATTGGAATCACCGAAGGGGGCTTATGCCCCCTTGCGTAGCACGTGGCGGAGGATCTCCGCGAACGCTGGGCGGGTAATGAACACACCCACGAGGACACCGACGATGGTGGTTAGGGCAAAGCCCTTGAGCGCGGGAATTCCCGAGAACCATACTGGTATCATGGCCACTGTAAGTGCTGAAGCGGACGCGAAAATGATAAAGAACGCTCTCTTCACCCTCGCTATTACGCTCATCTTCGCCTTCTTCTCCGCCTCTTCGCCTTTGCCTCTGCCGCGGATGAGCTCATCTGTGATTACTATCTGGTCGTCAACACCAGTACCTGTTGACGCGACGATACCCACCATTGATGCCACGTCTATCTTCCAGCTCACCAACGCTGCGAAGGCGAAGATCATGAGGATCTCGCTAGCCATTGTTAGTATGATTGGCCCGGTCACTCTCCACTCTCTGTAGCGAACGGCAATGTATGTTGCCACTGCGATCATTGCGGCTAGGAGAGCAAGGATAAACGTGTAGAACAAGTATTCTCCGTAGGTTGCAGGGACTCTGCTCTCAGAGACGAGTTTTAGCCCTGCAGGGAGCGCGCCCGACTCCAGAAGTATTTTTAGCTCGCTTGTGACGCGCTTCGCTTCTTCCTTGTTGGGTGCCCACCCTTCTATGACTAGCTCAGGGTTGGCATTCTCAGGAGAAACGTTAGTAACGCCGGGCGTTAGGCGGACGACGGACTGAAGGTTCGTGGCGGTCCAGATCCACGGGACGTTCTTCCTAGGCTCCACGATCTTGTATGGGATGTTGTTCTCCTGGAGTATTGGCACTAAGTGGTTCAGCTCGGGGTGAATGATCACGAGGGGTGCGCCCTTTAGTGTGTTGACGTCAATCTTCGTGTCCTTGTCCACGATGATTGGTTTTACCCCTGCGTTGACAAAGAACTCATTTATATCTAGTCTCTTGCCCGTAGAGTTGACGTTGGGCTCTACTGGAACTTTTTGCTCGTTCTCGTAGACGTCCTTCGGCATGAGGAGGACCGCACCCGCGGGACGGTCTATGTACATGAACGTGTATTCACACTTCGGTGTTTGCGTGCCGCATCCGGCGCACTTGCCATGGACTCCCGTGTAGAACTTTCTGACGCCCTCTGGCGAGAGTTGGAACGGAACGCGCCAGCTGTAGCCCATCTGGGCCGGGTAGATGACGGGAGGGTTCACGGCAACGATGTCCTTTCCCGTGAGTATGACATTCCCGTCCACCACAGTCTCGAACTTACCTTGGCGGAGGACGGAGTTTTCTATTTCCTTTATCTTCTGCGGGTCTGTCTCGCTGAGCTCCACAATAAGGTATTGATTGCCCCATGCCTTCACGGATATGCTGCTGAGACCCGTGAGGTCAAGACGCTTGCTTATGATGAGTGCTGACTGCTGTATTTGGTCTGGCGTCAGCGGCTTGTCAAATTGGAATGTGAGTATCGTTCCTCCTTTGAAGTCTATGCCTAGCTGTATCCCCTTCGCCAGAATGATTCCTACGGACAGCAGGATCATGGCGATGAGGAATTGCACCTTCCAGTTCTTAAGCAACGGGCTGCTCATGTTTTCTCACCAATTCGATCATTACTGGGGCGTTTAGGAGCCATGTCACGATGAGATCAGATATGACACCGAAGATCATGACGTTTGCAATGCGCATGACTGCCAGGTTGCTCGTTAGGTATCCAACGAGGTAGATGAATATCATTGCAGTCAGTGTTGTCCCGCTCATATGTATTCCCGTGCTCGCTGCTCTTGCCGCGCGTGCAAATGCGTCACCCTCTTCCTTCTGAGTGCGCTTGAGCAGGTGGGTGGACAGCAGAATGTCCGTGTCAATGGAGTATCCCACCATCATGAGCAGGATGACGATGGTGTTCATACTGAGAGGGATGTTGAATAGCGCCATGAGGGCCAGCATACCCAGGATGTCAAATATGGCAGAACCAATCATGATCGCTGTGGGTGTCCCTGCGCGGAAGAAGACGAATACCGTGAGCGTGAGGAGAATAACTGCCCAGATTGCCATGTTGGCCGCCAGGTGCCAGAACGTCTGACCTAGGCTAGGCGCCACTGTTCTGACTACCACGTTGCTTATGCCCGGCACGTTCTGTTGTATTATCCTTATGATGTGTTCTTTGTATTGCTCCACGGATATGGTGCCATTTGCACTTGCTGCTATGCTTGGCTCCGCGGTGTTCGTTTCCGTGGTGATCTTCTCAGAGATGTTCTCTGGATAAACGACTTCCACGATGCCACCTGGGATCTCTTTTCCACCCTGGAACGTTATTGTTGGAATCACGTGGACATCGGTGACGCCGGTTTCCTTGCGTATGGTCTGTTCCAGCGCGTGGGCATCAAATCCCTGTGGTGCGTTGAACGTAATGAGGATGCCACCCCTGAAGTCCATACCGTATTTCATGCCAGGGGTGACGAACGCGAGGATGATGTATACGACGAAGAGCGCCGCTGGTATGAGCAACAGCTTCTTATGATATTTCCTGTATATATCTTCAGTAGTCATGTGAACACCCGGTGGTCAGATGGATTTCCTCCAGCTCGGTGTCCTGCTAATAATACTTGGAATGCTTTTTATTGCTTTGGGAATACTCTTTTCTCTGGGCGGAAAAGCGCGGGTGAATACGGGCGCAGTGGTTCTGCTCGGTCCAATTCCCATCGTTCTGGCGGACGACAGCGACGCGGCGGTCCTGGCTTTGCTCGGGGCGATAGTGCTTCTCCTGGCGGTGATCTTATGGTCAAGGATATAGACACGATCTATGGCAAGATGGTGCGCGAGACGAACAAGCAGATGGGCAGCGTGAAGCTTCCTGGTCGTTTCTCACTGGAAAAGGCCAAGAAGCTCGAACACATACGTATAAAGACTTATGATCGTGTCCTCGCCCGTGAGCTTCGTGCCATCCCCAAGCAGTTCCCCGACTTTGATCAGCTCAACGAGTTTCAGAAGGCGCTCGTGGAGGCTTACGCTCCCCTGGACAGAGTCAAGGCGGAGATCGGCAAGATTCCTGCCATCCTGCGCATAGCTGCCTCTGTGCGTGACGAGGCGTTGTGGAGAATCGCCAAGGCAAAAAAACTCTCAGAGGTAAAGGCAGCTCGTCAGATGTATCTTGGGCGGATCTGGCACGTGCTTAAGAAGAACAAATCCAGCTTTGACTTTCTCCGCAAGCTCCACCGCGTCGTGAGGAAGTTCCCGAAGCTTCGGTACGACGAGAAGACAATTGTTCTAGCAGGCTTTCCCAATGCGGGTAAAAGTACGCTCCTCCGCGCCCTCACTGGTTCTGAACCAGAGATCGCATCGTACCCATTTACCACCCAAGACCTCATGATTGGACACTTTGAACACCATTTCCAGCGCTTTCAGGTGATAGACACACCCGGGCTTCTTGATAGGCCCATAGCATCCATGAATCCAGTGGAGCTACGCGCTGTTGCGGCGTTGCGACATTTGGCTGACATTGTGGTATTTCTCTTTGATCCAGAGCAGGGTTTGGATGAGCAAAGGGATTTATTAACTAAGGTTAAGGAGATTATTCGGGCACCTGTTGTAGTGGTGCTCAATAAGGCTGACCTGCTGGACGACCCGGACTCGGTGGCCCGGCGGGTGGGAGCTGAGCTGGCGATCTCCGCGGAGACCGGCGAAGGTGTTGAGGCGCTGAGGGAGCGCATACTACGGGAACTGGGGTGGTACCATGGATAAGGAGATTCAGGAAATTCTGCAGATTATGGATGATATTCTAAATGACACGTCCGTGCCCCGCAACATACGACGACTGGTTGCTGAGGCGAAGGATTTAGTTGCAAAAAAGGACGGCGATCCCGTTTTGAACATCACTCAGGCGATTTACCGTCTGGATGAGGCTAGTAACGATATAAATATGCCCATGCATACGAGAACGGCCATATGGCAGGTCGTTGGCGCGCTTGAGGCATACCGCGAGAAGATAAAGTGATTTGTATATCTTCACCCATACTTGCGAACCCTTTTTACTTTCTCTCACATTGCTTTTTCTGATGGATTCTTCGGGGGTTGCCCAGGATATCATTTCCTTCATAGCCTCCAGAAAACTCATTGTGACGCCGGACGCTGTGGAGATTCTTCAGCATCGCCCAGATTATCAAGAAATCCTTGAAACGCTCGCTTCTAGAGGTTATTTCATCATAGATGCTGACCTTGTCAAGGCAGAGATAATCTCCCATGAACCGTTGGAAAGCGGACCCGAAGAGCACGTCGTGGAGGAGTCTACAGCGGAAAAAGAGGTTGTGGTGGAACGTACGGACTTCCACCCGCTTGCTAAGGAGTATGATGGCAGAATACGCGTTTTTGAGGATCTTGACGTGAGTGGGAAGTCCTTCTGCGAGGGTACCGTGGGCGATTTCGTCCAATATTTTCGTGATCGCTATGAGCGCCTCTCTAAGATTCTCCGCGCCCGTCCGCAGCTTACTCTTGTTCCCATCTCTCGCATTCAGCGCATGGCGGGAGAGGAGATAGACGTCATGGGCATGGTTTATGAGATACGAGAGAGCGCCCGCGGCAACCTTGTGGTGACTATTGAGGATGAGGACGAGCATACGAACATAATAATTCCTAAGTCCGATCCAAAGCTCGTTGCCAAGGCCCAATCCCTGCTCCCTGACGATGTTGTCATCTTCCACGGTCGTGTGAGCTCTCGCGGCATGTTTATCGTGCAAGACATCTACTGGCCGGACATTCCCGAGCACCAGCCACACTTCGCGGACATTCCCCTCTCTGTTGCAATAACTTCTGACTGGCACGTTGGTAGCAAGCTCCACGTAGAAAAGGCAGTGCGTAGGTTCATTGATTGGTTAAAGGGGAAGATAGGCAACGAAAAGTCGCGAGAACTTGCGGGAACTGTGAAGTACCTCATAGTGAACGGGGACGTTGTGGACGGCGTGGGTGTGTATCCTGCCCAGATAGATGAGCTGGAGATCAAAGATATATACAAGCAGTACGACTTCTTTGCACAGTACTTGGACGAACTCCCTGACTACGTAGAGGTGATTGTCGGTCCTGGCAACCACGACGCCGTGCGCCGCCTCGAGCCGCAGCCAATGCTTTCCAAACAATATGCCTCTGCGCTCTACGAGAGGGATAACGTGACCCTTGTCGGCTCTCCATCTTACTTCTCTCTTGACGGCGTGGAGTTCCTCACATACCATGGCACGTCTATGGACGACGTTATTTCTCGTGTTCCATATTTAGATTACGCTCGCCCAGAGGAGGCCCTCGTGGAATACTTGAAGCACAGGCACCTCACACTGACGTACGGCCTGAAGAATCCCATTGTTCCAGAGAAGCGGGACTATATGGTCATAGAGCGCATCCCTGACGTTATAACTGCAGGTCACGTTCACAAGAACGGATACTCCCGTTACAAAGGGGTGGAAGTCGTCGTTTCTGGAACGTTCCAAGAGCAGACGCCTTTCCAGTTGGAGCACGGCCACGTGCCGACTCCTGGAGTTATCCCTATAATGGATCTGAGCACTCACAAGCTTAAGGAGATAACCGTTTACAGGAGCGAGGGCAATGGATGAGATAGACTACTCCCACATTCCCATTGGCCGTCCTGAGATCAAGGCGTATTTCGAGCAGTTGCTGGAGCAAGCAAAAAAGGAGTGGGCGATAGCGGAGCGTGCTCGTGCCCAGGGCTTGGATCCAGTGCCGTATGTAGAGGTAAAGCCCGCAGTTCGAATGTCCGAGAGAGCTGAGGCACTTTTGGGCGTGCCAGGTCTTGCAAAGCGCTACGAGGAACTCTACGCAGAGGTGGGCGATAAGTTTATGACCTCCGTGCGTCTCATGGAGGAGATCGTGGACGGAAAGCTGGGCCAGTTTGATAGCCTTGATGCGCGCTTGGAGGCGGCCCTCAAGGCTGCCCTGCTTATATACACAGACGCGGTCGTGGTAGCTCCCATAGAGGGTATAACGGACGTTCGCGTTCTTGAAAATCCTGACGGCACGAAGTACGTTTCCGTGGGCTTTGCGGGGCCCATACGTTCTGCGGGTGGCACTGCAGCAGCTCTTGCTTTACTCCTCGCCGATTACCTCCGCCGCAGGGTGGGTCTGGACAGATGGAAGCCAACGGAGAAAGAACGGGCGCGCTGGGTGGAGGAGACGTCTCTTTACTTCCGTGTTTATTCTCGCCAGTATCGTCCGTCCAAGGAAGAGCTGGAGATCGTGTTTGAGCGCATTCCCGTGCGTCCTGACGGTGAACCCACGGAGACCTTTGAGGTATCGGCCAATAGGGATTTGCCTGGTTTGTCTAACCGCGTTCGTGGGGGTCTGGCCATCGCTGTGGGGGAGTCTCTTCTCCTTAAGGCGAAGAAGATTGCAAAGTATGCCAAGAAGCTGGGATTGGACTGGGACTGGGTGCTTGAGGCGAAACATCATCATAAGTCAGAGGGTGGCACTTCCTCCCTTGCTGTTTACTTGGAGGGACTTGTAGCGGGCCGCCCCGTATTTTCATACCCTGGGAAGTGGGGCGGCTTCCGAGTGCGCTACGGACGGTCCAGAAATGTGGGTGTAATGGCTTCTGGTGTGCATCCCGCCACAATGGTCATTACGGGGGAGTTCATCGCTACGGGTACTCAACTGAAAAGGGAACTGCCTGGGAAGGCCATGGGTGCTGTTCCCGTGGATGGCATAGAGGGGCCCATCGTTCTCTTGGATAATGGAGATGTCGTGAAGGTGGAGGATGTTGAGACAGCCTATAGAATCCGCGATCACGTGAAGAAGATTCTTTTCCTCGGCGACGCGCTCATCGCCTACGGTGATTTCCGTAAGGCTGGCGAGAAGTTGGTACCTTCGGGCTATGTGGAGGAATGGTGGGCTTTAGAGCTAAAAGAAGCAGATACGGATGGTAAATACGTCCAATACGTCAGGGATCCCTTTCATATTGACCCATACACCGCCGTGCGCATATCTACCGAGCTGAACATCCCTCTTCACCCGAAGTATATACACTACTACCGCATCTTGTCTGAGGATGATGCGTTGGAGATTGTCTCCGCCGTGAAGCGTGCTGAAGTAGTGAAAGAAGGCGATAGAGTCGTTCGTGCTACTTTACCACCCTCAATCAAGCAGCTCTTGGAGAAAACCGGTGTGCCGCATCGTTTCCGTGATGGGAAGGTGGTCATAGAAGAACCTTATGTCTATCCATTCCTCATTACCTTCGGATACTTCCGTCCCTCGGCGGTTGTAGATTTCCAGCGTACGAATGGCGACGTTCTAGCAAAACTTTCGGCGATTGCAGGTGTGGAAATTCGTGATAAAGCAGGGACGTTCATAGGCGTGCGTATGGCCCGTCCGGAGGCTGCGAAGCCCAGAAAGATGAGCCCACCACCACATGTGCTATTCCCTGTGGGTTCCACGGGTGGCTCTCAGCGTCTTGTGAATAAGGCTGCAGACAATCCGCCGCGTGTGGATTTTGCCCTCTATTACTGCAAGCACTGTAATAAGTACGTTCCTTATACACGTTGTCCGTACTGTGGCCGCCCCACTGAGAAGAAGCGGCGCTGTCCTCGCTGTGGTCGTATTGTGGATGCTGAGGAACGGGTGTGCCCGTCTTGTGGTGCAGAGACTGTTCCCTATATGGAGGATGTTTTAGACGTAAATGGCATTTTGCAGGCAGCTCTGGAGAACCTCGGCGAAACGCGCGTTCCAGAGGGAATAAAGGGTGTTATCGGCCTGACCAATCCAGAGAAGATTCCTGAGCGTCTGGAGAAGGGTATTCTTCGTGCTAAGCATGACGTTTATGTGTTCAAGGACGGTACAATCCGTGTGGATCTGTCAAATCTCCCGCTCACCCATTTCCGTCCAGACGAGGTTGGCGTTTCTCTTGAGAAGCTGAGAGAATTGGGCTATACCCACGACGTTAATGGGGAGCCGCTCACCCGCGGAGATCAGGTGGTGGAGCTCTTCCCTGCCGACGTTATCATTTCGGAGCACGTTGCAGACTATCTCGTTCGTGCTTGCCAGTTCGTTGATGATCTCCTTGTGCAGTTCTACCATCTCCCACCCTACTATAATGTAAAGACGCGGGAGGATCTGGCGGGAAAGCTCGTCATCGGTCTTGCCCCCCACACCTCTGCCGGGATTTTAGGACGTATAATTGGATTCACGCGGGGATACGTCCAATACTGCCACCCATATTACATGTTGGCGCGCAGGAGAAACGCAGACGGTGATGAGGACGCGTATTTGCTTCTCCTTGATGCGCTACTGAATTTTTCTGTGGAATACTTGCCGGAGAAACGTGGTGGGAAGATGGACGCCCCCCTCGTCGTTACAGTTGTTCTTAACCCTGCGGAGGTGGACGACGAGATCTTTGAGATGGAGTACGACTCGCACTACAGCCTAGATTTCTACAAAGCCACTCTGGAGCGTAAGGACGCCGCAGAAGCTCCAGTTCATATCATTGGTGAGATTATTAACACGCCTGACCAGTTCCGCGAGCTAAAGTATTCTATTGAAACGAGCCGCTACGACGCCGGTCCCGAGCACACTGCTTATTCTCGACTGAACAACATGGTTGAGAAGATAGAAACGCAGCTGGATGTTCAGAGCAAGATTGCAGCAGTTGATAACAGGGATGCGGCGGAGCGCGTTCTTGTCTATCACTTCTTGAAGGATATTATGGGCAACTCTCGCGCCTTCGGCCGGCAGGAGTTCAGATGCGTCAAGTGCAACACTAAGTACCGCAGACCGCCACTAAAAGGGGTTTGCACGAAGTGTGGCGGCAAACTTGTGCTCACAGTGTCCCGTGGCAGTGTTGAGAAGTATCTAGATGTTTCCAAGCGCGTCGTAGAGAAGTATGGGCTTACAGATTACGTGAAGCAGCGATTACAGATCCTTGAAACTGAAATCAAGTCTGTTTTCGAGAGCGAAGGCAAGCAACAAAAGACAATTGCCGACTTCTTCGGATGACGTTTTTAACAACCCCCCTTATGATTTATGCGATGAATTGGCGAGAGATTGACCTGCCGTCCCGCGTCGTCCTCCGTCCTGGTCTTGTCGATGATCTGCCACATGTGATTGAGTCTCTTGGATACGATCGCCCCGTGTATATTGTGGACAGGTTCACTGAAGAGCACTTTCTTCCGGAGCGTGCGCGAGCGTGTAAAGCTCCAGCGGCAACTATAGATGTTGCAGAGCATGCTGCCTCGTGCGTGGCCGGTGCTGATGTTGTCGTAGGCATCGGTGGCGGCAAGAACATAGATATTGCCAAGTATGTGGGCTGGAAGACGAGGATCCCAGTAGTTTCTGTTCCGACGATTCCTTCCCATGATGGTATTGCGTCTCCCATGATCTCCCTTTCAGATTCCGGCAAACCCTATTCTCAATATTTTAGGCCGCCACACTACGTCTTGGTCGATCCTGATGTACTTGTAAATGCCCCTGACCGTTTTGTCCGCGCCGGTTTCGGCGACGTTATTGGGAAGTACACCTCTGTCTACGACTGGTGGATCGCGCACGTGGATGTGGGGGAATACTTCGGAAGATACTCCGCATCTCTTGCGTATCTCACGTTCAGGCACGTGGTTAGGGCCCGAAGAGCTATTGCGCGCAAGACTTATGAAGGTATCAATGTTCTCGTGGAAGCACTTGTAACCAACGGTATTGTCATGGGTATTCAACACTCTTCGCGGCCAGCATCTGGCTCCGAACATCTGATCTCTCATGCCCTTGACTATTTGCGCGGTAAGAAGGGTATGCACGGGCTGCAAGTGGGCGTGGGAACGATAGTTGCGTCATACTTCCAGGGACGCGATTGGGAGCGCGTGCGCAAGTTCTTGGAAGATGTGGGTGCCCCTGTAACTGCAGAGGAGCTAGGTGTGCCTGAAGATATGATGATCAAGGCTGTTGCCATTGCCAGGACCTTGAGGGATCGTTACACGATCTTGCATCGTCTTGGTGTTGGTGAAGATCTTGCAAGACAGGCTCTCAAAGCCACGGAGGTGATCTGATGTCTGTTTACAAGGAGATTCTGGATGATTTGGAGGAAAAAGGTGCCCTACACTTTACCTTGATAGATCCTGATGAGATCGGTTATGAGAATGCTGCAAAGTTTTCTGCCGAATCTGAGCGTGCCGGAACCGATGCGATACTCATCGGCGGCACCGTTGGTGTTCAGGGCGAGCTATTGGATGAAACAGTTAAGCTAATCAAGGATTCTGTTTCGATCCCTGTCATCCTATTCCCCGGGGACATATCGGGCATATCTCCTTTTGCCGACGCTATTCTTTACCTATCTCTGCTTAACTCCCGTAATCCGTACTATATCTCCGGTGTTCAGGCGCTCTCGGCTCCTATAATTCGTAGATGGAAACTGGAGCCCATTCCTACAGCATATCTCATCACTGAGCCAGGCGGGGAAACGGCGGCAGGCTGGGTTGGCGATGCCCGGCCTTTGCCCGTCCGTAAGCCGTCAATCACGTACGCTTATGCCCTGTCCGCGGTGACTGTTGGCTACAAGCTTGTGTACTTGGAGGCGGGCTCAGGAGCTGCTTATCCGGTGGATGATAGGTTAGTTATGGCGGCACAAAAGGCAATACGGCAGCAAGTTCCACTGATTGTGGGCGGTGGAATCCGAACACCACAGACTGCTATCCAAAAGGTGCGTGCAGGCGCTGACATCATCGTTACGGGCACTGTTTTGGAGAACAGTAAAGACGTGTTTTCAGCTGTTTCTGCCTTTTCCTCTGCCATCCACGAGGCTGGCAAGGAGCGCCGCTAAGTTTTATTTTTCCTTTCCGTTCTTATTATATGGACGAAGATCCCCTGGTCATTTCTGGGTCTTATGGTGAGGGCGGGGGCCAGATTCTTCGCACTGCGCTTACGTTTTCTGCTCTCCTTGGCCGGCCAGTTCATATTACAGATATACGTGCTCGACGGCCGAGGCCTGGTCTTCAGCCCCAGCATCTCACTGCAGTTCAGGCGCTTCAGAAGATTACCGGTGCTCGCGTTTCCGGCGCAACCCTTGATTCGATGGATTTGAGTTTTGAGCCAGGTCATATTCGTCCGGGCAGGTATGTTTTTAACATTGGCACTGCAGGATCTGTCGTGTTGGTTGCTCAAACGGTGCTGCTACCCCTTCTCTTCGCTAACGGTCCGTCAAGCGTTCGAATAATTGGTGGGACGGATGTTGAGCATGCCCCATCCATCGACTACTTCGCTAACGTTTTTCTCCCCTGGCTGGAGCGTCTGGGCGCCAGAGTGGATTTCCGTCTCATTCGTAGGGGCTATTTTCCGAAGGGTGGGGGTGTGATAGAGCTAGATATTCATCCGCTGTCTTCTCTATCTTCCATGCATCTTGTTGATGAACCGCAAATCTCCAAGGTATTTGGTATTTCTCACGCGGGGGCCCTGCCGCGGGGCGTGGCTGAAAGGCAGGCGGAGGCTGCTCGTAAACGTTTGAATTCCGCGGGTTTTGATTCTGCCATCTCTGCGGTCACGTATTCTCGCTCTGAAGTGCTCTGTCCCGGTTCCGGCGTTACTTTGTGGGCGAAGAATTATCCAATAGGTGCTTCAGCTCTTGGAGCGCGCGGACTTCTAGCAGAGGTGGTTGGCAAGCGCGCTGCTAATTACTTTATTCATACTGCGGAGTCTGGAGCGCCTGTGGATGCGTATATGGGCGATCAACTAATACCGTATCTCGCCCTTGCCTCTGGGCCATCTGAAATTCTCGTTGCCGAGCCAACACTCCATCAGGTGACCAACGCGTGGGTTGTTGAGCAGTTTTTAGGGAAAAAGGTAGATTTTGAGCGAGAGGAGGGCCGACGCGTAAAGATCAAGGTTCGCGGGATTGGATTCAAACCAAAGAATCGTTAGTAGTGCCAGTAGTATGAATGGGCCAAATCGCGGTAGGTTGTCCAATATCTTGACCCTCTGAATGCCCTTACTCTTGAGCAGTTCTATGTCTTGTTTTTCCAACACGTGCTTCCCAGGGGGTAATCCTTCTACATCCTCTGCGAGCACGTCTTCTGGTACGAGGTCCTCCACGCTCTTTTCCCTGACGAACAGTTCCTCACGATATTTTGTTCCAAGGGTTGCGGTGACTATCGCGCCGTAGGTCACTGCTAGGAGTGGCGATAGGAAGAGGTATGGGATTGGGATCATGAAGAACCATCTGTTGCTCCTTCCGAGCATTGCTGAGTAGTATATTGAGAAGAATGTTGACGACAGGAGAAGACCAAGGAACAGCACGGCGAAGGGCAGGTTGAACACGTATGCGATTGCCCCAAACTGTGGTGGTAGCACGAACGGCATCCACGCGCCAATCCCTGTGAGTAAGAGGACGTCTCCACCACCCAACTGTCCCGTGTAGTACATAGCATAGCCCACACCCAGCGTTATCGCTGCTACGATCATGGCGGAGGTGCCGTATCCGTGTAGGAACGCGTATATTAGTCCGAACACCGCCAATGGGATCGTTAGCCACTCTGGTATCTCCCCGGTGAACGCGTCTATCACTGCTGCTATTGTGGCAGCGCAAACAGTGATCCCTGCTGCTACAACGTCCACTATGCTCCCTCCAAGAAGCTCCTTGCTTCGTGGGCAGATACGTTTCCATATATTTTCAGGAATTCTTGTCCCGCAGCTTCAGTTACTGCCTTTTCAAGGAGCTCAACGCTCACGTGCCTGTGAATGGGTTTTTTCACTTCTATTACGAACTTTATACCTTCTTTCCACCCCTTTACACGAATCCTGACATCTTCTGCTCCAAATATTGCCTCTGCGGCTGTTTTGATGAGCTTTCTCACTTCACTCTTGGGCAGGGTACTGGAGAGCAGGATGCCTGTTATGTATATTGGTGTGATCTCCACGCGTGTTGTACCATCTATATGCACAACGACCTTTGCTTCTGGCGTCTCGGGATCGTATTTCCATGGCCCGATCTCGGCTAGTTTTTTCCCGACGCTCCTGTTGATGTCCTTCTTTATTGACTCTGATTGTTTGATTTCATACTTTTTCCAGATCTCCTCTTCCCTTCGCAGGATATCTTTCGGCACGGAGCTGGATACGACGATTGTTTTCACGTCGTATTTTATCAGTTCCTTCGCCGCCCTCCAAGCTATTTCATCTGCTTTCCTGAACAGGCCTCCGCAAAGCACACATTCCTTTGGCTCTCCTTTTCCGAGGGCTCGCCGTATTTTCTTACCCCTATCCTCATTGTCTCTGCCATCCACTTCCAAGAAGAGCCTTCCCAGGCAGTGATCGCATAATGCGATTTCCTCCAAGATCGGTCGCGCTCGCGCGAGGACTTCTTCATCCATATTATCACTTCATTATTGGGATCTGGCCACTTGCGAGCATCTTTTCCATCCTCTTGCGTGTTCCTGCCTTCTTTAACTTTTTCATCAACTTCTGTGCCTTCTTAAAGTCTCTTAGCAGTTCCCGCACGTCTTCTTCAGTCGTTCCCGAGCCCCGTGCTATCCTCATTATGCGCGACGGGTCGTGAAGAACCTCTGGATGCCTGCGCTCGTACTTCGTCATGCTCTTGTATATGGCATCATACTTCTTGAACTTCTCCTCTGTCATCTTTTTCATCTCCTTCGGCACTGTAGAAATCCCTAGCATCTGGAGCACTTTGTCTATGGGCCCCATGTTCATTGTTGCCTCTATCTGCTTGTGGAATTTTTCCAGGTCGAATTCGCCTTCTAAAATGTCCTCTGGGCTTATTTCTGTTTCCTTTGCCATTTCTACCAGTTTTTCAATGTCTGGTACGCCCAGGATGCGCGAAATAAACTTGTTTGCGTCAAACTGCTCGAAATCCCTTACGTGTTCCCCTGTTCCAATGAAATACACTGGGACGCCTGCGACGGCACACGCTGAGAGCGCTCCGCCACCCTTCCCGCTGCCATCCATTTTTGTGACTATAACGCCGTCCACACCCACCTCTTCCTTGAATCGCTTCGCTTCCCTTCCTGCTGCTTGACCCATATCCGCAGGTATCACAAGGAGCGTCTTATCTGGGATGAGTACGTCGCGTATTCGCTTTACTTCGTCTACGAGCTCGCTGTCCAGGGTCGTTCTTCCTGCGGTATCTATGATGTATACATCTGCGTCTCTTTTTAGAGCCGCTTCCACGACCTTTGTTGGATCCTTCTCCCCCGGTATCCCGAAGAACGCCAGGTTTGCCTTCTCCGCCAGTTGTTTCAGCTGGTCGTATGCTCCGGGCCTGTGTGTATCCGCTGCGACGAGGAGTACCTTAAGTCCTCTTTTCTGCAGCCAGTGGCCAAGCTTCGCTGCGGTGGTGGTCTTCCCTGAACCGTAGAGACCGAGGAGCATGATACGCTGAGGGATCACGGGAAACGGTCGCGCTTTTCCGCCGAGAATGCCGACCAGTTCGTCATATAGAATCTTAGTCAAGTATCTGGACTTCGGGACGCCCTTTGGAACCTTTACCTCTCGGAGTTTCTTCGCGAGTTGCGCTACAAGGGTCACGTCCACGTCCGCAGCTATGAGTGCGCGCTGCACCTCCTTTATCGCTCGCTCTACGTCTGCATCACGGGATAGAATCTGAAAGGCGTTGCGGATTCTGTCAAGCATATTGAGAAAAAGGGCCGCGCTGAATAAATAAGCATATCACCCGAGAATTGCTTCCACGAGTTCTTCTGGCTCGAAGGGTTTCAGGTCGTCAGGGCTTTCCCCGAGGCCCACGAAGAGAATCGGTTTTTCCACACCCACTGTGATGGTAAATGCGCTGCCGCCTCGCGCGTCAGCGTCCAGTTTCGTCAGTACCACTCCGTCAATTCCCAGTTCTTCGTCGTATTTTTTCAACTGGCTATATAGTGCATTTCCGGTCAGGGCCTCGCCCACGTATATTGTTATGTCGGGCTTTACAACCCTCTTTATCTTTTTCAGCTGTTCCATGAGGTTTTCGTTGGTATCTTGGCGTCCAGCGGTATCTATAAGAACGTAATCGTCACCCCGTGCTTGTGCGCTCTTTACCGCGTCGTAGGCGACCGCTGCAGGATCCGCTCCGTAGTCGTGCTTCACCACACGCACACCTATTTTGTTTGCCCATACTTCTGTCTGTTCAATGCTACCTGCGCGGAACGTATCTGCCGCCGCGATGACTGGCGAGTACCCCTTTTCTTTCAACAGATATGCGATCTTCGCTATGGTGGTAGTCTTCCCCACGCCGTTTGGACCAACAAATAGGATCACGTACGGTTTCTTGGGTGGCGGGACGAGTGCTGGTGCAGGGCGGCTCAGAAGGTCTATCAATGCTGCTTTTATTGATTCGACTATCTCCTTCCTCCCCTTTACTCTCTTGCCCACAAGCTGCTCCTTTATCCTTTCACGCATTTTGTCCAGAACATCTACGGCTATGTCTGCTTGGAGGAGATCTAATTCCATCTCGTCCAGCGTTTCGTCCAACCGCTTTTCATCTATAGTTATTCCTGCTCCTGAAATTTCAGCCACAGAGTCCGCGATCTTGCTGAACGATCTCTTTAGTGCTTCAAGCATGTGCGTTTCCCCGTTCTGCCAGCTTCCTTCTCAACGCGCGGTATTTCTCCAAGTTTTTCTTTATCTGGCCCTTTCTTCTTTGTAGAATTTCAACTGCTTCGTCAATGCTCTTTTCAAGTAGAACGTCTCCACCCACGGCCACCAGTGCTTTTTGTTCTTTCAAAGCGATTGGTATGAAGCAGTCTGGAGAGATCGGGATAAGCGCTTCTCCCCTCTCCTTTAGTGCTTGAAGTGCAGTGATTGTCGCTTCTGTTTGAGTGTACACTGCTTCTAACAGGGCTATCTGCTCGTCTAGCATTTGTGCAGCATTGTTTGTCATCATATCTCCTCCACGGACTCTATCTTTATGCTCCTCCGTGGGATCTTATGCTTGGAGCCAAGGTCTGAGTAAAGGATCTCTATTGCTCGCTCCTTCTTCGGTGCGTCGACCTCTTTGGTGAACTTCACCCACTTCTTGCCCATCTTCATCTTGCCCACGAACTTCCACATATGATCACCCCAGCACGTCTTCTATTCTCAGTATCTCCACGGGTGACGTTCTCTCTCCAACGATTATGCCGTAGGAGTTTGCCACGATGCTCGCACGAACGAAGGGGTCTCCATAGTTTGCTGTACTCGTCGTTCCTTCTACTCCGAACACATCTTCCAGCACGTCAAGCTCCTCATCCGACGTGTTCGGGTGCGCCACGAAGCCCCTGTTGGTCACGGCGATGGACGCCCCTGTCAGTTCTGTTCCCGCGATGTTTTTTTGAGTATGTTTCTTCACGGCGAGGAATTCCACGATCTTGTCAACGTTCTTCGGTGAGATTGCCTCCGAGATTATGGCGCCGTGGTCGTTGGCGGCGATGAGGTTTCCCATGGCAGTCACGGTGTCTTTTACCACGAGGACGTTCAGCCCATAGTCTCTGAGCTGCTGCACCTCTTCTTCCCTCGCTATATGTGGAAGAATCACGCCGTTGCTGTTCGCTGCCGCGAAGACGCCTAGGAGAGTTGTTCCAGACACTCGCAACGGGATTGGATCTACCTTCAGTACCTTTGCAATCTCTTCCCTTGTTTCCTCTGCCAGATCGTCGGGTACAAGGACGAACCTGTCTGTCGCCACAAGCAGCAGGCCAATGTGCGCGTTTCGCTCTATATCTAGCTTGATCGTAGTCATTGTTACTCACTCTGCTCGGCGGCAGGCTCTATCTTTATCTCCTTTTCAGCCTTTTCCTGCTTTTGCTCTTCCTTCTTGGTGCCCTTCTTGCTTGTGCTCCTTTTCTTTGCAGTAGTCTTTGCCTTTTTTGCCTCTACCGGCTTTTCTGCTTCCACTTTCTGTTCAGCCTTCTTCTCTGCTTTCTTTTTTGCTCTGGCCCTTTTCTTCACTGCTTCCACGAGTTTTGCCCGTTCCTCCGGCGTGTATATCCAGACCGTTTCCCCGTCCTTCACTGCAACTACTTTTACCTTGCGCGGCGGCTTCTGTATGCCCCTCTGCCAGACGACATGGTTCACAGAGACGTGAATCTTGACGTTCTCCTCGCTTACCTTCATGTGGCGGGCGATGAACTCGCGAATGTGTTTCATGGCCCTCTTTGCCCTAACCGCTCGCTTTGCACGGTTGTAAACTGTGCGGAGCGGTATTGTGTATGCTCTCTCTTCCATCACACTCACCTTACTTCATTATTCCCAGCTTTCTGCGCACCACGTGTCCCAGGTGCGTTCTCCTCCAATGAATCGTAGCGATCCTCGGGTACAGGCGCTTTCCAGATCGGGCGAATGCCCATATGGGTGCTCTGGTGCGCCTCTTGCGCTCCGCGTGGAGCATGACCTTGAAAATCTTCGTTTTTCCTCTTGCCAACACGATCACCCCTTGTCCAGAATGCGGATTTTCGTCTCGCGCTTTGGCCCAGAGAGCCTGGCGAGGAATGCCTTCAACGTGGCATCGTCTATCTTCTTTGTTAGCCTGCCGCTCTGGTAGAGCGCGAGCAGCTGTTGAACCGCCAGGGCGTAGAGCTGCTCGTTTACCATCCTTACTCTTTCTATTCGCTCAAACGCCTCTGGCTCAAGTATGCGCCTGAGGAGTGCCCTAAGCTGGAGCTCCGCCTGAAGTTTCTGTTGCCTCAGTGCTTCCTCCTGCTGGAGCCTCTGTTGATACTCGAGGAGTTTCTTCCGGCGGATCGCCTCCAGCTCATCCATTTTACGCACCCTTTGCAATCTCAGAAGCTATCTTGTCTAGGAACGACTGGCCCTTCTTCGTGATTTTCCGTCCGTTTTGACCATCCTTTTCCACGAGACCAGCCTTCTCCAGCTGCTGGAGGATTGTTCTAATAATCTTTCCGCCAGCATCTACGTGGTGCTCTGGCTTGACGCCACGGTTCTTCCTACCACCGTAGTACGTTCTGAGCCTTGCGACGCCAACGGGGCCGTCTATGTAGATTCTTCGGAGGATGCTGGCGGCGCGAACATACCACCAGTTGTCCTGAATCGGCGGGTGCTCCTTGTGCGCACCCGTTTTGACGAACTTTGCCCATTCGGGCATCTTAACGATCTTTTCCTCTTCCAGCCGCTTTGCTGCCTTCTCGATGAGCACGTCTGCGGGGACATCGTAAACTGTTGCCATAGTCTCACCTCAAAACCCGTACGGAAGTATATGGCAAAGGAATCAATTTAAATCTACTTAATCTCACTTTCCTGTAGGTGGTTTTATGAGCGACGTAAGCGCCTATACATCGCGCCAGGCATCTTCTTTGCCCGTGGTCGTGCTTCTAGGTTTTGCAATTATTGTTTTTGCATCGCTTTTCGTTTCTTCGGCGCTATTCTGGACGTTGTTTATGTTGTTCGTGCTTTACGTGATTCTAGCAGTCAAAATCCTTCCAGAATACAAGCGTGGAGTCCTGTTCACGCTGGGACGCTACGACGGCGTTGTTGGGCCCGGATTAATCGTGATAGTACCACTTG
>CAYVHT010000008.1:0-33122 GCA_964451455.1 uncultured archaeon
TGGTGCTAAAGAACAAGAGAGAAGGGATGGATATAGATCCAATCATTCGCGGGCCTGTACCGAACGTATAACTTCATAGTACGCTAGGTTTCTGACGTGCATCATTATTGTCGCGTCAAGAGCTGCCAGGATCCACCCGAAAGTTGTTGGCAAGAGTGCTATGTATATTATGTATAATATGCCGAAAAGAGCTGCCAGGAGTAGAAGTGTTATGTATTTTTCCCTTGCGATAGTCCATGTTTTCTCTATTGCTTCTTTCCATCCTTCTGCGTCGGCTATGTATGGTGCCACCGATGTTGCCACCGACGCGAACCAGCCCAGTGCAAACACGAGCAGTCCCAGGTTTGCCCACACCTCGGATCCGCTGCCAATTGAGTATAGAACCGTCGCAAGGAAAATGAGAAGTCCCAGTATAAATGGAATCCACGCGAACACCGTTGCAGTCCCCACATCCATCCATTTTTCCTTTAACCGCTTCCAAATTTTCTCGATAGTCGTTGGCCCCTGTTGCGCTGCACCCGCCGCCACAATTCCGACTATGCTGTAGGTGAGTAGGAGTACTGTCGTGGCAACGCTTCCGGCCACCATCTGCCCCAACGGGTACATTATCAGGTATGTTGCGCTTCCAAGGGCTATTGCTGATATATACGCGATGAATCCCCAGACTATCAATACGCCTGCATTTTCCTGCCAGTTTCCAAACACCCTTCGAATCATTGGATCACCGTTAGCTTCACGCGTTTCTCCGTCTCGTTTAGCACGTACTCGTAGCTGTCCTCGTGTTCTGTTCCTATGACAGTTAGCTCGTACGTTCCCGGGCTCGTCGTGGGGCGAGAGAATATGTTAAACGAAATCGTTCTTTCTTCGCCAGGCTTCAGTATGCCTAACCTCTGCTCCGATCGCCTGACGAACCCCCCAGTGTTTAGTGCAAGGTCGTAGGGCGCTATAACGGTTACGGACACCAGTCTTGGCTCGCGGGACTTGTTCTGAACGGTTACCTCAAGTGTTATTTTTCCACCCTCGTGAATAACGAGCTTGTATGGGCTTAGGAGCGTCTTCAACACCAGCATGCAATAAATACGACTTCATGGTATAAAACAGAATCCTTTTGAGTGTGCCGGGGGCGCCAGCGAGTGGCGCCCTCCGGAGCCTCGAGAGGTGTGAGGCGCATGATCAGAGCCGTGCAACCGCGAGTTCCACGGCCGCTACGTTCTTCCCGCTTTTTCGCAGGGCTGCATGGTAGCAGTCTATGCACATCCACTTCCCATCGTGGAGTACTGCCAAATCTTTGCGTACTATGCGCCCACAGACCTCGCATCTCCTCGCTTCTTCAGGGCGAAGAGGGACCTGGGTGATCGCACACTCGAGCATGTCCATTTCCCGGTCGGCCTCCTCGCCTCCCGTCGCCCCGTGTCTATAACGTGCAGGTTATTTATATAGTTTTCGTAAGCAGTCTTTTTCTATAACAAAACAAACGGCTTGGGGTGTTGATTATGTATAAGCGCTACGGTATGAAGCATCCGGAGGGTAAGCTCGTTCGCAAAGAGTGGACGATCCGTCTCATGAATCTACCCCCGGAAATTCTTTCCCGTAAGCGTCAGCTTCTTCGTTGGGTTGCTATAGCGCTTGGGTTGATAACACCTGGTGATGAACGGGCCGGAATCATCGATGTTCTTGATGCACTATTCCATTACAGCTATTCTAAGGATGTTGAGCCCACCGCAGAGGATATTCTTCTCTACGTGAATATGCGCCGCAAAGAGCGTGGGGAGAAACCTGTCGTCTTAGAGGCAGTACGTTATCACCTCCGCCGTCTTGAAGGTGTTGGCATTGTGGAGAAGACGAAGGGACGTGGCGGCACGTACCGTTTTACCCGTGCGCTTCAGTCATCGGGTTCGGATCCCGCAGCCTTCGTGGATCATATCTTTGATCAGCTTGCTGCATCTCGTGACGTTGTCAAGAAGGCCGTGGTATCTCTCACAAGCCTTTACCGATGAGTGCTGCGATCCTATACGTGCAATCGTAGAATAGCGTGGTTATTATCGCTCCCCAGCCTATGAGTGGTGTCATAGCAGCTGCAGCTACGTGTGTCAGGATTCTATTTTCAAGTATTCCGTGCTCTTTTGCGAATTTGCTGTCTGCGAACGCTCCCGCGGCGATTATTGTGGCAGGGATCAGATACACATACTCGTTGAGCATTACGAACAGGAGGAAGTATGTAGCCAACGCAAGATAGTCTCCGCGTTCCTTTTCTTCTCCTGCTAGCAGCTTTCCAACAAGCATGGCTGCCGCAGCGCTTGCTACTGCAGGATCTACAGATATTGTTGCAAGTACTGCCCCGTTAATCGTTCCAGCAATTTCCGGTGTGTACTTGCACTTTCCGTTTCGTTCTAAGAAGAAAGTTAGCCCGGCGGTAGCTGCACCCAGGGCGATTACCCACAATTCCATGTTCTCGCCTCAGGTTTCTTTCGTCAGGACGTTTCCCGTTTTGATGTCTATGACAATGGTGGTCTTTCCTGGCGAGAGCGCCTTTGCCGCGTCGAACACCTTAGTTATTGGCTTCAGCGGGTTGCTAGCAGTTATCAGTGCTGCGGTCTCCGGTTTGATCATCAACATCTGCGCTAGAGCTCCCAGTATTTCCCTTTCATTGCCATATTCGATGTTTATTGCTGCAAATACGTTGTTGCCATCTTTCCACGCACAATCTACGTGTGCCGCTCCCTGCCTGTAGTTCTTGAATGGCTTAAAGCCCATTTCGCCCCCGAGTTGGCAGAAGTACTCCTTGAGGGCTTCTCGGTCAAAGGGATTTTCAACCCTCGTGCGGATCGTTTTGACGTCGGCAATGCTCCTTGCGGCTGGGTCCATGATTTTAACTATGTGCAGTGTTATTATAATATGGCATTTTTTACTGATGCCGAGGGCGAGTGGATGGTTCGCTCAGCTCGTGCTGTTCTCGAGGCGTATCTGCATCGTGGTTCGCGCATAATTCCAAAACCACCTTCTGACAAGCTAGCCCGTCCCTTTGGCGTGTTCACTACATTGAAGATATATCCTGCTGGCGACCTTCGTGGTTGCATAGGCTACCCCGAGCCGATAAAGCCGCTTAATGTAGCTCTCGCGGAAACTGCTATTTTGGCGGCGACGGAGGACCCGCGATTTCCACCTGTTCGCCCGGAGGAGCTAGATACACTCACCGTGGAGGTGTCTGCACTTACTCCACCAGTTCTTCTGGATGTGCCAAAGTCCGAGATTCCCAAGCACGTGAGAATTGGCGAACATGGCCTGATTCTCCGCTATGGCTCACATTCTGGCCTTCTCTTGCCGCAGGTGCCCGTGGAAGAAGGCTGGGATGTGGAGCAGTTCCTTGCATACACTGCAATGAAGGCGGGATTGCCGCCTGATGCATGGACGTGGCCTGATGCCAGGATCTACACATTTACCGCAGAGGTTTTTTCTGAAGTGGAACCAAAAGGGCCTGTAAAGAGGGTGATGTGATGCAGTGGAAGCATGTTCACGGTATAATGCTCTTCTTTCTTGTGTTCTTCCTCGTTGATCTTACCATCGCAGTTATGGCGCTTTTTGGCTACAACGGATTTTTTGTCACGGTGACGCGCAACACTGGAACGATCTCTGTCCACGGCAGCGATGCGCTTGTCTTCCTTCTTAGCGTTCCCATCGCACTTGCCTTGCATATTCTTTGGTATCGTGGACGTTGGAGCTGGTTTAGCACGAGCCCGCAGATCCGTAGGAACGTTTTTTACGTCTTCCTTGTGCTGTATCTCGTCCTGTTCTTCGCTCTAATATACGCGGGAGCACACGCCTGTCACTCCGCCTGTTCTGTTTCCAGCGTTAGCAGCTGCACAGTGAACTACAGGCCGTTTGGCGTGAATGTAGTGTACTCTTGTCGCATTCCCACGGCAATCAATCCATAACGAGGACTGTTGTGGTTGCAGGCGTGCCGTTGATAGTTATTGTTCCTGTGGCTGCGGCCTCGTTCAGCGTGCCGCACACGCTAACTACTTTCTCCCCCTTGGCGTAAACTCCCACCTTTTGTGGATTCCCTGTGATTCCAGTGCCGCGTATGTTTATCGTGATGATTTTCTGTCGGGCATCCTCGTTCTTCAAGCTGACATCTATACAAAAGTCTGGTTTGACGAGGTGGACCGCTGCCGTGGTCACGTAAATGCCATCTGCGCTTCCACTATTCTGAACCTTGCTGAGCTGCGTGGATATGGTTTCAAGTGCTTTGGAGAGTGTTTTTACGCTGGATTCTAGGTATTGCAATCGCGCAGCCATCTCACCGTTTTGGGCTATCTGTGTTTCAAGGGCTTTACTCGTCAGATTGTACTTCTCTTGAAGGTCTGCTAACCGCTTTTGGCAATTGCTGCTCTGCACACTACTGCCCAGTATGTAGAATACGGGTGCCGCGAGCAGAATGCCCACGGCAAAGGCTGCCCACATCTTTCTCCAATTGTTCTTCTCTTCACTGTCCACCGGGTACCGCCTCTTCCGGCTGGGCCTGTTCAGTCTCTTCTTCCTCACCTATGGGTATCTCCACGGTTCTGACACCGCCGTCCGGTGTCTTGTACACAATTGTGATTGTTCCCACTGCCTCCTGGGCGTCTGCTAGCTGTTGAATCCACTGGAGCTGACTCTTCTTCATAACTGTTATCATACCCTTGAATATGGCATCAACGGGCTCAAACCCTGCTGCCTTGAGCGCCTCAATCGTCTTGATTACTTCATCTTCCGCTTTCATCGTATCACCATAAAATACTGGTTCCAACGCTTTAAACGTTGCTGCGCATTATCTTCTCGTGGATGCAATTTCTCTGCTAGCGCGCAAGCTGGCAGATCAAGTGCGCAAATGGGACGACATTGTTGTTGTGAGCCACTACGATGCCGATGGGATCACATCTGCGGCCATCCTTGTTTCAGCGCTTCGTGGTATCGGTAAGGACGTGCGTTTCATTAACGTCAAGCAGCTCTACTCTGACCAGGTGGCGGAGATAAGGGATATGGGTTCTGCGTTCATATTCTCAGACTTGGGCATTGGCCAGATATCCGTACTCCTCGATCAGATGCGCGCCCCATTCATAGTTCTTGATCATCACGAGATCCCCCCAGGTCGCGAGTATCCATACCTTCTCCACCCGCACATCTTTGGGATTGACGGAAGTAGGGAGCTCAGTGGTGCAGGCGTCTCGTACCTTTTCGCTCGCGAGCTTTCTGGACGGAAAGACCTTGCCGCGCTCGCGGTGGTTGGCGCCGTTGGCGATGTACAGCTTGTGGACAACGCCCTTGTAGGATATAACCGAAACATCCTTCGGGACGCCATAGAATCCGGAAAGATCTTTGTCTACAGAGATTTGGCGCTTTACGGCCGCGTGTCTCGACCACTGCCATATATGTTCGTGTACTCTACTGATCCGATTCTTCCTGGCTTGACTGCCAACGAAGCCGCGGTTTATGATTTCCTTGACGCTGCCGGTGTCTCATACCGCGATGAAAACGGCGCCCTCTTGAGTTATGTGGATCTGAGCGAGAGCGATAAGAGAAAGCTATTTACTGCTCTGTCCATGTACTTGCTCTCCCGTGGTTGGAACTCTCAGCGCCTGCAGTCTCTTTTGGGAGAAGTATACGAGCTGACAGATGAAGATATCCATTCTCCACTCCGCGATGTCCGTGAGTACGCTACGCTTCTGAACGCCTGCGGGCGACATGGACGACCGGAGGTGGGGGTTCATGTGGCTATGGGCGACAGGGGAAAGTACTACGATGAGGCTATTGCTCTTCTCCATCGTCACAGGGCTGCTCTACGCAAGGGCGTGGACTATGTGGTGAATAACGGTCTGATTCAGCTAGAATCTATTCAGTACTTCCACGCGTACGATGTAATTCCTGCAAGCGTTGTGGGAATTGTGGCAGGCATGGTATACAGCTCCGGGATTGCTTCTTTCCGAAAACCCATAGTGGGGATGGCTTACGAGGATGAAGAGCACGTGAAGGTCTCTGCCCGCGCCACGTCTCGTCTCGTTTTGGCAGGTGTTGACTTGTCTAAAGCTATGCGTGTGGCTGCGGAGCGTGTTGGTGGAGAAGCGGGCGGACACAAGCCGGCGGCGGGTGCAAGAATCCCCCGCGGAGTAGAGGAAGAGTTTTTGAGGCAGCTGGACAGAGTCGTTTCTTCTCAGTTGGGTGCTACTTGACCTGCTTTAGCCCATACTCTTCGGTGATTGCTTCTACCATTTCTAGCATATCGTCTTTGACTCCATGGAGCGCATAGTACTTCGGGCGGGGCAGCGTTTTCTCTATGGCTTGTCTTACCATGTGCTCATCAATGAAGGGGAACGCGTACTTTGGGATCATATGTCCGAATGCAACCCCCTTTTTCAACGCGATTTTTGTGAACCTTGGGGCGTAGTGGCCGCCACCGATACCTATTGCGGTAGGTACGTCCTTTGGCTGGAGCGCTGCTATGGCCGCCTCTCCTATGACTGCCGCTGCTTCCTCATTCTCCCACTGCTCTTCAGTACTACCCACCTCAACGAACATGATGGGTGTGTTCAGCGTGGGCCCGTGGTGTGTTACTTCGTATGAGACGGAGAAGCCAGGAATCGCCCTCTTATTTATCTCCTCAAGCGCAGATAGCATATGCTGGGCCGGAGCAATGGATAGCGTTCTGCTCTGCCCACCGTAGAGGGCATCTCCCCAGTTTCCCGTGGTGTGGACGGTCAGGGTCGGTTCTCCACTCTTGGACGAGTGGCGGGATAGGACGATATACAAATCGCTGGGGTACTCGTCCGCCAGCCAGTCTGCATATATATGCTCTGTATCTATGACGATAAGGTCTGCGTTCTTGTATTTGAACACGGGGCGCTCGCGGAATGTTTTGTCCGTCTTTTCAAAGTAGTTTTCTATGAGGTATTCACCTATCTTTATGGAAGCCGGGTCCTTCGTGCACATGACGAACGTGGGCATAGGTTTATGTTCCACAAAGACTTCAAAAGCTTCGCCCCTTCTTTTTGTGTGAAACGCATCTACTGGATCCTTCTCTTTCTACTGGCCCTCTTTGCTGCCCATTTGTTGAACTCCAGTGAACATAGGCCTGTTTCTTGTGAGCTGAATGCTTTCTCCCCTCTCTTACGCCAGTACTATCCCATTGTACAGAATTCTGCCGCTAGTGTCTGCCCCATCAAATCTGTTTCTGTTCGTGGCGGGGTGCAGCTTTACTACTCCGTAACCTCTGATCCGGATCTGAACGCCGTTCTTTCCGCGCTCCGTTCCCGCGGTGCCCGTGTGGAGCGTGTTGTTTCTGGTAGAGAGTGGTTTGTTATGGTGGACTACAGCGGCACGCCCCTGAGCATCTATTACAGCGCAGAGAGGAATGCTCTGATTGTCTTCATTTCTGCCAGAACATCTTCGTCCTGAAGTATGTCCTTTCAGCGTCAAGCAGCGCCTTCCAGAACTCGTCTTCATTATCGTATGGCACTCGTAGTATCCTTGCTGCGGTCTGGGAACCAACCCCCGGGACGGCCATCGTGATGATTGCTTTTTTACCAAACTCTCTTACCAGTTCTGCGTTGCGTATGAGCTCCATCATCTTAGTCTGGTCCTTCTTGCCCGGTCGTTTCTTTGAGAGTATTTTTCTAGCGGCTTCCGGGTCGTAAACCACTGCGAGCAGAGGAGAGCCACATCTTATGCACTTTGGGTGCTCGGGAAGATCTTTCACTTTCCTGTGCATCTCCGTGCCGCATGATGTGCAGAGCAACGTTATTTCTTTCTCTAAAACGCGTTTCTTGAAGAGGTCCAATATCGTGTGCTCTGGCGTGTCTGGGTTCACGAGCTCTGGCGCGTTGAGAGCGTGTGATAGCTCATACTTCCCTACCTTGCTTATTTTTCCTGTGGTAACCCGATATTTGCCCGCTTCTAGCCCTGAGAAGAATCTTTTCACTGCTTCCAAGTCTAGCTTGTCGTGCAAGATCTCTTTCCATGCTTCTCTGTGTATGGGAGATCCGACAAGAGCGTCCAGGATCTTTCGTATGTTAATCTTTTCCAACTTCGCGTGCTTGGATATGAGGCCAAAGCGTCTGGCCACGTGGATGAAGCGCCACTTGAACATGTTCGTCTTTGTTATTGCATTTTCAAGCACAAGGTCTACGAGTTCCGGGTTTATGCTTAGTAACACCTTTTTCACGTTTTCCGCTCCGAAGCCCTCTGATTCGAACTCTAGTATGACTGCGTAGGGGGAGGAGAACATGCGGACGGGGATTCCGTAGCGCCTCGTGATCTCGGCTGCTATTATTCGACCCAGCGTAGCGTTTCCTCGTGAGCCGAGCGGAACGTGCATCACGACGAATCTGTCTGACTCCTCTATCCTTACCTCGTTCTCGCTTGGCGCGTCCTTGAACTGCTTTGATGCTGCGTCTATATCTGCCATGTTTGCCACGTCTGTTACGCTGGGCGCCCCGTTTCTCATCCTCCGTCTTTCTGCTGCGACCTCCCTTGCCACTTCTTCTTCTACAGGAATCATTTCGCCGATCCATGATGGTATTGCGCCCACCATGCTCTCTGACGGCTCAACGTAGACCTTTTGGTTCTCTATGGATATCACGCGCCACGGCCTACCCTTCACGACGAAAACCACACCATTGCTCAAATAACTGCTCACGAAGTCCTCGTCAAGGCTTGCTATCTTGTTGTTGCTCACCACATCTATGACCAAGAACCTTTCCGAGTCTGGAATCATGCTGAGATTCCCGTAATAGTAGCGCCAGCTGTCCTTTGTTCGCCGTATCCTGTCACCTACAATGCGCAAGTATTTCTCCGATTCTACCTGCTCCACAACAGATATGAAGTCGTCCTCACTGAGTGTCTCGTACGGCTGTGCCCCCCTCACGATTCTGAACGCTTCCTCAAGGGTTACCTCGCCGTGATCCATAAGGATTCCGACGATCTGGTGTGCTAAAACGTCCAAAGCGTTCTTTTCCTGTCTTGCCGGCTCTAGCCTTTTCTCCATAGCTCTCTTCGCGATGACCGCCGCCTCCACGAAGTCGTGCGGATCTGTTGCTATGATGTAGCCCACGGATACTCTGTCGTATCTGTGTCCTGCTCTTCCGACCCGCTGGATCAGGCGAGTTACCTGTCTTGGTGAACCGTACTGTATCACCGCGTCCACTTCGCCCACATCTATGCCTAGCTCCATACTTGATGTGGCGATTAGATGGCGTGTTTCTCCTTCCTTGAAGCTTTTTTCGACTCTTTGCCGTACTTTTCTTGCGAGGGAGGAATGGTGGACGTCGGTACTGTCGTGCAGGGCGGAGAAGTAGAGCGATAGGTGCTCCGCCATGTTTCTCGTGTTCACGAAGGTGATTACCTGCTTGTGCTTTTTCAGTATCTCTTGCATGGCTCGTAGGCGTGCGTAGACCTCTGGGTTGATGCTCATTTCCGCCGCAGCGTTCTTATCCTCTTCGGTGGGCCGTGGATAGAGTACCCGTATATCATACTGCTTCTTGGCACTCACGTCTATGATCTCCGCGCTTCGTCCCGTGCCTGCGAGGAACTTTGCGGTCAGTCTTGGTGAACCCACCGTTGCGGAAATCCCCGCGCGCTGGAATGGATGCCCCACCTTCTTTTCTAGCCGTTCCAGGGCGATGGCTAATTGGTACCCTCTTTTCTCTCCTACCAGCTCGTGGATCTCGTCAACGATTACAGCCTGCACGTTCTTCAAGTGTTCTCCCATCTTCTGCGCGGGAAGGATTGCCTGGAGCGTTTCAGGGGTTGTTATGAGGACATGTGGCGGTTCCGCGGCTTGTTTTGAACGGCGGTATTGTGACGTGTCCCCGTGGCGGACGTCCACCGTTAACCCGAGCGATTCGCCCCACCACTTTATTCGCTCGAGCAGGTCTCGGTTCAGGGCACGTAGCGGGGTGATGTAGAGAAGGGCGATGGGCTTGGCGCCTTCCGCGAGTATTCTTTCCAGTAGCGGGAGAAGCGCAGCTTCCGTCTTTCCGGAACCAGTTGGAGCGACTATGAGTGCGTTTTTTCCATCTCTTATAGGATGGTACGCTCTCTTTTGAACCTCTGTCGGTTCCTTGAACCCTCTCTTTTTCCAGAGTGCCAGGATCTTTTCAGAGGGATGCATCTGTTCACCGAAGTAAAAAATAGGCAATGGCTTTACCAGTCTTCATCGTCCGTGTCAAAGTCCTCGTCTTCCTCGTCAAAGTCCTCGTCCCAGTCCTCTTCGTCCCAGTCGTCCTCGTCCCAATCCTCGTCCCAGTCCTCTTCGTCAAAGTCTTCCTCGTCTATGAGTCCCTCGTCAGTCTTTTTGAGTTCGTCATCCACCATGGGAATCGGAAGGAATTGCAAAGTAGGGTTTATTAATGTTTCCAAGGGTTCGGTTTAAATATAATCGTCGTGTTCTACTAATATGGGTGTTTTCTCGGTCGTGCGGCGGGCAATCGCGGATTCTCTGGACGTGGGTCTTGTGCTCCTTGTCGTGCTCGTTGAGTGGGGCATTACTTATGCTTTTATGGATGTTTTATCCAACCTTTTCGCGCAGGTGATTTCCCCACTCCTTGTTAATATGTCATTCTCTTACGCGTTCGTCCAGCACCTTGTTTCTGCTGTTATTCGCTTCTTCTTCCAGCCTATGAACTTCTTTATCCTTTTGGTCTACGCCTTGCTCCAGCTGTATGTTTTCATGCTAGTTATGTCTTGGATCGGCAAGAGAAGAATCGGTGAACCTTCAAATCCCTTCGCAGCAGCATTACACCGCCTGCTTGCGGCGTTTTTCCTCTTCGTCATCGTTTATGCTCCAATATATGCTCTCGTCCTTTTGATCCCTGCGGTGCCTGCCGGTTGGGTTCCATTCCTTTTCTGGTTTGCTATCTTACTGTATGTATTCTACCTGCCCGTTGTTCTTCCCCCTTTCGCCGCTCTCGCAACGGATAGGCCAAAGATGTCTGAGGCGCTGCAGCACGGCGTCTTTGTTGGTAAGCATCGTTACTGGACGATTCTCATTGGGCTGTTCTTGGCGTCTGTAATCATATTTGCCGTTGAGCTGTTCTCCTCATGGCTCTACACCCTCTGGCCAAACATGTGGTTCGGGTACTTCCTCTATGCGTTGGCCATGGCGATATACGTTGTCTTGCCCGTTGCCGTGGTGGTGGAGACCTACATCACGGACGTCCACGGTGAGTAACTATGGACGCCATCGAAGAGGCGCTTGTCTCTGCAGCCAAGTCTCGCCACCGTCGGCTCTTTGTCGTGTCTGGAAATTGGAAGAAATCTATGAAGGTCGCTGGGAAGATTCTCAAGGTTGCCAAAAAATACGTGGGCAAAGATCTCATCTATTTTGGCGAGTTTCCAAGGGATTCTGATATAGGAGAACGGCGTTTCAAGGAGTTCACCCGCCAGATTTCTGGCCAGGGCTATCTTGTCCAGAAGAAAGCCTTCGCGATGGCGCCTAGCGTTCTTGGAAAGACCTTTGACGTTCTCGTCATAGATGCCTACGAGAACTTCCCCCCGAGGGATATGGGCATTATCGTGGAGACTGTGCGTGGCCCCGGCGTTATCATACTTCTCATCCCCGAGATTAACAAATGGGTTGCTAGTAAGATGTTCTACCACGAGAACTCCGTTGTTACGCCACCATATAGCGTTAATGATTGCAGAGACGTTTTCTTGAATCGCGTTGCCAAGAAGTTCTTCGAGCACGATGGAATATACGTTCTCTCGGACACCGGAGAGATTGTCAAGGCGCCGAAGACAGAGGATGCTCCTAGAAAACGCGGCAAGATAAAGATCCCTGTGGAATCAATCCTGCCAGATGTCGTTTACAAGCTAGCGGCCACGCAGGACCAGGTTGACGCTCTTGAGATTCTTGAAACGGTGGTAAAATCAAAGAAGAAGGCATACGTTCTTCTTGCGGATCGCGGACGAGGTAAATCTGCTGTTATTGGTCTTACAATCGGTGGGATTATCGGGACAAAGAAGTGGAAGATCGTGGTTACAGCACCCAGTTTTGAGAATGCTACTCAGGTTTTTGAGTTTATCAAGAGGGCTTTAGACGCTCTGGGCCAAGAGTACTCCGAGAAGCGTGGTAAGATCAGTGTCAAGAACGGCGGTGAAGCTGTATTCATGGAGCCGCTAGATGCCGTGGACTCCAAGGCAGATATACTCTTTGTAGATGAGGCCGCAGGCATATACGTTTCTGTGCTGAAGGACATCATCCGCAGGTATAAGCGCGTGGTCTTCGCCACCACGACACACGGCTACGAGGGTACTGGCCGTCTTTTCCAGTATAAGTTCCTACCACTTCTCCAGTCCAAGTTTGAAGTGGAGCAACTGCGCATGAGCGAGCCCATACGCTATGGTGCTGGAGACCCAATTGAGAGATGGCTTTATGATGTCTTTCTCTTTGATGCAGAGCCTGCCACCCTGGAGGATGATGATATTCGAGCGTTGGATCGTGGAGAGCTGCTCTTCGAGGAGTTGGACATCAGAAAGATGTTCTTGGAAGATGAAGAAACGCTCCGCCAATTCGTTGGCATCTACGTCTTTGCCCATTACCGCAACAACCCAAGGGATATTGCAATCCTCGCAGACGCGCCGAACCAGCGGGCCTTTGCTGTCAAGACACCGTCCGGCAAGATTGTATGCTCTCTCCAGGTTGCTGAGGAAGGTGGTCTGCCCAAGGCCGTGATTGATAGGATGAAGGATCGGGAAGTGATTCAAGGGAACATACTTCCAGACCTCATGATCAAGTATTATGGTTATGATGCCTTCGCTCGATCCAGGGGTGCAAGAGTGGTTCGCATAGCTACTCATCCAGATCTACAGGGCAAGGGAATTGGCTCTTATGCTTTGGAACAGCTTGCTGCCCACGTTTCCGGCGAAGGTTTCCACTGGCTAGGCGCGGTGTTTGGTGCATCCCCCGAACTATTGAACTTTTGGGAGAAGAATGGTTTTGTTCCCATTCACGTGTCGCCCAAGCGTAATCCTGAGTCTGGTGAGTATTCTACTGCAGTTATCAAGCCTTTGGTGGATTCTGTTGCTCCGCTAATAACGCTTGCGAATCGAGGCATAAAACTCCGCGTGGCGTACGAATTGGATAATTTTTACCGAAATATGGAGCCAACGGTTGCCATTCGCCTTCTTAGCCACGGCGAACCAGTTTCCTACGAACCCATGATCCTTGATGCGGACGAACGGAAGCTGAGACGGTTCTTAGAGGGCGGCCTGCATTACGATGCCGTTTCTGATGTTGTTTACCGTCTTGTTATTCACTATTTCGTCACGGGGGCCAACGAGCCACCGATGGATGAGAAGGATATGGCGTATCTTGTGGAGAAGGTCCTCAAAAAGCGCACGTGGAAGGGTGTCGGCGACGTATTCAACCGCGATCCCATGAAGGTGGCCCGCCGGATTGACAGGATTCTTTATGGACTCATACGCTGGTACCTGGGCGAGATACGATGATGCTCCACTTCTCTCCGCGCTATCGCAAGGACCTAATTACTGGGAAGAAGAGAATGACCATTCGCTACGGGCGGAAATATCGAGTTCGTCCTGGAAACATCATCTTTCTGGCAGTAGGTAACGAACCTGTGGCCCGTGCTAAGATAACATCCGTTCAGATAAAGCAATTAAACCGTTTGAGTCCGGAAGAGATACGTATGGAAGGTTTTCGGAATTTTGGCGATCTATTGGCAAATCTGCGCAAGCACTACCCAGATATTGGACCAAAATCTTACGTGACTGTCATAAAGTGGGTGCTCATGCCATAATACCGGAAGACGGGCATACCGATGATTTAAATATTCCCTCAACGTTTTCCTGATGTGGGCCTCTTTGAACCAGC
The DNA here is from genome assembly GCA_964451455.1 of uncultured archaeon. GTDB lineage: Archaea > Iainarchaeota > Iainarchaeia > JAADDC01 > JAADDC01 > SZUA-1452. The sequence goes on from CAYVHT010000008.1 coordinate 13,862, forward strand.
AGAACAAAGAATACTCCGTGATGCCCGTGCGCTTGATCCAGACTATGTTCCCGAGGTCCTACCCTTTCGCGAGGCACAACTCAAGGAGATAGCGTCCACCATTTCTTACGCCCTTGAAACTGGTACGTCTTCTAATCTTTTCATTGTGGGCCCTCCTGGAACTGGGAAGACTGCATCTGTTCGATACGTTCTTCGCGAATTGTCATCATACTCGCCGTTGACGTTTCAGACGTACATAAACTGCTGGATCTATCGTTCTCGCTTCTCCATCATCTCAGCCCTGGCTGGGGCGTTGCGCGTTCCGCTTCCACGCAGGGGTTTTGCGCCCGACGAGGCATACACTCGCATATTTGAACGGATAGCTGACTACAGGGGAGCTGTTATTGTTCTTGACGAGGTGGATCGCATTGCTTCATCATCCTCAGACGTTCTCTATGATTTCTCGCGTATGCACTCATTCGTTGATACCCCTTTCGTTCTAATCACTATTGCGAACACCGAAAACTTTCTCTACACGCTGGATCCACGCATAGCATCTACTCTCTTCTCTCGTAAGGTCTTTTTTGACAAGTACACTGTTCCACAGCTCAAGGACATCCTCCGCGAGAGGGCCAAGATCGCTCTGGCAGATGGCAGCTACGATGACAACGTTTTGGGCATGTGTGCTGCCATTGGATGGAAGCGCGGTGGGGATGCTCGTGCTGCCATCTCCTGCCTCCGTGAGGCTGCCATACTTGCAGAGAGACAGGGATCGGACCAGATCACCGTGGCCCATGTGCGGGCTGTTGAGGGACAGGTTGATGGTGCCAAGACCTCTCTTTTGGATCCGAAATACCGCCTCATCGTGGAGATACTTCAAGAGAAGGGTGAGTTGACTGTTTCTGAGCTGTATCAGGAGTACGTGGGCAGAACTGAAAAAATAACCATGCGCGCATTTCGGAATTACGTCAAAGAACTGGAGCGAATGGGTGTAATCTCCCTCCGCCGCCTTCCTGTGCGTGGCAACGTCCGGGCGGTTTCCCTCCGCTGACGCAACGCATAAATACTTGGTCGCTATTATGAACACATGGACAACAACGAAGTAGCCCTTGAGCTCCTTAAGCTTTTCCTCCAGATGCACAGGGAGCGGGTGGAGCTAGATGAGCTCGTGGACGCGTATCTGTACATAAGAGACGTTCTGGAGCATGGTCACGAGGCTGGAGCACAGACATCTGCCCCTTCTGGTGTTGCCCAGGGGCCAGCTGCTCCCACCTCGCCTCAGCAGGGCGATGACTCCCTCTTCGATTTTAAGCAGCCCCTGAGCGCCTCTGACAAGGACGCTTAGACTTCGTCTATCGGGTAGACTACGATCCCCCTTTCCCTCGTTATCTCCAGCGGGTGGATGTGCTCCGAGTGCTTTGTGCCACGCATTTTTCTAACGTGGAGCGTTCTCGTGGTCTGCCCACCTAGAGCGCCGTAGCGCAGGACGATTAGACCGTCTGCAACGTATTCCTCGACGCCGTACTTTGAATACGTTCCCGAATTCTCAGGGATCTCTGTGGTGACGATGGACGTGACGCCGGAGCGAGAAAGGACGTAGGACATCTTCAGTATTGCTTTGCGTATTTCCACTTCCGTGTCGTATTTGAAACCCAGCGCCGGGAGAGAATCAACGACGAGCCGCTTGGCTCCCATCTCTTTTATGCTCTTTATGATTTCTACTAGGAGTTTGTCTAGATTGAATCCCGTTTCGGGAAGCGCGTAGTCTTCTTCAGAGGGTATGCCCACTCGGGAGACCGTCCCGTCTATGATTCGTATCATTCCTTCTTGTTCTAGCTTGCGGAAGTCCCAGCCAAACTGAAGCATGTCCTCGCGGATTGTTTCCGGCCGCTCGTCCAGGGTGACGAATATGCCCGGCTCATTGTAGTCTGTAGCCCCTCGATATATGAACTGGGAGGAGAAGATTGTTTTACCTGTGCCCGTGCTTCCGGAGACGAGGATCATCCTCCTTCGCGGTATTCCGCCTTCTATGAGCTCATCGAGCCCGTCAATGCCTGTTGGTACACGGTCCATGTTGATAGATGGGAGAGGTTATTTATATGCCCTTCTCTCCTGTATTTACTCGTGGCTATGAAGCGAAGGCCCGCCAAGGATTTGCGGATTTCTGAGATCTCCGGAGAGGGCGAGAGAGTTTCAGTTGTCTGCACCGTTGTCGACTTTGATCCTGCCGAGATGGGAGGTCACGTGGACGACGGGACTGGTGTGGCCAAGGTAGCTCTGGATGACGTGCTATTCGCCCAAAAGATGAATGTTGGGAGTATTGTCAGGATCGTAGGGCGGGCATATACGACGGAAGACATTCCTTTAATACGCGTTGAGGTGGTTCAGCCGTTTTCGGATGCCAACCTTGATGTGTATCGCAAGATAGTTTCGCTCGAAAGGAGGGTTTATAATGACAATGCGGGTGCTGTTTGAGTCTGCTGATGTTTTGAAAAAGAGCATTAAGGCGCTTTCCGCGCTCATAGACGAGGGGGAATTTCTCTTCGATGAAGAGGGCATGAAGCTCCGTGCTACTGATCCATCCAAGATTGCAATGGTTGATTTTAACCTGCCGAAGCATGCTTTCAAGGAGTACGACGTTCCTGGGCCGATGCGCATCGGCCTGAACATGAGCGACATGGAGGGTGTTTTCAAGAAGGTACGCGCCGGTGAGTCCGTTGAGATGGAGCTTTCAGAGGACGGCTCTCGGTTCTTCATAACGCTCCACGGAAAGGCCCGTCGCCGCTTCACACTTCCCGTCATTGACCTCGGCGGAATGGAACTCCCTGTGCCTAAGATTCCATTTACCGCCAACGCAAAGGTGTTGGCCGAGGTTTTCGCTTCTGCCGTGGACGACGCCTCCGCATTCTCCACTCACGCCACCATACATCTCAAGGCGGACGGCATGCAGATCCGCGCTGCCGGTAGCAAGGGAGAGTACGTTCTGGAGCTGAAGATGGGTGAGCACGACGCACTCCTAGATCTCCAGGTGAACGAGGAGGCAAAGGCCTCTTATCCACTGGACTACCTCTCCGACATGGTCTCTCAGGCTAACAAGACCGCTGCAATATCCATCGCCCTCTCCACGGATGCCCCCCTGAAGCTGGCATACTCCATTGGCGACGCGAACTTCACGTACTTCCTCGCGCCGCGCATTGAGACAGGGTGATAGCTGTGCTGGATGTCCTGCTGGAGGATCCTCGCCCTTGGAAGGCTGCCATGGACACTGTTTTTTCTTTCCTTCCAGAGGGCACACTATTCTTCTCTGATAGCGGTGTGCATCTCCGCGCCATGGATCCATCGCAGGTCGTCCTCGTTGAACTCTTTGCGCCGAAGGACGTATTTTCTAAATACGAGCTGGGAGCACCCAACGTTCCCGTTCCTCTCGATTTCTCCGAGTACACGAAGATTCTTTCCCGCGCAGGTTCCGATGATCGTGTGCGGATGAAGCTGGAGGACGTGTCCCTTTCCGTAGTTATAGAACGGGTCAATGGCTCGTTCCGCCGTGAGTTTTACCTCCCCCTCCGCGATGTAAGCGATCAGGCTACGGAGGTGTCCATTCCAAACGCTACAAGCACTGTCATGATTAGGGCGCGTCTGCTCAAGGATGCCTTGAGAGATTCAGGGCTTTTTGCCACGTCTGCGGTCTTCGTCGCTCGTCCTGACGTTTTTATGGTTGAAGCAAAGAGTCAGCAAGGTATCACGCGCGTTGTGGCTCATCCTGGCGATGATGTGAAGATATCCTCTGACTTTGAGTCTATTTCTAGATACTCCCTGCCCTACGTCCAGAACATCGTGAAAGCTGCCGATTCCGATACGTTTATCACTCTCGCCTTCGGCAACGATACTCCTGCAAAAATTACCTACGATGTGTCTGGCATAAGGCTTACATTCTTCTTGGCTCATATGATACTATGAGTGATTTTTACGCGCTCTTCCCTTTTCTACCAGGAGCGCGCAGATTGCTGCCGGCGAATCTTTCCCTAGACCTTATTCCTGAACAGTTGCTTGTCTCAGCTTCTTCTCGCCTGAAGAATGTCCTTTCCAGGCACCCCGACTACAATACTGTTCTCTCTGCCCGTGAGGAGGTGCTCCACTACGTCCTAATGCGCCTGCTTGTGTCGATATTGGGTACTGATTACTATTACGACAAAGTCGCCCGATATTATGCTGAGCGCACACGTAGGCAAACGGATTATCTTCATGAGTTCCTTGCAGATGTGGGCATAGACCCAGAGTCTCTTGATGTGCCCACATACATGTCTTTTCGCCATATCTATCCCGAAACGAAGCTATATCATCTCCCTGTGCGTGGTGGTCAGGTTTTCTTCCCTCGTAGGCTATTGCCGTATCTTGCTGGAGCTGTTGCATACTCCCTCGTTCGATCATCTCTCCCGGCAGACGTTTCCAGCATCCCACAGCGTTTCAAGGACTATGCTCGTGCGGCCGTCCCAGTAACTGTCTCTCCAGGGTCGTCAAAGGGCTGGGGTTTCGTAGAACGTCTTCTTTCCGCGGAGGGGATTCCGGACGGGAAAAAGCGCATTCTTCTCTTCTGGATTATACCATATCTGGCCAACGTAAAGGGGCTCTCCGTTGATGAGGTTGTTGCAAAGGTGCAGGAGTGGCTCTCGCGCCAGGGCGGTCAAAAAGTACTTGTATCGTGGGTGCGCAGCGATGCTGAGCTGACAAAGAAGAAGGGAATACGCCCTTGGAGCCTAAAGAAAGTGGAACAAACGGATCCTGCGCTTGTAAAGATGCTCAGAGAGATGGGTGTGTTGTGATGATAGAGAGACTGCTTTCCGATGCATTTAGGCGGTACTACCGCTCCCACGAGGTTCCTGCACCTCCAGCCATTGAACGCAGGGAGTTTGGTGTGGGTGCCTACGGCCGGAAGATCGTCAAGAGGCATATGTCCTTTGCCACGGAGCGAGAGTTCCAGAATTACCTGAAGACCAACGCCCCGCACTACATCTCTTACTCCGTGGGTTATTTCGAGTACCCTGACGCTCCGAGCATGGAGGAGAAGCACCTCCTCGGCGCTGACCTAATATTTGAATTTGACTCAGACGAACTGGGGCTTTTCTCTCCCAACGACGTGTGGATCTGCCCACACTGTGGCGCAAAGGGCTTCGTGAAAGAGTTCCTGGATAAGGGAAAGAGTCCTGTTGCGTGCCCTCGCTGCGGAGATCCTATAAAGATCATAATGTTCCCAGACCCGTCGAGGGAGGAGCGGCTCAAAGAAGAAGTGGATACCCTTGTCAAGGACTTTTTGTTGGATGAGTGGGGGCTATCGCCCAAGGAGATCGCTCTGAACTTCTCAGGGAATAGGGGTTATCATGTGCACATACGTTCCGAGGCGTTCATGGAGCTAGATAAGGAAGCAAGGGTTGAGCTAACTGAGTACATCACGGGACAGGCCCTGGACGTGCGTTACTTCTTTGATGTCACAAAATATCCGCTTCGCGGGCCGAAACCATCCGATCCTGGCTGGCCTGGCCGTGTGGCCCGTGCTGTGGTTCGTGCGTTGGAGCGTGCCAAGCGCGTGTCTGATCTTGTGATTCTGGGGATGGATGCTGCCAGCGCAAGGAAGCTGTTTCACGACAGAGCTATGTTCGTGGAATCTGTGAAGCGTGGAGTGTGGCCCATTCCGGGAACAAGGGGAGAAGACATATTTGCCCCCATTCAACGCCTTGTCAAGGGGCTTTCTCCATATATGGGCAAGGAAGTGGATACAAACACATCTGTGGATATTCATCGCCTAATACGCGTTCCCGACACAATCCACGGCGGGACTGGGCTGCTAGCAAAGCGTCTGACGGATATATGGTCCTTTGATCCCTTCAAGGATGCAGTGGCGCTTCCAGCCCGACCAGAACTAGAGGTCGAGGTAGATATCGCTCCGGAGTTTGAATTTGCCGGCGAGACGTGGGGCCCATACCGCAACCAAAAGCTTCTATTACCACTTCATGTCAGTATATACTTGATGAGTAGGGGGGTCGCCCGTTGGACGTTGACTTCAGGAAATTGAGGCACATATATCTGCAGGAAAAGAAGTCGCCGCAGCGGCTTGCTCGTGTTCCACCCGACTTTTATGAGCTTTTGAGGGAATATGTTCGCAAAGAGAGGGATAATCTGGCCCATTCTCCTGGCGTTGAGGATGTTCAGGCGCTTATGCAGTTTGCGAATCTTGTCAAGCTCGTGGGTGACACCATATCCATCCGCCAGCGCAAGATCGTTCAGATGGCAATAAGTGCATCTTTTTCTGAGTTCTACGAGCCCGAGAATCTTGTGGGCTGGGAGCAGGACATGTATGAGGAAATTTTGGGCACCGTGCGCAGGTATAGGGAGCTCGCACTTAGGTCCGTTGGCCTTGGTTCTGGTGCACCCCCTGCGGAATCAGTCCAGGCTGTTTCTCATCCGTCCACTGAGGAGACCCCTGAGGAAGCAGAGGTTGGCGCGGAAGCGCCCCCTGGTCCCATACAGGCTGAGGTGACAGCTCCCACGAGGGTGAGACTGCGGATCTTAAAAAGCATTCCTGCATTTATCGGTACTGATTACAATACCTATGGGCCCTACGAAGAGGGTGCCGTCGTGGATCTGCCACCAGGGGTGGCGGAGATCCTTTTGGTGCGTAATCTAGCAGAGGTGGTGAAGGATGAAGATACCAATGCCCAGATCTAAGTTCCTCGTGGTTAAGTGTCCCAAGTGTGGAAATGAGCAGATAATCTTCAACAAGGCTGCTACGGTCGTGCGCTGCAACACTTGTGGCGAGATTCTTGCGAGGCCCACAGGATCAAAGGCGGAGATCCTTGGAAAGGTGGTGGAGTCGTTAACATGAGCGCTAAGGCACCAGAGAATGGGGAGTATGTCATCGTTCGCATAAAGGATATTGTTCCGTATGGCGCGTTTTGTGAGCTCGTAGAGTACCCTGATTTCCGTGGTTTTATCCACATTTCCGAGATATCCAATTCTTGGGTTAAGAACATCCGTCATCACATAAAAGAGGGCCAGATGCGCGTTGCAAAGGTTTTGGGCGTCTCTGCGCACAAGAAGATGTGCGATCTTTCCCTGAAGCGAGTCTCCGGAGCCATAGAAAAGAGAAAGCTTGAGGAAGTCCGCAGGCGCAAGCGTGCTCTTGGTCTTCTCCGTGCTGCGGCGAAGCTTGCTTCTCGTCCGGACTCTGAAGTTGAGAAAATTTACGATCTTTTGGAGGAACACTTCGGCGATGCACTCACGGCGTTTGAGTCAGTGGTCTTTGAGGGCGAGCACGTTCTTGATGATGTGAAGGGTCTTCCTGCAGACTGGAAATCTGCTATCATAGCCATAGCAAAGAAGTCCATAGAGATCCCGCGCAAAACTGTCAAGGCCCACGTGTCCATAGTTGTTCCCGGCCCCTTCGGCGCAAGGACAATACGCGAGGTTCTTCAGAGGGCGAGGGATCAAATAGAAAGCAATGCTCACAGTGAGGCCAGGATTTACTATGTGGGTGCGCCTAGATATGCCATAGAGGTGACCACGACGGACTACAAGGTTGCTGATAAGATCCTCGCGTCTGTCTGCGACGAACTCGTTTCTGCTGTAGAGAAAGCGGGTGGCAAGGCGTCGTGGGAGAAGGTGGAAGCATGAAGCTTCGTTTGCGCAAGTGCCCTAAGTGTGGCAGGTACACTTTGAAGGAGAGGTGTCCTGTATGTGGCGCGGAGACAGTTTCTGCACACCCACCTCGCTTTTCTCCCGAGGATAAGTGGGGCGAGTACCGTCGAAGGGCAAAGCTGGAGCTAGGTCTCGTCTGATGTTTTAAGCGTGAATTCCTATTTCATATATGCGCGTTGTTTTGCATAAGAATCAAAGGGCTGAAGTTCTACTAACGGGGCTGCCGGGCATCGGACGTGTGGGCCACGTGGCCGCTCAGTACCTCGTCTCCAAGCTCCCTGTTGAACACGTAGCTTCTCTTTACTTCGAATCGTTCCCCCCACAAGTCATCATCCACCAGGGCGTTGTTCGCCTATTTACAAACGAAGTTTACTATGTCCCTGCGGAGAGACCTTTCTTTATCTTAACTGGCGACTCCCAGCCCGTGGGTTCAAACCCCGAGGAATTTTACGCTTATGTTGAAGCGCTCTTGGACTTCTTTAAGCCCCGGGGCGTTAAGGAGATTATAACCATGGCGGGTATTGATCGTGGCACCCAGCGGTTTACAGATAAACCGGGTGTGGTTGTTGCAGGCTCTGATGAGGAGATACTGGGCAGGTTCAAGGATTTGGGTGCAAAGATTGATGAGGGTGGCGCGATAACAGGTGCTGCTGGTCTCCTCGTAGGTCTTGGGGCGCTACGCGGGCTCCGTGGTGCTTGTCTTATGGGTGAAACGTCCTCTCAGCTGACGGCACACGGCGATCCGACATCTGCCTCTGCTGTTCTCCGCATAGTTTCAAAATATTTGGGTTTTGATGTGGACTTAACAGAACTGGATAAAGCCGCCGAATCCCTTGATGCCCTGCTTAAAAAGGTTGCCACGGCGCCCAAGGAAGAGGAGAAGAAACCAGTGGACTACATCCGTTAAATTTTTTCCTTTCTTACTACCTTATGGCTGAGTTTCTCCGTCCAAAGGTTTACACGCTCGTTTACGTTGTTAATGGGGATGAAATTCTTCTGATTCGGAAGAAGCGTGGTTTTGGCGAGGGTTACTTTAATGGGCCAGGAGGGAAGGTTCATGTTGGTGAGACGCTTGAGCAGGGTGCTCGTCGTGAGTTTAGAGAGGAGCTATGTGTTGAGCCGGGTCCACTGAACTGGATGGGCCTACTAGAGTTTTATAACAACGATTCGCTGGAAATGCTCGTTCACGTATTTGTTACGGACTCGTACTCTGGTGAGCTCTGCGAGAGTGACGAAGCAGAGCCGCACTGGTTCAAAAAGGATGCTCTCCCATACGATGCTATGTGGGCGGACGATAGGTATTGGTTGCCCTTGCTCCTGTCTGGCCATCGTGTTCTCGGGCGCTTCTGGTTCAGGAACTGGGATTACATTGAAAACTACGAAGTATATAAACTAGAAAATCCATAGTTCTTTGTGAGGGCTGTTCTACAGTTTTCCGTTGCTCTGCTTCTTCTTCTCATTGCCGGGTCTGCAATCATCGGTTTTATCACATGCGCACTTCCTGGGAAGATGGTGCGCTTCAACACGCCTTCCTGTTCCTCTCTTTCTTCCTGTGTGAAGGCCGCTAGCTTTGACCCGCGTCTCTCATCGTACTCCTGGCAGGTCGGGCGTGCCTGGTATAACCTTGACCTTTTTCGGAACGATATGGCCCTTATTTCGAAGGCCTGTGGAGATAACGCTGATGCCAACGGTTTTGCGTTCATTGCCCTTAATGGGAAGTACATGTGGGACGCCTCTGCACACATGCGCGCTGCCCTGCTTGCGGCTGACGCCTCTGTGGAGTATGTTCGGGACAGTCTCAATTCCATCCACCGCTCTCTCCGGTTGGGAGGTATTAAATACGCCAGAGGTACGCCCTTTGACGCAGTGGAGTCACAGGTATCTCTTCTTCTCTATGATTTGAACCACAACGCAGGCAATCGCTCCCTTTCCTCAGCCATCCAGAAGTATTCGAAGGCTCGTGGTAATCTCCTCTCCAGGATATCTACGTACGTTCCGGAGGTTGCGCGCGTTGCAAACGCGACTAACTTTCATTTTTCCGGGCTTGTTTACGCGGTTTCTACTATTGCCCTAGACGTTACTGGATACTTTGGGCCGAATACAGATGTTTTTGACAGCTCTGTTGGTCTCCACGACTCCGTCTTCACAGCTTATCGCGATTTCATGGAATCGTATTTCTCATCCCTTGACGATGCGGATCAACAGGCAAAGACGTTCCTTGACGATGCCGAAGACCTGCGCAACGAGATCTTTGACCTTTCATCCATGCTCAGCCGCTCTGCATACTCCGTTTTGGACTCCAAATATCTCGGGCTTATCGCACCCAACACTATAAAGTACCGTGCTGTTGCTGTTGCCACTGGCGACTCTGCCACGGTCCGTGCGAAGGCGGATGCTCTCTATTGGGATACCTACAACGCTGTCTCTCGGTATCGCTCACGTGATTCAAACTACATCGTTTGGTGGATCCGTGCTCGCGCCTCTCGTGATGCATTAAACGATCTTTACAGCAGTTTGACCGATGACTACGCTGCCTTGGATGGCCTCGCCAACAGCTGCCAGCGTTTTCTCTCCAAGTACTCTCCTCGCAGTGATTACGCCCGTATTCGCATTCCAGCCATCGTTTCGGCCATAAAGTCAGATAATAATATCGCCCTACGCCTCCTCTACTGCAAGGATGGGCTGGACATCTATTTCTTGGATCGGAACTATGCTTCTACGGAAGCCATGCTGGAGTCCTGCGAGCGCTCCGTTTCTTGCTGGACAGACTATTCGTGCTACCAGGATGATGTTTCACAACGATTAGATTGCTGTCTTTCCTTCCAGGATCGGAAGGAGAATGAGCTTCGTTCCTCCGCGTTATACGCATCCTATACCAAGATGCGGGATCAGCTTGCCCATATGGCCGCGTTCTGCAACATTCCCGACCTTGAGGCAAAGTTGGAATCGCTCCCGAAGAGTTTTCACTGCGAATCAGAGTTACGCGATGCTGTTACAGATCTTCTCAGCCTCCGCCAGAAATATGGCCAAGGTTTTGATTGCGAACCACTCCGATTTGAATACGATGGCTTCTTTGATTCGCAGGAGATTTCCACGGTGCGAACAAGGATCTACTTCGGTATTCCAGGCCTTCCATCTCGCCGCTCTCTTTTCTTGCCTTTCCGCGTGGCTGGTTATCGCACGTTAGAAGCCAACGGCTTGCAGGTATCCATTGACGGGAACGTTGCGGTTTTGAGCGGTAGTGGCTCTGCAGTCCTCGAGATCGTTGCATATCCTGTTCCTTTAGAGTCTAAACACTTTGGCGACTCCATGGGATACGCGAGGGTTCGACTGACCAATGATTCAGGCGTTCCCGTGCGCCACCACATCTTTGGAAGAGTTCTGAGCACGGACGGGCTTAGCTACGTCTCTGGGAAATATCTCTATTTTCCGCCCAACTCCTCTGCTGTCGTGGAGATACCCGTGCTTCGCTGGAAATCCTCCAGTGATGGCACAGTAACCGTCTACAACGACTCCGGATACAAGTATCACGGTCTCGTCGTTTTTCCCTTCGCTGTGAGTAACCCGCCGTCTTTCTGCGCTTCCGAGGGAAACACCACACTATGTAACCTGAGCCTTGATCCATACTCTTCCAGAATGTTGAAGGTCGGTATGGTGACGTCCTCCGCGCAGCCAGAGTTGGCTAATTTTGTTCCAGAAGATAACTTCGTCGCCCCATCCGTTTCTTCTCATTTGCCTGTCACGTCTTTCGATGCGGTTCCGCAATCCTATGGGCCGGCAGCCGCTGATGATCTGAAAGCGAAGCTCCTTCGGCTTGTTTCTGATCTGAACGCTTACTACAACAGGGCCCTTGAGCTCAACGTCACATATCTTTTGCCATTCTCCTCTCAAACGCTTCGTTCTGCGACAGAGCTCATTGGTTCTGGAGATTCGGAGTCTTTACATGTTCTGTACAATGTCTTGCAGGATGAGAAGGACTCTTTGCGCGCCAAGGCTGGCTACTCCGTGGCTGCCCTTTCGCGTCTGCCTGATCATGCTAGGGATTACTCAGTGGCCAAGTCTGCCTTTGAGCGCGGTGATTATGTCTTGGCGCTGGCAGTAGCAGAACCCTTCTTGCACGCGTCGTCTGAGGGTGGTGATTCTCTCTTTCCTGCCTTGTTAGGTATTCTCTCTCTTCTGTTCCTGTTTGCGTATGTTGCTCGCGCCTACAAGCCTAAGAAAAAGCGCAGGATTCCAAAAATATAAAATTGGGTGGGAATTTTCACCCAAGAAGCTGCTTTGCTGCGAGCTTGACGTCCTCTGCCTGCACACCCTTCCTGCCAGAGTGGTGTGCGATCTCGACTGCGAGGCCTGCAACCTCAAGTGCGACCTCCTCGAGAATCTCGCGGAGGGCTTCCTTTGCATCAGCAGAGACGCGCTGCGCGCCAGCCTTTCTCATGATCCTCTCAATCTGAGCCAACTTAAGCTCTGCCATCGGGATCCACCTCCTTTTTCTTAAAGCGGCTCAGCCGCTTCGCACATATTACGCGTTACTCCTTTTTATTTCTTTCTCTCCCATCAGCACTCCAAGAACGCCTAGTATGGCCCATATTGCTACGTAGAGGTTTCTCCTGTCTGTTATCGCCGTTTTTTGCATTTCTTGTATTTTTATCGTGTTTACGCAGTGCTGCGCCGTATTCTCGTCTAGAACTCCCACAGTTATTGATGCTCCTGGGCTCACTGTCGTTCCGTTGATGTCTATAGGTCTTGTCCCTATGTTTATGAGGTTGTATCTCTTGTTATGTATAATACATGCAAGTGGCACCCACTCGTCGCTTCCGATTATGCCAAATTCTGTTTTTATAGTGTATTCGCCGTGTTTGTCTGCGTATGTAATGATCTGGGGAGGTAGCAGCTGTTGGGGAAATGTATCTGCGGTGGTAACGGGAATTATGATGTTTTGCTCCGATTCTGGGGAGATTTTATATACTCTCTGCGGTGTTAGTGGTGCAACAACGTCTGGAATGTGCAGAACTATTGTGTATTTTGTTCCAACGGTCCCATGGTTCTGCACGTGGAAGAGTAATGTGTCGTAGCCGCCGGCATGGAAGATTGGCGGGTATATGAGGGAGGTTGAGAGTATTGGGACCTTATCGCAGATAACGTATGATGTATTCGATATTTCAGCATTAGATTCGCCAGGGTTTCGTATGAGCCGTATTTTCAGCGTCCCGCCCGCGTTGGATAGGATAGCTCTGTATTTTCCAGGCGTGTCTGCGCGTAGGACAAGCGTGTTGCCGTCGTAAATCTCTGCCTTCCCTTTGATTAGCGAGAATACGAATATGTTGTTGCAGTCTGTGGCGGGAGAATATGGGATCACCCACTCTTTGTTCGTGTCTGGCGTTTGGACCACCGCGTGGATGCCGGCCTCTGCCAGCGTGATGGCTCCAGCGGTGGTGAGTAGGAGAATTGTAACGAGGATCAAGAGGATTTTTTCCATGTAATTATTTGGTTCCTACCGTATATAGCCGTTTCTCAGCCAGTCTTCGAGGATTCCCGACCAGTCCACTTCTTCCCATATGGGCGCCCCAGACTTTATCGCTGCGAGTATTGCCTCGGCAGTCTCCTCTGGGCTCCTATTCGTTGTGTCGATCTGCCATACGTTTTCATACCTTTTTTCTGCCTTGCTCAGGCAGTAGTCCAGCATCTCAGCCATCACGTTTTCCCGTATTTTTTTCTCGGGATAGTTTCTCGGCTTCAGTCGCTGGACGAGGACGTCAGGGCGCGTTCTGAGCACGATGACATGGTCCACGGGTAGCTTTACCTCGCAGAAGAGGTGGCCCTCAAGTATGGCGTTCTCCAAATCCCTTATCGTCCACAGGGCTTTCATTCGTAGTTTCCTCGTGTCCACATACTCGCGATGGACCAGATCGTTTGCCCTGACGATCGGCCACCCTGTTTTTTCATGTATTATTTCCGCAACGCTTGTCTTGCCAGTTCCGGGTGTTCCTGTTATTATTATTTTCATTCTACCGCCTTATCGCAACCTGAGGACGTCTAGGAGCCGTGGTGCGTATGCTTCCGTTCTTACTATCCTTCCAAGATCTCTCGCCAGGCTCACACACTTCTCCTCTTCTCCGTGAACTGTGAGGATCCTCGAGGGCCTCTGTGGCAGGTGGCGGACGAACGCCTCTAGCTGTCTCCTGTCGGAGTGGCCTGAAAACCCGTGGAGTGTCTCTACTCTTGCCTCTACGTGTATTGCTTTCATCTTGCCGCCGTTTATCTTCATGGGTATCTCGCGTATGCCTTTCTGAAGTTTACGGCCAAGAGATCCCTCAAACTGGTATCCCACCAGCGCTATAGCATTCTTTGGGTCCTCTGCAAGCCTCTGGAAGTAGTCCACGGCAGGGCCACCTGTCAGAGAACCGGAGGGCGCGAGGATCACTGCTGGGCCACCCTCCATTATCTCGTCTCTCTTCGCGTATGAGTCTACATAGACGAAGTGCTCCATTTCGAAGGGCGAGTCGTTGGTAAGGATTCTTCTCTGCACGTCGCGCCTTAGGTACTCCGGGTATGCCGTGTATATGGCGGATGCCTCCTTGATCATTCCATCCACATATATGGGCCATTCATAGCCGTTCTTGCGGTAGAATGCCTCTAGGGTCAGCATGATCTCTTGCGCACGGCCCACGGCGAAGGCAGGGATGAGTAGCTTCCCGCCTTTCTCCATGGTCTCCACGAGTATCTTTTCAAGGGCTGCTTCCGTCTCCTTCCTCGGCGGGTGCACGTCATCTCTTGCACCGTATGTGCTTTCCATGATGAGTGTTTCCACTCGCGGGTATTTCGTGTCAGCGGGGTTGTGCAGGCGGGAGAAGCCGAACTTCAGGTCTCCGGTGAATACGATGTTGTGGAAACCCTGTCCCACGTGTATGTGCACCGTTGCAGAGCCGAGAATGTGGCCTGCGTTGTGGAACGTTATGCGCATGTCAGGGGTAATGTCCGTGACCTCGCCGTAGTTCCTCGTTATTGTGTGTAGAGCAGCTTCTTTCACCCAACGCTCGCTGTACGGAGGATCCCTGTTGTCCTTTGTAAGCACGTCCACGAAGTCAAACTGCAGGAGCGCAGAGAGGTCGCGGGTGGGTGGTGTGGCGTAGACGGGTCCTTTGTATCCGAGTTTGTATAGATACGGGACCATACCAGAGTGGTCCAGGTGCGCGTGGGTGACCACCACCGCATCTATCTCGTCTAGCGGGATGCCCAGGATGCCGAGTTCTGGAAACATGTCTCCCGATCCTGAGACGTCCACACCAGCATCTACCAGCACCTTGCTTTCTGGCGTCTCGACAAGATATGCGCTTCTGCCGACGAAACGGGACGAGCCCAAGAAATGGATGCGTACCCACTCCTTGTCGGACTTCTTTGGTCGGTTTATTCGCGCGAAGACCTCTTTGTTGAACTTTATGCGGTCCCTGGTATGCTTTATGAGCACCTTTCTAATTCCTTTCAGTATTTGGCTCTCCATGGCTGGCGCGCGGTATACGTGTATTAACCAGCCTATTTGCTCTACTATTCTCTTCAATGTCTCCCCGTTTTTCCCTATGACTAGTCCAGGTTTCTTCGCCTCTACGAACGCGGTGCCTAGCTCTGGAACGAAGTCGATGTCTGTTATCTCCGCCTCTTCTGGCACCGTTGCCAGTATTACATCCTTTGCGTGCTCGGGTGGCGTTAGGATTGATGAGTCGCTGCGTATGTTTATTCTCTTCTTCAGCACGGAGGCTATGCTCGCCACAGCATCCTCGTGCTCAAGGAAATACTTTGGGTTGCGTGTGTATATGCCTATTTCAGGGCCTTCCGGCTCTACCTTGACCACTTGGGCCTCTGGGCCTACTATCTGCACTACCTTCTTTAGAAGCTCAGTCTCTGCCAACTAAAACCCCCCTTAAAGGGACTTCTTGATCTTTGCTACCTCTTCTTCCGTGAGCATGCGCACGCCGTCCTTTGTTATGACGGCCACGTCTATGCCTGGCTCTTCTCCACCGGTGTACACGTTTCTGCGCCTTGCTGTCTCAACAGCCGTTATTGCTAGCTTGATCGCTTCTTTCTCAGACATCCCTTCTTTGTATCCTGCTTCCAGCGCACCGTATGCCACTGGGCTGCCCGAACCCGTTGCCGTGAATCTTTTTTCGTATCCAATGCCGCCAGCCGCGTCTATGGAGTAGACAATGGGTTCCTCCACGTAGGAGCCGAGGAGCAGTTGAACCATATAGGGCATGTACTTTGTGGAGTTGAGCATCGTGCCCAGAAGCGTTGCCACTCGCTTTCCACTGGGCTCCTTGCCGTCCTCTATCTTCATTCGGTTTATCTTGGTTTTGAGGAAGCGGACCAGCAGCTGAGCATCTCCAACAAGACCTGCAGTTGTCATGGCCATGTGGTCAGAAATAGGATATACCTTCTGTGTTCTTCTATCCGCTTCAAGATCGCCCATTGATGCGAGCTTGTCTGCCGCAAGTATGACGTAGTCCTTTCCCACGATTCCTACCGTCGTGGTACCTTTCTTCGCGTCCATTAGAACACCTCAGAAGCAGAACAATATGGATTTGCAGGGCAATTGTTTTAAACTATGCATCCCCTTTCTCATCATGATTCTCGGCAGGAAGGCAATTCTTGAGCTCATGCGGAGCGGCGACATAGCTATTGATCCGTTTGAGGAGAACGCTTTGGGGCCAGCATCCTACGACATTGCTTTATCCTCTAAATTCCGCATATTTGATCGTTATGACGAGTTTCTTGATATCAGGGACGATTCTTTTGACCCTGCGGTCTTCGGCGATGTGGTGGACACGGAGGGAGACCCCATTGAGATCCTGCCTGGTCAGCTGGTTTTGGGCATGAGCGTGGAGCGAATTACCCTTTCTAATCGCGTCATGGGCTGGATTTCAGGGAGATCCCGGTTTGCCCGTGCTGGCCTTCTCGTCCACGTTTCCTCTAATCTCATTCAGCCCGGCGTGTCCAACCATCAGATTCTTGAGATCGTAAACCTTGCCCCGAGGCCCATTCGGCTTTGGCCAGGGGTTAGAATAGCGCAGGTGGTCTTTGAAGAGGTCCGTGGTGCAGAAGAGGGGAAAGTGGATAGGAGGTACTTTACTCAGAGCTCTCCTTAGCCTTTTCCCTCTGTTCTCTCCGCACGTAGCGTTCCGTGATGCGCACTTCCTTCAGCTCTGGTATTATCTTCAGGAGCGTTGCCACAAAGAGCAGCTTGTTCATGTTCTTGTCCTTCGTGTCTGCAGGTGTGTAGACGACCTCCATCACACCGTCCTCGTATGCCACGCCGTCGAGCTTCGTCCTGAAGTAGCGGCGGAACAAAGCCTCTGCAATTTCCTCTGGTTTCTTGAGCTCGGAGAGCACCTTGATCTTGTAGATGACTGTTCTTCCCGCCAGCTCATGGTTGAAGTCCACTTGTACTCTCCCGCCGCCTACCGCGAGCACTCTCCCTACGCGTCCGTCCGCCTCGATGGGCAGACCGGGTACGGGCTTGATTCCGCGCTTCTTGAACTCCTTCTCAGGGATAATATAAATAAGCTCCTTCTTCCTTTCGCCGAAGGCCTTCTCTGGTGGGAGCTCTACCTCCTTTTCCTCCCCCTCTTTCATACCTTCAAGTGCCTCTTCGAGGCCCGGAAGAAGTGCATCCTCGCCGAGGATGACCGCGTATGGTTCTTCTTCCTCCACCTTGTCGAAGATCCTTCCCGTTTCCTTATCCATTCCTTCGTACGCGACGAGTATCACTCTTGCCATGAAATCACCGTATCCATCTGCTGGAAAACAAATAAAATCGCACTCTTAAACATTTCTGGCTTTTTTCTCTTCATGGAGAAGAACCAGCTCGCAGGGATCATCGTCACGGCAATTCTTGTTTTGTCAAGCCTCATATACCTCGTTGCAGCTCCTGAGTCTCGCGCCATCTCGCCTGGAACTTATCAGGGTGTCACGGTTGGAAAATTGATCAAGTATGTGGACCGCGAGTGGGTGGTGCCCACCTCTGGCGATCTTAATGGGCTTCCTGTTGTACAGATGGGCCAGGGCTATGCGTTCATCTCCGTTTCAGACGTGAACTCCACGATCGCTCTCCTTCGCGAGAAGAACATTCCATTTTTCCTCCGCGACGCCGTTGTTTCTGCTCCTGTGGATCTGGGCGGTAAAAAGGTAGATCTGAACATATATTCCTTCATCCGGCCCGATCTTAACGTCGGCGAGCTCGTCCGAATCGCTTATCAGGTCACGGTCGGTGCTGACGGATCCGTTCGGGCAATGGGGCAGGAAGTGCAGGGCGTGCAGTGATCACATCAGCCGCATGATTGCTTCGGCTATGTCTCCGTTCGTTTCCCTCAGTGCTTTCTCTGCTTCTTCTCTCGATGCCCCTGTCTTCTGCATAACTAGGTCTATGTCCTCCTCCTTGATGCCCTCCAGGACCTTTGGCTTTCCGACGACCTGGTACGCTGCTTGTCCTTGCATCACCGTCTTCATAACCTGCGGTTCATCAAAAACAAGCTTTGTTCCATCTTCTTGCTCAATGATCACGCGCTTTGCCTTGATCTCCTCGACCCTTAACCCCATGCGCTGCAGCATCTTCATGGTGTTCTTGTCCATGTACATGTGATGATTGTGAGAAGAAGGGGTTAAAATCAGGATCGGGTAATGTTCAGGTCGCAGCAACCCTTTTTGTCCAGCGGTCTGCAGTCCACCACGATCTCTACCCTGAACGGATCATTTCCCATGTATTTAACGGCGTTGTTTTCGTATCTGAACAGCCCGTTCAGTTCCTCTGAAACGTGCGTGCACAGCTTCATTGCAACCATCATTTCCACTGCTGTCACGTTCAGATCTTCCCCCGGCAGAAACACCATGCTAGCTTGAGTGATGCCTACGCCTATTGCTACCTTTACTTCGCCCGCTACGGCGTCTTCCATGCTGCTTGGGTGCGGGACGTACGGCTTATGGGGAGCTGCGTTCATCGCGTAGATGGCTGCCGCGTAAATGATGGCTATCCCTACTGCAGCGGCTGTTGCAATTTTTACTGCCCTATTATCTACCTTGAACGCAAATACCATTCCAATGATCCCCGGAATCAGCCCTAGAATATAGATGATCGTCCCCATTCCTCTGAAGATCCAGAGTGCAGCGAGTGAGATGGTGATTGATGCCATGTTTGCAGCCACCGACACAACAACGGCGTCCCTTCTCCTCATTCCTGCCTGCTCGAACACCCATGCCTCTATTGCAACCACTGCAAGCTCAGCCACAGCTGTTGCGGCAAAGAATTGCCAGGTGATCTGACTCCCTGCTAAGAAAATCGTTGCAGCGAATGGTACGAGCATAACAATGGGCACGCTTATCGCGTTGGCTGCGCACACGTATTTCCACAAGTCCTTCGTTTGCCACTGTTTCCATCTCGCCAGCGCGAGCACGACTGGTAGTTCAATGATGATGTTCATTCCCACGATCGCGAGGTATGCCCAGAACACGAAAACTCCGATCTCGGGACCAACCACGATGTCCGCGTGCGCGAGTGGGATCGCAAGAATCGCCGCGAGCACCATTGCGAGGTACTTGTTCTCCA
>CAYVHT010000009.1:0-32044 GCA_964451455.1 uncultured archaeon
GTTTCCAGACCATTCGAAGGCAAACATGATTGCAAAACGCGCCGGTGATTTTTAATCTTTCCTCGCTCGCCTTAAAAACTTTGCTGGGCATGGATTTGTATGAGTGTATGTCCATCATAAATTATGGAGGTGGTAAAAGATGGTGAACATTCAGCAGGGTTCGGTCCTCGGCGAGGGTGCGCAGCGTGTTGTTGGCCGTGACGCCCAGAGGTTGAACATCCTGGTTGCTCGCGCCGTGGCGAACATTGTTAGAACTACCCTCGGTCCAAAGGGCATGGACAAGATGCTTGTGGACGAGCTTGGTGACATCACGATCACCAACGACGGTGCTACCATTCTGAAGGAGATGAGCATCGAGCACCCTGCAGGCAAGATCATGGTGGAGGTTGCCAAGACTCAGGACGAGGAGGCCGGAGATGGAACGACGACAGCAACGGTCATTGCCGGCGAGCTCCTTGGTGCGGCTGAGCGCCTTCTTGACCAGGAGATCCACCCGAGCATCATCATGAAGGGTTACCGCATGGCCGCGGACAAGGCCGTAGAAATACTCAAGGAAATTGGCGACCCCGTTGACATTCACAGCGAAGAGGTGCTCAAGAAGATCGCTGCAACTGCTCTCAACTCCAAGATCACCGAGGCAAGAGATAAGCTCGCCCAGATGGTTGTTGATGCGGTCAAGATGGTTGCAGAAGAGTACGACGATAAGATCGTCATAGATATCGATCAGATCAAGCTGGAGAAGAAGCAGGGCGGCTCCATGTCCGACACGGAGCTCGTGAAGGGCATCGTTATTGACAAGGAGCGTGTCCACCCACAGATGCCCAAGCGCGTCGAGAATGCGAAGATCGCCCTGATCAACAGTGCTCTTGAGGTTAAGGAGACCGAGACCGACGCCAAGATCAACATCACGTCCCCGGACCAGCTCCAGGCATTCATCGAGCAGGAAGAGATGATGCTGAAGGAGATGGTGGACAAGATTAAAGCCTCTGGCGCTAACGTGGTCTTCGTCCAGAAGGGTATTGACGACCTCGCGCAGCACTACCTTGCAAAGGCAGGTATCCTAGCAGTCCGCCGTGTTAAGAAGAGCGACATGGAGAAACTTGCTCGTGCAACCGGTGCCAAGATCGTAACTCGCGTTGAGGACCTGACATCTGAGGACCTCGGCGAGGCAGAGCTCGTTGAGGAGCGCAAGGTTGCTGGCGAGAGCATGATCTTCGTCGAGGGCTGCAAGAACCCCAAGGCAGTGACAATCCTTGTCCGCGGCGGTGCAGAGCACGTGGTTGACGAGGCAGAGCGTGCACTCCGCGACGCTATCGGTGCTGTGGCTTCCGCCATTGAGAGTGGCGCCATCGTTGCCGGCGGTGGTGCTGCAGAGATGGAGCTCTCCATTAAGCTTCGTGACTACGCAAAGACTGTTGGTGGCAAGGAGCAGCTGGCTATAGAGGCGTTTGCCGACGCCCTCGAGGTCATCCCGAGAACACTGGCAGAGACCTCAGGTATGGACCCAATTGACACTATTGTCCGCCTCCGCTCCAAGCACACTGGCGAGAAGGATGGCAAATACTGGGGTGTTGACGTCTTCGCAGGCGACATCGCCAACATGAAGGAGAAGAATGTCATAGAGCCGGTAAAAGTCAAGTCCCAGGCAATCATGTCCGCTAGCGAGGCAGCGCGCTTGATCTTGAAGATTGACGACATCATAGCGGCCAGCAAGAAATCCAGCGACAAGGGCAATGAGGGCAGCGACATGGACTTTGACTGAGGGCAATTAGCCCTCCATCCCCAATTCTTTAAGCATTTCTATGTATGGGTTGTCAGCGGTATTCTGGAGGCGGATCTGCAGAATTTCGGCAGGCGCCGTTCCAATATTGCGTATTTCGAGGATTTCTCCTGTCGTGTCTATGAAATCTCCTGGGGAGTAGACAGTTTCCCCGACTCTTACGTCTCCACTTAGTAAAACGAGTTTTTGGGCTTTAGCTATCCGGATTCTCGCGGTTTTTCCAGGCTGGATCTCTAGCCTACTGATGGAGTATCTCTCGTTATATTCGAGCGTTTCGCTACCTCCCCACTCTGCAGGAATCTCCATATGGTGTTGCACAGGGCCATGGTTGCGCTCAAGGATTTTGAATACTTGTTTTACGTCCTGTGCGCGCCCACTATCCCCTACAATAATTGCATCCTTTGTGTCAATGACAAAAACGTTGCTAAGGCCAACAATCGCTACGGTTTTTTGTTCAGGTGCTTGAACATAGTTGTTCTTGGCGTCTATCGCGATTAACGGCACGTTATACGCGTTCCCGTTCTCGTCTTTCTCTGCAAGCTTATGGAGACGATCAAAGGACCCCATATCGCTCCACGTGATGTTAACCGGGATTACTGCGTTTTTATCAGTTCTTTCCAGTACCTCCGAGGACAGTGATATGGGGCTGACGAGGGAGTATGCAGTTTCTGGTTCGTCCTTATACTTTTCGAATATTCGGTATGTTTCCTCCGCGTATCTTTTTATCTCGCTCAGCATGATGGACTTGCGGAAGACGTGTATGAACGTGTTCCATAGATAGCCCTCGTCTACGTATTTCCGCGCAGTCTCGGCATCGGGTTTTTCTCTAAATTCCAGA
Organism: uncultured archaeon; assembly: GCA_964451455.1. Lineage (GTDB taxonomy): Archaea > Iainarchaeota > Iainarchaeia > JAADDC01 > JAADDC01 > SZUA-1452. The sequence goes on from CAYVHT010000009.1 coordinate 2,619, forward strand.
AGTTCGTAGACGCCATCTGCAATTTCTTTGCCCATGCGCATGTATCCATACCCTGTGTCCGGTTCTGTAGGTGTCACGCCGATCGCGACGATGTACCTATTCGTGAACTTGACCGCTCGCTTTATTGCACTAGCCAGACGGTCAGATTCGCGGATGTATTGGTCTGCAGGCATCATTGCTATTGGCGGATCTCCGGGGATATTCATGAGAGCGTAAATTATGGCTGGAAGGGTGTCTCGCGGAACAGGCTCAGTGAGAATGTTCTCCTCGGGTATGTTCAATCCGAGCTCCGAAATCTGGTGTAGCACAAGGGGTAGATGGCGTTCATTGACGATAACGTGTATGTTCTCTAGCTCTGCTATGTGAGTGGCCCTCAAAACAGTATCTTGGAAGAGGGAGCGTTTGGCGCGGTGGATCCGTACGAATGGTTTTGGGTAGTATGTCCTGCTAAGGGGCCAGAGCCGGCTTCCCTTGCCCCCCGCAAGGATTACCACATGGGGGTCCGTCCGATCACCTCAGGGGCATTGTGTAGTCGAGAACAACTACAATTAGCGCTACGAGCACAGTTATTGCGAGAACTACCTGTGGCGTGAGCCGCATCTTGCTGGTATCTACGTTGAACTCCATGATGCCCAGCATTGATGGGGGCGTCTCAATCTTTTCCTTCTTGACCATGTTCTAAATGTTCGCCGAGATGCTTTTATACTTGGGGGTGTGATAGTGGTATGAATAAAGATGTATTCTCGCGGGCTAAGAAAGTTGCGGAGACTGCCCGCGAGGGTGTTCGTGTGCCAACCGTGGAGCTCCGTGAGCACGTTTTGGAGACTAAGGATATCCCCACGCTCTGGCGCAAGTCTGGCACCTTGTTTAGGAAGAAGTATGAGGTTTTGGGCGTTGAAGGGACGTCTATTCCACGTGTTGATGAACGGGAGGGCCTCCGTCTGATTTCTCGGCATAATGTGATGTTGGGGGACATGCCTGTTGTTTTGGAGCATATGCCTGTTGGCATCGTTGATTTGCCCACAGGGGATCGCGCTCTTGTTTCATACCATCTCAGGAATGGAGAACTCACGGTGGTTGTCCACGGTGTGTTGCCATCTGACGAGGCTCGCCCTAACCGGGAGTTTCAGAATATTCGCACTGTTGCCAAATACGCTATTGCAGGAAATACTGGCGAATCTCCTCTTATCATGCGTTACTCATACCTAACACATGAAGTTATCCCACTCTCGCGCAAGTCCGATCGTGAACTTGTAGCAAAACAAATTGAGCGGCTTCTGAAGGCGGATCTTGAGAATGCTACTAAGCGCGTTGCCAAGGAGAAGGCATGGGAGACGATCGAGCAGATGCATAAGACTTTTCGGGAGAGGTACGGTTTTGACTCGGAGGAAGATGCGGGCAAGCGAAGTTTCCAGCGTTTGCCGAAGGAGTCAGATATTCTTACTGGCTCGCGTGACGGCTACCTGTATGTGCAAAAAGTTTTGAAAGAGAATCCCGAGTTCTTTGAGAAGTTGGGGCTCCGAGCTATTTCTTCAATCTCGCAGTTTCAGCGTGAACTTGCATGGGCCCTTGCTAGGCAGGGCGCTCCAGAGTATGTGAATGCACAGCGTATAAAGGAGCAGATAATCGACGACCCTTCTGTGGTCAATCTCTCTCGCTGGCCTGCGTATCCAAAAATTGCCCAGTTCGCTCTTGCATACCGTAAATTCCTTGAGAATGCTGCGCAACGGGGGAAGTTGCGGGCAAATATAATCTATCGCAAAGGGTGAAATCAATAAATACCACCTCTCCTTTTTCTTCTCATGCGTGGGCAGTTGGTGAAGAATCAGACTCAGCAAATAATCCTTCATACCATTGCCATAACGATCCTCGTCGTTATTGCACTCTTTCTAGCCACGAAATACGGTATGATTTCCTGCGATCAGGTGCCATACTGGTGCACTGGCTACCACATGATTCTTGAGAGGATCTACGGTCGCACGTATCCCAACATACTTGTTCTATACGGTGACTCTGGCATGGGCAATCCACGGGCTCTTGCAGCCTTCATCACGAATCAGTGCAATCTTTACGCTGATACCATGCCCATTTCCATGATTGGCCCAGGGAATTTGGACGGGTACGATGTTCTTATCGTTGAGCACGCAAGGGTCTTGACGCCTCAGCAGATGGAGGCGATCTGGGACTTCGCAGCGCGAGGTGGGAAGGTGCTCATAGCTGGAGACGTGGGCGTGGATGCGGAGAACAACTCCCAATACCTTCGCGTGCCTAAGGATACTTCTTGGTCGGAGATGGCCCATGTTGACACCAATGAAACGAATTCTGGTGCACAGCTCGTGATTATGAACCGCTGGGACCGTGTGGACGAGTTTGGTAACCCCCTCCTCTTCGGTACTCAGTTCCTCGGGCTGAAATACGTCGGAGATTACTGTCATGGAGATGAGAACTGTACTGTTATGGGCGAGCTCATTCCCCTTAGCGATCGGCTTACAAAGAGCTTGCACATACGTATGCCATTCCATCACAACTTCGTCGTAGTTGAACCACTCCAGACGTCTCTTTTTGGTGCCCAAAAGATCTTTGCCACTGTTTCTGGCGTCGGTCGGTGCTGCGGAGAGTCTCCACCATATCCTCTTGCTATACGCAATGGATACCGCGTGATCTACTATGCTTTTCCGCCCGAGATCGTTCTGAACGACGAGGTGAATGGGCCGGGCGGGACTCCGAGAAAGTCTGTGCTTGTTCGCCTTCTCTACGATATCTGTAGCTGGGCAGCCACGTAACATTTAAATACGAGCTTCCCTTTTATTTCGGTGTTGCTTATGTATGGAGGAGGAGCTCCTGCAGGTCAGGGTTCAGGGGCCGCTGCGCCCAACGACGATGCGCTTTACGCCGCGGCAATGATGGCCGCCATGCAAGACCAAGGGAAGCCCAAGTACTCGAAGTATCTCGAAGGCCTGTTACCTCTTGCACTTTTGATCATTTTGGGTGCTTTTTTGGCTGCTAAGATGGGTCTTTTGCCCGGTTCCATGTTTGGTTTAAGCAAAACGATACATGTCCTTGTTCTGACAGATGATCCCAACGCTCCGCAGATCCAGGATCTTGTAAGTTCTGTCGCGCAGGGTTCTGGTGAGTATATGGGCTTTACGGTAGAAGCTGAACCCGCGTCTTTACTTCCGTCAGACCCATATTACGCTGAGACGCTGGGTAACTATGATATTGTCATTCTCGACCAGATCAACGATAAGAGTGTGACAGACACCCAGCGCGACGAGTTTGTCAAGTATGTAAAGAATGGCGGAAATCTTATCATCATCAAGGACTCCGCGACGTGCACGCCAGACTATGGTTGCATGGGCTGGGGCGGTGGCGCTATAGGCGACATGGGTCAGTACATGCCGGTCCGCTGCATTTCCACAACCGGTCAGTATATGTGCCACTACGGACAGCCCATGAGCAACGTACGCATGCGGTTCTTCGTTTACAACAAGGAGCTGAATCCCGCAGGAGAGGCAACAAAGTACTTCCCTGGGAAGCCAGCCAACGTTCAGATCAATCCACTCCGCGGAGTCGTGGTGAGCAAGAACGGCGTCCGCGCGGCTGTGTTTTACTCTTACGATGCACAGGGCAAGCAGCAGTCTGACAGCGTTTCCGCGATAGTGCTTTCCCACTCCGTCGGTCTCAGCAACGGCTCCATAGCCTTTGTGAACTTCAACCCTGCAACGAAGCCCTTTGATGCAGTATTCCGCCGCCTGATATACTTCCTGTCTAATAAGGGCGGCTTTGTGTGAGGTGAGCGGCCGTAGGCTACGTGATCCTGGGCGTTGATCCCGGGACGACCACGGGCCTCGCAGCTCTTGACCTGCGGGGCAAGCTCCTCCTTCTTCTTTCTCAAAGATCTGCCGACGACTCTTGGATTGTTTCCGCACTGAAAGATGTGGGTGCTCCGATCGTTGTGGCCACGGACGTTGTGCCTCCGCCGTCTCGTGTGGAGAAGATTGCCGCACAGTTTGGAGCTCGTCTATGGGTGCCCACAGAAAAGATCCGCGTTGCTTTTAAGGAGGCAACTGCGAGGAAATTTGGAAATGCGCCTAAGGATGACCACCAGCGAGACGCGCTCTCGGCAGCGTATGCTGCTTACCTCCAGTATGCTCCCAAGTTTCGCCACGTGGATGCTCAGTATGGCCATGATCCCGGGCTTGCAGACTTCTTGAAGAGGGCAGTGGTCTTTGGCACGCCTGTTTCGCATGCGTTGGAAGAGTGGGAGAGACAGGAAGAGGTGCGTTCTTACAGATCTTCGACGAGCCAGAAGCGTGAGGATGTTTCCCATCTGCATGAGATCATAGCCGACCTCAAGAAGACCGTTGCCCGCAAGGAGCGGGAAGTTTCTCGACTTTCCAAGCAGTTAAATGTCGTCCGTGAGGAAAATGCACGTCTAAAACGCCTGTTGAGGTACGTTCCCAGTGATGAGCGGTACCAGAAGATGAGGATGGAGCGGGACGCAGCTAAAAGGGAGCTGAAACGGATTCGTATGCGGTTGAGGGACGTTTTAGATGCGATTGATGCTGTCGGTCGCGGCGAGGCGATAATCGTTCCTCTTGATAGGGTTCCTTCGGGCAGGATTCTTATATCTACGGAACACTTCGCCATCTTGATTCCCGAAGAGGATCGGCAGGATGCAGAGGAGCTGGCGCAGCGCATATTGGATCTCGTGGAAGAGTATCGAAGGAACCGCGCATAAGGAGTTTTTAACACTTACCCCCCATTTTTTGAGACGAGGTGAATACCATGGCAGCAGAGAACGAGGTCTATGTTGGCAAGAAGGGCGTCATGAACTACGTCCTTGCAGTTGTGACCCAGTTCAACCAGGGTGCAAAGGAGGTCCACATCAAGGCACGCGGTAGGGCCATTTCCAAGGCGGTGGACGTCGCAGAGGTTGTCAGGAACCGCTTCCTCCCAGAGGTGCAGGTGAAGCAGATTGACATTTCCACAGAGGAGCTTCAGGGCGAGCATGGTGTTTCTAAGGTCTCTGCAATAGATATTGTTCTCGCCAAGGAGTAACCCCACTAACCCGTGGGTTTATTTTTACTTCTTTCCAGATTATTCACGGTGGTTTAGGATGGTCCGTGCCCCCATATGTGAGGTATGTATGCGAAGTGATTATCTCTGCCCGGTTGACGAAGAAAAGCTCAAGAAAGGAGAAATAAGCGAGTTGGACGTGCGCATATCTCGAATACTCTATGATCTGGACAGCAAGTATAGAATAGGGGACACGGTAGAATTCGTAAAGGCTCACGACATGAATTCTTTCATACTCATCCTGGTTCGCGGCGAGATCGGTCGCCTTATTGGAAAGAATGGCAAAGTGCTCCGTGCGTTCCGTCAGGCTGTTGGCAAGCCTATCCGCATAGTGGAGATTGATGTGGACTTAAAGAAGACGATACAGGATCTCTTCGGCGGGGTGCGCGTGATTGGTATCAACAAGCTCTTTAAGCCCGAGGGCGTGGTCTATCGTATCGTCGTTGCCCGAAAGGACATCCGAAAACTTTCTTTCCCGTACCCCGACGTCCAGAGGGCCTTGGGCGTCCTATTGGACAGACCCTATGAGGTAACCTTCATCTAATTTTCAAACCTTTCCCGTGAGGAATCGTGATTCTTTCACGACAATACTTAAATATGTCATGACACTATCATGATACGTGGCGGGCAAACGTGAGGGCGACTCCACCTCCGTATCAACAATGATCTCAGCTATAAAAGCGTTGCTTCCCGGCGTGGAAGACGACGATCTCATGTCTATCGAGCTCCTCGTACAGCGCGCCCAGGATCCCGTAGTCCTCGCCACGTTGATCGCCGCGCTCATCGAAGAGAGGAGGCGCACTAACGCGCTGCTCCGTGAGATCCGCGATGCCCTCGCCGCGATCCGGAATCCTCCATCATCCGCCCCCCCACAGACGGAGGATCTGGGTCTGTCCGAGCGTGATGAACAGATCCTTTCCTTGGTGCGCGAGCGCGGCATGGTTTGCGCAGAGGACGTGCGGAATGCCCTGGGCTATAAGGGCCTCAATGCAGCATCGGCCCGTTTGAACTGGCTGTATAAGCGAGGCCTCGTCAGGAAGGTTCGCAAGGGTAGGAAGGTTTACTACGCGCCGGCCTGACGTTTGCCCGCCCGGGATCCACCTCCGCACAACTCATACGCCTCCCTCGCCCCCTTTCTCTTTTTCCCTGTCTTTTTGTTCCGTCACGGTGGCTTTTAAACGTCCAATGCGTATTATCCACATGGTCGTGGACGTGCTCTCTGGAGATGACGTGGTTGTTGGCCGTAAGGAGTCTACCCTTCGAGAGTTCGGAAAGCGCGGAACAGGGTTCATAGGTAGGGTGGTTATGAGCAAGGGTGCGAACCCCGTCCTGGGCCGCCGTGTTCTTATGGATATGAGCACGTCTCACGTAATGCTCGTTCTGGGAAAGCGAGGTTACGGTAAATCATATACGCTTGGCGTCATTCTGGAAGAGCTGGCATCATTACCTTTTTCCGTCAAGAGCAGGACATCTGTTATTGTTATAGATACTGTAGGCATTTTCTGGACAATGAAGGTGCCAAATAAACCACAGGCGGAGCTGTTGCAGAAGTGGGGACTTCAGCCCAAGGCCTTTGACGTGAATGTCCTTGTTCCCAAGAGTGCTTTGCCCTTCTATCTGGAGCATGAAATGCCTGTTGATGGATACTTTGCCATAAACACGGCAGACATGGGAATTGAAGAGTGGTTGGGCCTGTTTAACCTTGAGTTGGATTCAGAGGCGGGAGCGCTTCTGGCCGGTGCCGTAGCTGAAGCAGAGGAGAAGGGTGCTTACACTGTGGACGATCTTATTCAGATCGTTCGGAATTCAGATGCCAAGCCACATATAAAAAAGTCTGTGGAGATGCGCCTGGTTGCGGCAAAGAAGTGGGAGCTCTTCGATCCAAACGCGCCACGCGTCGTGGATCTTGTCAAACCAGGTGCCATAAACATCATAGATGTGTCTACGTTTAAGACTGCCCTTGGTTCTGCATCCTTGCGCGAAGTAGTTGTGGCAATCCTTGGAAAGCGCATATTTGAGGAGCGCATGAAGTACAGAAAGGTGGAGGAGATCTCCGAGATTCGCGAGGGCAAGAATATCTCTAGGATGCCACTGGTTTGGATGATCATAGATGAGGCTCACCTTTTCATGCCACGTGACAGGAAATCTCTGTCAAAGGCGGTGCTCTCTGACTGGATACGCGTTGGGCGTCAGCCAGGGCTTTCCCTCATTCTTGCAACTCAGCGCATTGATCGTCTCAGTGATGACGCCATTACCCAGGCAGACATCATTCTCGGTCATCGAATCACAAGCTACCTGGATATAAAGGCACTGTCTTCTGTCCGTCCCACCTACGTCGGTGAATCTCTGGACAAAAGCCTGGCATCTTTGCCGCACACGCGAGGGCTGGCGGTGCTGCTGGACGACGTGACTGAGAAGCTTTGGGTGATTCGAGTACGGCCCAGAATGAGTTGGCACGGCGGTGGTTCGGCCAGCGCATTAGTGAAGCTTTAACAACTTTACCCCTTTTTAAAGGTGTCGGCTTTATATTAACAGGAGGTCCATGCCAGAGAAGGACGGTATTTATTATCATGTTGAGAACATCGTTGCCTCCGCGTCCCTTGACGTGGACATAGATTTGTTTTCTCTTGCGCTCTCCGTGGACAACGTAGAATACGAGCCAGAACAGTTTCCTGGCGCCATACTCAAGATAGAAGAACCACACTCTTCTTTGCTCGTGTTCAAGAACGGAAAGCTTATTTGTACGGGCAACAAAAACCCCGAGCAAATACGAAAGGCCATAGAGAAGACTGTTGAGGTTCTGAAAGAAGCTCAGCCGCACCTAAATCTTCCAGACCCCAAGAACGTACCATTCCGCATAGAGAATATCGTTGCCTCGGGTGATTTGAAGGTTACTGTGGACCTCTACTCCCTTGCCGCAACGCTGGACAACGTAGAATACGAGCCAGAACAGTTTCCTGGTGCGATCATTCGCATTCGTGAACCAAAAGCCACGCTTCTACTGTTCAAGAACGGAAAGCTGATCTGTGCTGGCGTGAGAAAAGAGGATGAAATTGTAGAAGCTATCAAGAAAGTCAGGGATCTTATCAAGGACTTTGTTCAAGCACCTAGGCAGGAATGACGCTAGTTTTAAAACCATTTTTATATGAACGTATTACGGGTCGGCGGCCATAGCGGCGGGGAAACACCCGGACCCATTCCGAACCCGGAAGTTAAGCCCGCCAGCGATGGGTATGGTACTGGGCCTCCTCTGGCCTGGGAAGTGCCCGACGCTGCCGCCCTTTTCCTTAATTCTTGTTGTTCTGCTGTTGATTACATGGGTGTATTGTACTGTTTGGCCGCAAGGCTCTCGCAACTCTTTTAAAATCAACGCTAGAAACGTAGTATTGCCGCGCGATGCGGTGGATGCCCGAGTGGTGTAGCCAGGTTAGCATGCGGGCCTGTCGAGCCCGCGACCCGGGTTCAAATCCCGGCTCGGGCGCTGTCCTCTACTTCTTTTGAACCAGTTGATCCCAAAGTGCCTTTGGTAGGAGTGTGTTTACGCCTACTACGTTCGCGAGTCGTTTCATCTCCTTGTCTGACAAGCCCTTTTCTTCCATCAGTTGTTCAATGACTTCGGCGAACTCGTGTGGCGCAGCAGACCCGTGCGCGCCAAGGTATGTCCTGAACATCCTTGCGAGCGGGTGCGTTTTGGGCACTTCTTTTTCTGCGAGTGTCCTTGCTACAGGAATTATAGCGTCACGCATTCTGGCATCTGCGAGGTTCGCCGCGATCCTTTGGATGTGTTGACTGGGCAGCTTTTCTAGGAGCCCGCTCTGTATGCCATACTCTATCATGCGCTCCGTTTGTACCTTGGCTTCCTTCCTTGCGTTGGGCTCTAAGACCCATAGCAGTTTTGGATCACTCATCTTCATTATTGTCTGACCTATCCTGACGTACCTTGTTCTCGGATCTTCCGCGGAGCGTTCGACATGTTCGGGTTTCATGTGTTTCATGAATTCCTTCATCAGCCAAGTTGCCTCTTTGTAAAGCGCGCTCGCCTCCTTGTACTTGCCTTGGCGCGTCTTCTGCATTGCTGCGTTGATTAAAGTGAATGCCATGTCCTCGCCCGCTATTGCAAGGAACTTCTTGCCAAATTCTGTTCTTTTATTGCCAGATGCCGGAAATACGTGGCCCTTTATCTTTTTGTAGATCTCCACCATGTTTTCTGCACTTTCCGGATGGTTTGCAGCACCTCTTAGCAAGTATTTTAGGATCTTTACTGTGTTCTCTGCACCCTTTGGCGTTTTTATGTCTTTCTTTAGCACACCGGTTATTATTTGAAGCATCTTCGCTGGAGCTGTGCGCGAAATGTGATCACTTATGGTGCGTATTTGTTTCTCGTTCATCCCTGCATGCCACTCGTTCTCCAGAGCGATTCTCAGCAATTCCGGATATTGCACGATTTTTTTGATAGCGTTTTTGCCAGATAGTATCTTCTTTCTGTGTTTGTGCATTAGCTTTTCCTTCAATGCCTCGTCTCTCACGTGCCCGATGATATCAACCATTCTTTCCGGTTCTGCGACCTTCGCGAGCATTTCTGCGAGTTGCCCATCATGGATGTCTGACATGTCGTAAAAGTGATCCAAAATATACTGTGCTACGGTGGCATCTTCGTGCGCACCTATCATTTTCGCGACGGTTTCGAAATCCTGTGTTCTTACTGCAGTTCTTATGACGTCGTCGATGGCCATATGTCTTATGCCAGCCCGCAGTGCTTTTCTTGCTGCTGTCAGGGCGCTCTGCGGATCCTCCACCAAGAACTTCCTTGAGTTTATCTTCTTCCAAAATTCTGTAGTTTGGGCAACCTCCGGATTTTTTCGCAGTTCATCGTGGGGGGATCGGAGAAACCAAGGACGTTCCATTTACATCCACCCTTTGCGCTTGAACAACCACCACATACCAGCATATAGGAGAACGAGAAGCCCATTTATAATCCAGAACCCCCATGGGTGCTCAGCCAGCGGGATGTATCGAAAGTTCATTCCGTAGATTCCAGTTATGATCGTAATAACTGCGAGGATGATGGAAATCGCGGTTAAACGCTTAATGAGTAGGTTCAGTTCCATGGACAGGGCCCTGTCGTGAAGATCAAGAATCGAGTTCGCAGACTTGATAGTGAGGCTTACGAAGGATAGTACCTCGTGGACGTCTCCCTTTATGTCCTCTATCTCCTCGGGTTTCAGCAGTGGGGTGCGGCGAAGCTTCATAACTACTTTCCAGAAATACGCCAGCTCCCTCCTGACGTCATGGAGTTGTAGAAGGACGTCGTAGACATTCAGGACGCGGTCAGCATCCGTTGAGCGGATGTTTTGTGCCATGTCCTTTTCTACCCGCGTGACTGCCTTGTGAATCTCCGAAACGCGGTCGTGGATGATGTCTAGCTGCTTCTTGATGGCGCGGTAGACAAAGGTGCCCGGATTCTGCAAAAATTTTCTCCTTCGCCGTATGCTGTTCTTTATCCACTTGAGTAGCTCCGTTTCTTCGTCGGAAATGACTGCGACGGTATTTTTCTTTACGGCAATGAGTGTACTTTCCCCCATAAAGTTTAGGTCCAATATAAGGGCCCCATCCACAAAATAGACGTCTGGCACGTCTTCTTCTTCCCAGATCTGGAGGATCTGCTCCCCGGGTAAGCCTAGCTTGTTCAGCTTATCATCAAGATTATCCATCTTCGTCGTGATGTAGTACACCGTTTCTCCAAGCCTGCGCCGTCTTGCCACGGATATAGGATGGCATGGGACTATTTAAACCAACTCGTTGATCGCCGAAGCACGTAGGACACCCATAAAAACGTTCGCTCCTTGTTCTTCTCGTGGCGAAGAGTACTGTGTTCGTGAAGTGGGGTGGCTCAATAATTACGGACAAGAACAGGCCGCTATCTCCAAATCGTGACGCAGTATCCGCTCTTGCTCTGGAACTGAAGCAACTTCTTTCGGAGTATTCGATTCTTTTGGGTCATGGAAGTGGGAGTTTTGGCCACTGGGCGGCAAGGGAGTTTGCTCCTCTGAAGAAAAACGATCCGAAGCTCTACGCGGCGAAGGTCCATGCGGTTGCTGCAAGGCTGAACCAGATCGTTGTGGATATTCTTGTGGATCACGATCTCCCCGCCTTTCAGTTTCCTCCGTCTGCAATAATCTTCTCTCGTGACGATAATCCATCTCGTCTTTGCTTGGGTGCGTTGGGTGAAGTTCTGCGCGCTGGCTACTTGCCAGTTACATATGGCGATGCCGTGCCAGATGCGAGGCGTGGAGGATCCATTTTCTCCACCGAGCGCGTTTTCTTCACTTTGAACTCATCTATGAAACCAAAGCGCATTGTTTTGGTAACGAGCGTAGATGGTGTTTACACGGCAGATCCGATGAAGGATCCAAATGCTGAGCGCATACCGGAGATTACCCCTGAAAATTTCCGAGACATACGGGCAGCCCTCGGCGGGAGTCATGGTATAGATGTTACTGGAGGGATGCTTTCAAAGGTTGAAACGATGCTTGCGTTGGTTCAAACTTCGCCTTGGCTAGACTCTGTGGTTATAACGTCGGCTGAGAAGGGACACATGAGCACTGCAATCCGCGGGAAACGCGTTGGGACAGTTATCAGAGCAGACTGACGATCTTATCTACTGCATCACACCAGTTCTTTTTTGTTTGCTCTGCATCGCCGCTGTTGTCTATGCTTGCATGGTAGAATGGGCTCTTGGGCGCTTTCCCGCGCAAAAGTACGTCCAAATTCCTTCGCATGTCTTCCGCGGCTATTCTATACACTAACTTCCAGAAATTACCCTGTGCGACGGTGCTCATACGCTCGTACGCCTCTATGTCCAACTCTGTGCGCCGAATTAGTGCATTCATAGCATCTTCTTCAGAGTCGTATGTCCCGTCTCCTTTTCTAGGATGTTCCAACACCCTTTTTGCAATGACTTTTGGATCTGCGTAGATGAGAAATGCATACACGTTGTCCATATCTGCGTGGTATGCTGCGAGATCGGAATCCACAATGACTACGGCATCTGTGGCAGAAGTCTCCATTTTCTCGTGGACGCTCTCATCGATTTCCTGGTTTAGGGTGTAAAACCGTCTTGGGTCTTCTACCTCTAGTGCTGCGAACTCGTCTACGCTAAGCCCTTCCCTAGCTGCGATATCTCTGAAGATAGAACCGACGCTTATGCGTTCTACAGGATAGCCAGCATCACTAAACAGCTTTTCTGCAAGGTTTGCCAGGAACGTTCTGCCAGCTCCGTGCATAGCGGAGCCAAATACGAGTGTGGGAAACAGATCTGTGCGTTTCCTGATTTCTTCTGCTAGTCGTGAAATCTTGCACACGTATACACAAGGGATCAAGTATTTAAAGCGAGGATACTTTGTTTTAGCATGATAGTTATTGATCTGGAGAAACAGAGGATGAAGGAACTTCGTCTTCCGAGCTCTGGCGCCGTAGATGCGGGTATAAAGATACATTCCGCCGAGTACGAGACCTATTCTAGAGATGTGTATGATCCCAAGAATGCATTGGTCTTCTCCGCAGGCCCCTTTGCGCATCCGGACATACAGGGCGGTAATCGTGGCGTGCTCTCGTTCCGCTCGCCCATGACTGGCGGATTCTTTGTTTCTTCTGCAGGTGGGCTTGGACACTATATCACGCTTACGGGAGATAGAGGTGTTACGCTGGTGGGTCGTTCTCCGATCCCTGCGGTTGTTGCGGTCGTAGGCGACGAGGCTGGCACCACCATGCAGATCTTTGAACTGTCAGATGCAGAGGACCTTATTCATGAGGGTGTTTTTGCCATATCTGAGTTCCTTGGAGACGAGCTAAAGGACGTTTACAACGGAGCACCGTTCCGCGCCGTCGTTGCCGGTCCAGCGGCCAGACACACAGATTATGGCATGCTTGCCTCCGTCGATCCTGTCATGAAGTCCATAGACTTTTTCGGCCGCGGTGGTGCCGGTTCCGTGATGGTTCAGGCACACAACGTCTATGCCGTGGTCTTCGGTGGAGACGTGGAACCAGATGTGGATGTGGATCGTTTCAAGAAGGTAGCTGCAGACGTTCTTGGTGACGATTACCTTAAGTCTGTTCCTGCTGCAACGGAGAAGTACCGCTTCAGCCAGAAGGACGGTATAGGTGGAACCATACTTAACTGGGCACATCTGCGCGGACTGCTCCCCGCATATAACTGGCATAACATTTACATGAGCGACTCTGAGCGCGAACGGCTGTGGGATGAGTTCATAGCTCCGACCGTAGAGCGTATGCGTTCGGGATTTTCATTGGGAGAGATAAAGTCCAAGACCTGTGGGGAAAAATGTGCCGCCGCGTGCAAGAAGTATCTAGGGGACAAGAAACTGGACTACGAGCCAATCACGGCATTGGGAGCGCAGCTAGGTATCTTCGACCTGGAAAAGGTGGTCGCACTGGCGCACCTTGCAGACCGCCTCGGTTTTGATGCAATCCAGCTTGGGGACACGATTGCATGGGCTTTGGAGCTAAGAGATCGTGGAATCTTGCGTATCGAAGGAATCCCCGAGACGAGCCTCCAGCCGTTCGACGTGGACCAAGACGCTCAGTTCCGGGCGGTCACGCGCCTCATCGCCGCACTTGCAGAGGGGAAGGCAGACTTTCTTGCCCACGGCATACGTCCTGCGGCTGAGAAAATTGGAAACGGAGCCATTGATGCCGCGGTTCTAGTTCCCTTCTCTGGCGGTGGTGAATTAGTCCCTCCACAGTACATCGTGCCAGGGTTCTTCATACCTTTGCCCCTGCACGGTAAGTTCATGACATACTACGGCTCTGACTGGCTGGACCCCAAAGCCCTCGGCGCGAAAGTCTGGGAGCGATTCGTTGCCGAATTGTTGACAGAGAACGCGGGCTTCTGTCGTTTCCATCGCAAGTGGGCAGAGAAGGTCATTCCTGCGGCCTACGAGAAGATGTACGGTGTTCTTGCACCCTTGGAGGCTGAGCGCCTTGCCGTTCAGATAAGCCAGTACCAGCGCAGAGCCAATGCAGAATCCCAGAGGCCCATTTCCAAGCGCGTTAAGGATCTCTTCGCGTTCTTTGCTCGTTTGCACGGTCAGGAAGATTGGGCGAAGAGACTAGAGACAGATAACGGCGTTGAAGAGTATTACATCGAGGTCAAGAAAGGTATTAGTGCGAAGAGGGCATCTTCCGTCAGCGTATGACGGGAGCCTCTATTTCTTTTCCCAGCACGTAGTTCTCCACGATGTCCATGGCTATTTCTGCCGCCCGCTTTACGTCTCCTAGCTGAATGTATGCCCATATAAACCCCGCATTCCACGTGTCTCCTGCACCTGTTGTCCTCACGGGGTGAATCTCCCAGGCAGGTACGTGATGTTCCCCTTCGTTCCAGTATATAGTAGCGCCGTTTCGCCCCTGATGGAGTCCTATTACCGTCTTCCTTCTCAGGCGCTCTATGGCGTCTTCGGCGGGCAGGCCAGTGAGTCCAGAGATCTCCTCTGCGTTGGCAAGCACGAAATCCACGTAGCCTTTTTCTATGGCTCTCACGATGTATTCTGACTCTTTCCAGTCGTTGTTCCACGATCCAACATCAAAGGATGTTTTCATACCGCGTTCGCTTGCCTGTTTGAATAGCTTTTCTATGTTTGGTCTGAGTTTTGTGAGGTGCCAGTAGCCAGAGACGTGCATCCAGTCGCCGCGGAGGGTGACGTGATGGATGTCCAAGAATTCGTTAGCACCCCTGTGGGTGAACATGGTCCTCGTCCCCATGAACTCCACCGCTGACGTGATCCCTGTACTTGCGGCACGTGTCCTGCAGAGCGATGCCTTCACGCCAGCTCTCTTTAGTTCCTGCTCGCAGAAGCGTCCGAAGTCGTCCTCTCCCACGCAGCCAAAGAACCACGTTTTTGCACCGAGCCTGGCTAGAGCATAGGCAGTATTTGCCGCAGAACCGCCCAATTTCATCTGAAATGCTCGTGCTATGCTCTGGCTGTCTAATGAAGGAAAAGAATCGACGACGTATAGCAGATCCGGGTTCACGTCTCCAACAACGGTGACTTCCACAGAAGTATCTGGTCTCGGATGTATTTATGCCTTCCGCGTTCGCAAGCGTTAAATAATACTTCTTCGTTTTACACACATGGACCTCCCAGCAGTCGTCATAAACTTCAAGGCTTACGCACAGGCCATGGGTGCCAGGGCCGTCGAGATTGCCCGTGCTGCGGAAAGGGTCCACGATGAAACTGGCGTCTCTGTGATCGTGGCCCCGAACGCTGTGGATCTTGTTAAGGTGCGCGAGGCTGTGGATATACCTGTTTTTGCGCAACACGTGGACGCTTACCAGCCAGGTGCGCATACTGGCTCGGTTCTTCCTGAAATGCTTGCCGAGTGGGGTATAGACGGAACTATCATAAATCACTCCGAGCGGCAGGTAAACTTCTCGTGGGTGGAGTACGTTGTACACCGTGCAAGGCAGCTGGATTTGGAAGTTATTGCCTGTGCCGCTGATGAGACGATTGCAAGAGCTGTCTCTGACCTACAGCCCAACGCTGTTGCCGTTGAACCGCCTGAGCTCATCGGAACGGACATTTCTGTCTCGAAGGCGAAGCCAGAAATTATAAAGAAGGCTGTTGACCTTGTGATGGCTCCTGTGCTCGTGGGTGCCGGAGTCAAAACCACTGAGGACGTTAAGAAGGCGGTGGAGCTAGGGGCACAGGGCGTTCTCGTAGCCTCCGGCGTGACGAAGGCAAAGGATCCATATCGCGCAATACTCGGGTTGGCGGAGGGCATCATTCAAGCGAAGCCCTGATAAGGTGTGTGTGCAGCTTTCCATATAGCACGAATTTACTTTTTTCTATCTGGTATCCTGCAGACGTGAGCGCGCCTTCCATCCACTTCCATCTGCTCGTTATTGTGGTGATCTGGGGAACTCCCAATTCTGCAGCTCTCTTGGCGAAATCTTTGTAGAGCTTGTGTACTACGCGGGGGTTAGCTATTCTGTTGCCGTATGGTGGATTTGTCACTATCACGTCCGCGTACTCTTCTAGCTGCGCGGCATCCCCCTTCTTGAATATGATAGTATCCGCTACTCCAGCACTCTCTGCGTTCTTGTTTGCCCCTCGCAGGTGTTTCTCAAAGAGCTCCACGCCGACTGCATCTATTTTCTCATTGTTTTCATGTTCAACAAGCTCTTCTTTCACCTCCGCGATTAGATCATCATTAAAGAATTCTGCCCGCTCGAAGAGAAAGCCTCTGAACTTAAACCATGGCACTCGTCTTGCCCAGAGCGCCGCTTCGATGGGTATCGTTCCGCCTCCAACGAATGGATCCAGGAGCTTTTTTGCTAGACTCCATTCTGATTCGAGGAGCATGCTTGCAGCGAGGGCCGCGTTGAGTGCAGCTGGATGGTCATAGACTCTGTAGCCCCTTCGGTGTAGTGCCTCGTAGCCAGTGGTGTCTAAGGATATGTATAACGTGTTCCCGTCTAGATCCGCGCGGAGTATCACGTCAGGATCCGTGAGATTGGCGCGTATTCTTTCTCCTGTGGTTTCCTGAAAGTAGTCCACCACTGCTTGGCCCGCGATTCTCTCTACGTCCAGCGACGTGAATGGATGTTCCCCCATTCTGTCGGACCTGCACGCAAATGTCCTCTTCGGCCCAAAGAATATGCCAAGGTCTTGATTCTTCACCGCGCGGTACACGTCATCTAGTGTTTCCACGCCATCAACCACGTCCAGGAGTATCATTACGCGTTCAAAGGTTCTTCCCATATAGTTTAGTCGAACCACGTCTTCTTCTGTTCCCTCCACAACGACTCTTCCGTTGCGTAGCTTCTTTCCCTTCAGCCCAAAGGCGCTGCGCACGTGTTTTAGTGCGGTTTCTTCCAATCCGACCATCGTGGTAAGAAGGATCTCCATAATAGCATATCCTTCCAATGTTGTTATATGCTCTCTGACGTTCACGACCACCTCTACGCTGTAGATGACCCCGATTCCGTGGTTGCCGAATCAAAGGAGCGGGGTGTCAAACTTATCATCACAAATGCAGAGAATTACGATACTGCGCTGCGCTGCCTGGAGCTCGCGGAGAAACACGATATCGTCCGGGCGGCCGTCGGAATACATCCAGAATATGCTTTGAATGTTTCAGAGTCCGAAATAGAACAAATAGAGCGTCTTCTGAGTAATGAGCGTGTCGTGGCAGTAGGCGAGATAGGATTGGACTACAAGTTCGCCACTACATCCGAGGAAAAAGAACGGCAGAAGGTGTTCTTTCGTAAACAGATTGAACTGGCCAAAGAGTATGGTCTGCCTGTGGAAGTTCACTCGCGTAGAGCCCATCGCCCCGTTCTAGAGCTTCTTGCAGAGTACGACGTTCCCGTAAATCTTCACTGGTTCTCCGGGCCGATGAGGGATGTGATTCGTGGCGTGGAGCTGGGCTTTTACTTCTCCTTCGGGCCAGCAGTCCTCCACTACGAGTCGTATAGGGCTGTGGTGGATGTGGTACCTCTGGATCGGATACTCCTTGAAACGGACATGCCTGTTCGTTTCGGCGGAAAGGAAGCGCGGCCGTGGTGGGTGAAGGATGTGGCCAAATTCATAGCAGACGTTAAAAAGACAAGCGTGGATAATGTGTTACAGAGAACGTGGCAGAATGCCAGGAGGCTTTTCCGTGTCTGAAGTCCTTCTCTGGCTTGTTATTGCGTTCATCATTGGAAACATCGTTGTTGACATTTACGAAAGATATAGGAGGCGAACGAAATGAGAATAGGTATATACGGAGCAGGAAGAGAGGTTGGAAGAAGTGCTATCCTGCTGGAGAGTGGCAAATCTAGGGTACTCCTGGACTACGGTGTCAAGGTTACAGAGGACGCGCCAGAGTATCCTCTGAAGTTCGAGGGACTCATAGACGGACTTATTGTGTCCCATGCGCACCTGGACCACACGGGTTACGTCCCACATTACTTCACGGAGTCTGAGACCAATGTCTTCATGACTCCACCCACCCACGATCTCTCCTGGCTGCTCTGGAAAGATATGATAAAGGTGGCCAAAAGAAAGCAAATAGAACCTGCGTACAACATGGATGCGGTCCGCACGGCTAGCCAGTACGTTGTCCGCACGGATTATTATGAAGCGACGCCCATCACGTCTGAAATAAGCTTTGAATTCTTTGACGCAGGCCATATACCCGGCTCCGCCCTGACGAAGCTCTACACGAAGGAGGGCACAGTCCTGTACACAGGTGACGTCAAAGTCTACGGTACGCACATACAGAGGGGCGCGGATCTGACGGGAGTAGATGCAGACGTGCTCATCATGGAGTCCACCTACGCAGACAAGGACCACCCCGACCGCAAGATGCTGGAGCAAAAATTCGTGGAATCTGTGAAGGAGACTTTAGACAACGGCGGCTTTGTTATTCTTCCCGTCTTCGCGGTGGGACGTGCGCAGGAAATTGTAGATATCCTTGTTTCCCACGGCATAGATAATATATTCTTCGACGGTATGGCCAGGGATGCCACGAAGATAATCCTGCGCCACCCAGACTACGTGACTAATGCGCGCAAGCTCAAGAATGTTATGCGTAAGGTGCACTGGATCAAAACTCAGAAAGATAGGGAGCGTGCTATTCAGGAGCCTGCGGTAATCGTTACTACGGCGGGTATGATGCAGGGCGGCCCTGTGATTTACTACACCACTGCACTCAAGGACGATCCCAAGAGCAAGATTATCTTCACCGGCTACCTCGTGGAGGACACCCCTGGCCGCAGGGTTCTTGAAGAGGGGGTATTTGAGGCGGACGGCTATGAGTTCAAGCTACAGATGGACGTAGAGCGCTATGACTTCTCAGCACATGCGGGCAGGGATGAGCTGTTCAAGCTCGTCAAAAACGTGAACCCCCAGTACGTGGTTGCAGTGCACGGAGATGAAGATAACACGATCCGCCTAGCGGAGGACTTGAAGGAAGAGTTTGGAATAAAGACGTTTGCACCGAAGCTCGGGGAGCGCATAGATATCCAGCTATAAGCTCCCCCAAAATAACAGGCGATGATGAGGCCGTCCCAGACTGACAGTTGATGACAGGTGGTAACTGCTGAGCCTTAATACATTCCGTCTCTTTCTGCCTTTTTCTTGAACTCTGCGATCATTGCTTTGAACTCATCTACAAACTCTGCGATCGCGTTTTCCACCATCGTAACCGCTTCATGGAGCTCTTTGACTTCTTTCTTATCTATTTGGAAATCATCTGGCGTGTCGTTATCTATGTTCGCTTGCGCTTCACCGTATAATGTATCTATCCTATATGCCAGCCCATACACGTCCAGCATAATCTCATCTGCCTTGAACGCAAGAAGCGCTAGATTCTTTCTGTCGTCTGTGGGTAAATACGGTCCGTACTTGTCTAGATAGAATTTGATGGTGTCATATATGTTTGTGAAGTAGTTTTTGATGCTCTTGACTTCGTAGTGCAGGTCGTAGAGGTGGTGGGACAGAAGCTCGTCAGATGTGGGTTTTTGGGGCGCCTCTGTCACGCTTGGCCGCGTACTCTGCTTTTTTCTCTTGGGCATATTTGTTTTTACCACTCCATCATTTTAAAACAGAAGATGCCAGATTGTATATCATGGAGGAAGCTCTTGGCCGTTTAAAAGACTCCCTCAACCGTCTCCAAAAGGGCATTTTCTACTTGAACACTTATTTGCGAGAGAGCTACGAGATGGCTCCGGCTCTTGAGGCTCTTTCTCAGGCATATGAGGACTTCCTTCGCGTGATCGAGGAATATCCTGATCTGAACGAGGTGGCAGAGGAATTTGTGAAGGAGAACGATTTGCTCCCAACGTTTAAGGAGATGAAGGCCAGATATGAGGGTATTCGCACACTCTTGCGCAAGTACGAATCAGTGATAGAGGATGTAGATGCTCATTTGGAGCGCTACAGAACGTATAGATATTACCTGTTCAAGGAAGACGATGCTGTGGCTCGCTTCGCCGATGTGGTGTTCTCCAACCGTAGTGAGGTTGTCGTTCGTCCACTCATCCTGGGCGAGAAAGGTATTTCAGAGGCTCTTCAGAAAATGGGCGGCAAACAAGTCAGTAAGGTGGCGTATAAATTCCCTGGCGACCGTGCAGCGGATGTGGCAGACATATTCCTTCGAGAGTTTCCATCCGCTGGGTTTGTAATGGAAACTGGCGACGTGCGATTCACATGGAAGCCAGATGTTGGCGTAGTCCGCTTAGATCTTCCAAAGGATGTTATTCATGAGTACGACGAGCAGGCGAGACGTCTAGAGGCCACGGTTTTGGCGGTTTGACGTCATTTGACGCAGGGTTCTTTCGTCAAACGTCTATATTTTTATACATCTCTACCCAATTACACACATGGACAAGTTGTCCCTCATAATCGCTGGAGAAATAGCTCTCTCCAAGGATCCTGGTCTTTCTATGCGCAAGTGGCGGGAGCTCTTCGGAGTGTCTCAAGCAGAGCTTGCCCAAGCTCTCGGCGTTTCTCCATCTACCATATCGGATTATGAGAGTGGCAGGAGAAAGAGCCCCGGTATCGGTGTGGTTCGCCGTCTTGTTAATGCGCTCATCGAGTTGGACAAGCAACGCGGCGGAAAGATCGTTAAGCAGCTGGAACGGCAGGTGTTGCAAGGTTACGAGCATGGACCCTTTGAGAACCACGACTTTTACTCGGCGCTCAGCGCGTCAGATTTCATCCAGCGTATTAACGGAAGCGTGATAACGCACGACGAGCTCGTAGCAACGACAAAGATCTTCGGGTACACTCTCATTGACTCCATAAAGACGATCACGGACGTTAACGTTCACGACTATATGAAGCTTTTCGGCTCAACGCCACAACGCGCATTTATCTTTACCGGCGTTACTACGGGTCGCTCTCCCATGATCGCGCTAAAGGTAGGTCGTTTCTGTGTAGATATGATTCCTGCAATGGTTGTCCTGCAGGGAATAAGCACGCCAGACATTGTGGCGCAGAAGATCGCAGAAAAGGAAGGGGTGTTGCTGGTCACAACCGAGCTGGAGCCGAAAGAGATTGTTTCACGGCTGCTGGAGTTCGAGTAATGCCCTTGCCTGTGCCAAGATCTTCGCGTGATCAAATCCAATTTTCTCCGGCAGTGAGTTCAGCGGAAACCACATGCATTCAGAAGCTTCACTATTCAGATGAACGTCCAAACTCTTTGGTCGGACAATAAACGCCACGCTTACGAGCCCACGCGGATCTCTCGCAGGATCCGAAAATACGCCGATGAGCTTATCTATATCTACCTCTATTCCCAACTCTTCTCGCATCTCTCTGACCGCTGCCTCTTCTACCGTTTCGTCTCGCTCCACATGCCCTCCCGGAAGCACCCAATATCCATTAAATGGCTCGTGCGCTCTCTTTAGGAGCAGCACCTTCCCGTCATGCAGAACCACGCAGTCCACGGCTACTTCTCTACCCATGTGTATACCTCCAGGGGAGAATTCGTTCCTCTCTAATTTGTGGCTTCATAGTATTTAATTGCTAACGCGTTGTCCGCCTACTTTTAAAACCATTTCTTTGCTCCCATTCTAGTGCTGCTTTCGGCTGCTCCGGTGGTGCACAGCCGCCGTTTGTTGCACTGCCTGGAGCATAATTGCCTGTCGCAGACAGGCAGTTAGTGTCACGCCAGCCGGGATTCGGCTGCTCCGGTGGTGTAGCCAGGCCAAGCATGCGGGCCTCTCGAGCCCGCGACCCGGGTTCAAATCCCGGCCGGAGCATAACCGCAAATTCCGCTAGGCCGGTTGCTCCGCAACCGACCACACAATGCTTCTTTGTTTGATACTACCACAGGGTATTTAATTTTCCTATGCGCATATTTGTATGATGATCGATCCGCCGAGACCCTCGGAGTCTCCTTACGCATACCTTGAGCGGATTCGTAGAACGATGGGTACTGATTACGTGTACATCCTCCAAGATAACGATATTGTCTCTGCACCGCATGGGCGGGTGAATTTGGACGTTGCTCAGCGCGTTCTGGATACTGCAGCACGTCTTGCCGCATCACTTCCGGAAGATCTCAACGTGGTGGTTGCTGAGCCTGCTACTGGCGAAGGGAAGATTCATCTTTACCGTATCTCCGGGCGTAGTTTTGTCGTGGCGTATGTTCCAAAGAAGACATCAGATACTGCAGTAATGCGCTTTGAGGAACTCGTGGTTTAATTTATATACTTCCTTTTCGTTCTACACACATGCGCGTGCGAATAGTTCAGTCCGCCGATGCAGATTGGGACCTGTCTGATAAGATCCGCCGTGAGCTAGAGGGAAAGGTCGCACCCCTTGAACTGGAATTCGTTACTGTTAAGCGTTTTTATCAAGCCATTGGTGCGCTGGACGATGCAGCGGATGTGAACATTGTTCTCCTTTTTCCTCGCAAGGAAGAGGCTGCCATTGCTGCTACTGTTCTTGAGCGTCTTCAATCTGTTGGTGCGAAGGTCATTTTCTACTTTGTCGACGAGCTAGGGACATATGAAGATGATATCTTGGAAATGGTGCAGTCTGCCGTTGGGCTTGGATAGTCACCCTCCTTTTTCTCAATATCTCTTACTGCTTCATCGCCTTGTCTAGCCGCGCCGCGTGCTCCCTCATTTTCTTTATTAGGGAGCTAGTATCCCTCTCTATCTCTGCCAAGACGTCGGATAACCTGTCCGCGCGGAGACCGTATCTGGAACCCTTTTTCTTCACGATGATGCCCGCGTTGAGAAAGCGGGAGAGGTACGTGGTGTATAGCTGAGAGAGGCCCAGGGAGATACCTTCGCTCTGTAACCAATGGTATAAGTCGTCCACCTTTATGGCGCCGTTCTTTATTGTTATCTTTCTGCCTGCAATGACGACAGTGTCCTCTCTTTTGCCGGCAATCTGGTCGAAGATTTGCAAGAGCTTTATAACAACGTCGGGTTTGCCCTTCTTTGGTATAAGGTCCAAGGATTGTGCTACGAATGTCGCGAGGACATCTTTGCTGTTGATCCCTTCGGGCACAGGGGGCACATCCACAAAGGTGATCTTCCTTACCACCATATTCCAAAATTGTTTTGGAAGAATAAAAAACTTATCTTTATATTCCTCCACTGTTTTCTCTTCTCGTGCTGAATCGACTCTTCTGGGACTGGTTTGAGCGCTACAGAGGTGCCAGCCGCGCTAAGGCACGGCGCGTAAAAGAGGAGCTGGCACGGCTCTTTCCGTCTTTCACGGAGGAAATTAAGCATATGAGAGTCCGGCACCACATTGAGCTCATCCCAATCCTCTACAGCACCGATCCAGCATTCAGAGAGCACTATCTGTGGGCAATCTATGGAAATAGGGGCAGAAATATCCAATTCATAAAGGATCTTGAGGAATACGTTGGTGATAACTTCGCACTCGGTTTTTATTCTGGCGGGCGGACTATTCTAGCATCATACTTCCCTGCACGGCCGGAGCTAGATGTCTCGGGCATACATGGTGTGCATATCCACGAGTTCATCCACTATATTACGGAACGCCTACTCAACCGGCGGTTCGGCAGAGCGGCCCGTTTGCCAGTATCTGACCGATATGTGCCCGCGGACGTGCGTGAGGCGCTGGCTTTCGCGTTTCAACATGCATATTTGGAGGATCGCGGGATTAATATAGACCACAAGAATGTGGTTCGCCGCGCCATTAAGGTATATTCTGAAGAGGCACCGTTCGATGCAGATCGTTTCAAACAGGTATATTTCGCCACTCTATCTACGATACGAGAGCACGGTTACGATGGTGCAGCCCGACGCATTCCAGATATCGTTGCAGAACATACGAATATCGCACCACGAAACTCGTTTAAACGCCGTTAATGTCATTCTATCGTGCTCGTTTACCCTTGGAAGAACGGCGTTATTTTGGACACTGGACTTACGAAGATAGCCGTAGACGTTCCGAAACCCGTTCCGGGCGCTGTTCACATTGTTACCCACGCCCATGCAGACCATACTGGCGCTGTTAGGCGAGTCCCTGCTGTTGCCACCCCAGGCACCCATGAGATCTTGCGCGAATTGGGGTACAAAACTGCTGAACCGCTTCGAGAGGGTGCGATACGTGTTTTTGGTGGAACGGAGATTTCCCTCATTCCAGCAGGCCATATCCCCGGCTCCGCACAGGTGGTGGTGAATAACGGGAGGACAATCATTATCACGGGGGATTGGAAGCTTGAACCGGACATTCTTGAGCCCGGGGCCGAAGTTCCTGAGTCTCCAGACGTGTTGATTCTGGAAACCACGTTCAGCGCGCCACAGTATCAGTTCCCGCCGCGTAAGGAGACGTATGAGCGTATGAGGAAGTGGGTGCTTGCCAATCTGGGCATTGGTAATCACGTGGTGCTCTTTGGCTACGCTACTGGCAAATCCCAGGAGTTGACAGCGTTGCTGAACTCGTGGGGCATCGATCCCATTGTCCCGGAACGCACACATCGAATAAACCAGCTTTTCGGATTATCAGATATCTTAATCGGTTCTAAATCTTGGCAGCGGGTTTTTGAGGAACCGTCTGTTTTTGTGCTCCCTCCTAAATTCTCCGATGTTCTTCCTGGTCTCGAAGCGGAGCTGAAACGGCCAGTGGTTGCTCGTTCTTGCTCAGGCTGGGCCAGAAACGGATTTCAACTTTCATCCCATGGTGATTTCAAGCAGAGTTTAGAATTCGTCGAACGGAGTAGTCCGCGGACAGTACTCACGTATGGTGGGAACGCGATTCAGTTCGCTGCAGTACTAAGGAGAATGGGGTATGACGCTGCCCCACTCACGCGGTCCATCCTTATCTAAATTAGAAATAGAAATGGAAAGGGGAAACTCCCCTTCAACCAAGCACTGCCTTTGCGGCAAGCTTGATGTCGTCGGCTGTGAGGGTCTTCCTCTTTGCGTGGCGTGCATACTGCACGGCAGCCTCTGTGATCTGACGAGCGAGGTCCTCAAGAATGTTTGCAAGAACCTTCACGGCCTCGTCAGAGACCCTCTCTGCGCCGGCCTTCCTAATCAACCTGTCAACAGGTGCCAACTGCAACTCAGTCATGGTTTTCCACCTCCGCACTCCAATATACGAATTACCCATATAAATACTTTTCGCTTTTTGCTCGCTGATTGACGCGATCTGGCGGATATGCTCGGGGTTCATGACTGCCTGAATATAAAGCACTTCCTAGATAATATCTTATTGATGGCCTCCACTCCAAGCATTGATTACGTGGAGCACCCGTTCATAAGGCCGAAAACAGTGGAGGCTCGGCTTTATCAACAGCTCATAGCCACTACGGTCCTCGACAGGGGCAGTACCCTTGTAGTTGCACCAACTGCGCTGGGTAAAACGGTCGTAGCGGCCCTTGTTATGGCAGAACGCCTGCGTAAGAATCCTGAGGGCAAGGTTCTTTTCTTAGCGCCGACCAAGCCACTTGCCCTCCAGCATGCCGAGTCGCTTCGAAGGATTATGAACGTTCCGGAGGAGAGGATTGTCGCGTTCACCGGATCCCTCTCGCCGAAGAAGCGCGCGGAGCTCTGGAAGATGGCATCCATCATAGTTGCTACCCCTCAGACTGTGGAGAACGACATTATACGTGGGAACGTGGACCTGGGGGATGTTGTTCTTCTTGTAGTGGACGAGGCGCACCGAGCAGTGGGTAACTACCCCTACGTTTTCATAGCCGATCGTTACGTTGCGGAAACTAGGGATCCACTCATTCTTGCACTCACTGCTTCTCCCGGCGGCAGCGTGGAAAAGATCCAGGAGGTCATGCGGAACCTGCACATCAATCACGTGGAGATACGGACTCCTGAAGATCCTGATGTCAAGCCATACGTTCAGAAGATCCGAACACACTGGGTCCGCGTGGATTTGCCCTCAGAGTTTAAAGAGGCAAAGCACTTACTGGAGAGGGCCATATCTATCCGCCTTCGAAGACTAAAGGAAATGGGCATAATAGACTCAGCAGACGTACGGGCATACTCCAAAAAGGACTTCCTTGGACTTCAGGAGCAGCTACAGGGCACAGTGGCCCAAGATCCGAATAATCAGGACACCTATGACGCCATACGCATCGTTTCTGAGATCCTGAAGATACAGCACGCCCTTGAACTGCTCGAGACACAGGGGGTTGCAGCCACCAACGCGTATCTTGAGCGCATATTCTCTCGTTCTTCTCTCTCTTCGGCACCCAAGTCGCTGAAGCACGTAGCCCTGGATCCATACATCCAAGAGGTCCGCAGAATCGTCCGTCAGATGTATCTCCGTGGTTACGAACATCCGAAGTTAGACCGTCTTGTAGAGATCCTTTCCAAGTTCTTCAAAGAGCATCCGAATGCTAGGGCCATCGTATTTACCCAATACCGAGATACGGCCACTACGATCGTAGAGGTTCTGTCCAAAGTAGACGGGATTAGGCCTGTGCGCTTTGTGGGGCAGGCGTCCCGCGAGGGTGACAAGGGCATGAACCAGAAAGAGCAGAAGGCAATCCTAGATGCTTTCAGATCAGATGAATACAACGTTCTCGTTGCGACCTCCGTTGCCGAGGAGGGCTTGGACATTCCGTCCGTGGATCTTGTGGTTTTCTACGAGGCAATCCCCTCGGAGATTCGGAGCATACAGCGCAGGGGCAGAACCGGACGCTTCGGCACGGGAGATGTCTATGTGCTCATAGCGAAGGGCACTCGGGACGAGGCGTATTACTGGGCTGCCCGCGCGAAGGAGCGGCGCATGATAGAAACCCTGAAGAAGCTGAAAAAAGTATTTGACGCCAAAGATTCTGCGCAAAGGGCGATTACGGACTTTGTTCAGCCGAAAAAGGAGATGCCAGACAGCAAAAAGAAATATTTAGTCATTGCGGATTACAGGGAGCGCGCTTCTGGTGTTGTTCGGGCACTGGAATCCTTTCCTGACGTTCATGTGGCACTGAAACAACTGCCCGTGGGCGATTATGTTGTTTCGGATCGCGTAGCTATAGAGCGCAAGAGCGCTGCGGATTTCGTGGCATCGCTTCTTGATGGGCGGCTTTTTACCCAGGCTGCCGAGCTTTCGTCCCACTTTGCCCGGCCCATTATCATCATAGAGGGTGGCAATGTGTACTCTGTCCGCAACGTTCATCCAAACGCGATACGCGGTGCCATATCTTCTCTTATGGCGGACTATGGGATATCCCTCCTTTTCACGAAGGACGTGGAGGACACGGCAGCATTCATACGTGCCTTGGCTCGACGCGAGCAGGAGGCAGGAAGAGAGGCAAGGATACGTGGAGAAAAGCGGATATTGTCTCTTCCAGAGATGCAGCAGTTCATTGTGGAGTCTCTTCCATTCGTGGGGCCAAAGCTGGCCAAAGAGTTGCTCAAGCACTTTGGAACAGTGGAATCAATATTTACTGCATCCGAAAGGGACCTGGCACGGGTGGAAGGCATCGGCCCGAAGAAGGCAAAGGAGATTCGAAGGGTTTTAACGGAGCCTTACGAGAAAGAGCTGGAGAACCAGTGATCGTACCAACACAGCTTTATAAATCTTCCGCCACGCCTATTGTAAAGTAGTGTGAATAGTCCGTGAATTTTGTGCAGTGGAGGTGTTCATTTGGCAGTTTGGCATGGAAAAAGTGGTAGGAAGTTCACTGGCGGTCTTAGGAGAACCCTTCGCGCTCGCATGCGCAGAAAGAGAGAAATGGGTCGGCTTACCGTTCATACAACGCTCGCAGACAAGGATGAGCGCAAGATTGTCCGTGTTCGTGGCGGTAACATGAAGGTTCGCCTCAAGAAGGTTGCCTACGCCAACGTCGCAGACCCGAAGACTGGCAAGGTCCAGAAGGTCAAAATCCTTTCCCTCGTGGAGAACAAGGCGCACAGGCACTTCATTCGTTCCAACGTCATAACAAAGGGTGCAATCATAGAGACGGAGCTGGGAAAGGCTAGGGTTACCTCCAGGCCGAACCAGGACGGCGTTGTAAACGCCGTTCTAATGTAATATTTTTACGGTTGTTCAGTGTGGGTGGTATCGTGAAGAGGGCCGACGGTAACTTTAAAAAGCTTGTGTTTGTGGGGGAGTACATGCATTCTGTTGGACGTTACATTGTTGCTCAGGGCAATCCTGACGTAGTTCCGCGTATCGGTGCTCCTGTGTTTGACAAGTATGGTAGAAAGCTCGGTGTCGTGACTGACGTCTTTGGCCCCGTTCGGTCCCCTTACCTGACGTTGAAGGCAAATAGGTCCCAGCAGTTCTTTGTGCGATCATCTGATCTGCTGGGGCAGGTATCAAGGTGATATTCATGGGGAATAAACTGGTATGCCCGGAGTGCGGTTCTAAGAACATCGTTTTTGACCGTGCTCGCGGCGAATGGGTTTGCAGAGATTGTGGTTATGTGTTTGACGAGCCTGCGGTGGATTCTGGTCCAGAGTGGAGGGCCTTTGATTCAGATCAGATGGAAGCAAGGGCCAGAACCGGTGCGCCCATGAAGGAGACAAAGATCGGTAAAGGCCTCACCACAATTATAGACATGCACAACAGGGACACGCGTGGTTCCCAGCTAGCCCAATCAACCAAGGCACAGATGTTCCGCCTGCGAAAGTGGCATAAGAGGACCACAGTTTCATCTTCTACGGAGCGAAACCTTTCGGTGGCTCTTACTGAGATCAAGCGCATCGGTTCTTACCTTAACCTTCCTGACGGCCTCATAGAGGAGGCTGCTGCTCTCTACCGGAAGGCAGTGGACAAAGGACTTATTCGCGGTAGGCTCATAGAGGCAGTAGTTGCTGCGGTTATATACGCGGTCTGCCGCATTTACGGGATCCCTCGCACACTGGATGAGATCTCTGAAGCTTCGGGGCTGTCCAAAAAGGACATTGGCAGGACGTATCGGTTCATAGTCAACGAACTTGGCATCAAGGTGCCTCTCACGAACCCTGTATACTATGTTCCGAAGTTTGCGAGCGCCCTCGGCCTCTCTGGCGAGGTTCAGGAAGAGGCGATTCGTATTCTCCAGAAAGCCATAGAAAAGGGCCTCCTCTCAGGAAGGGGTCCGACAGGTGTCGCAGCGGCAGCGGTGTACATTGCAGCACTACTAAAGGGCGAGCGCAGAACGCAGAAGGAGGTTGCAGAGGTCGCAGGCGTCACAGAGGTCACCATCCGCAACCGTTATCGTGAGCTGAAGAAGGAGCTCAATATTCCGGTAAACGCTTGATTTTTATTCCCTATTTTTGTTCATAGTTTGTTGCTGTGAATGGGGCCGTGGTGTAGCCTGGCCTAGCATTCAGGCTTCGGGAGCCTGAGATCCCGAGTTCGAATCTCGGCGGCCCCACTCAACCGCCATATCGGTTGACGCTA
>CAYVHT010000010.1:0-29111 GCA_964451455.1 uncultured archaeon
GGAAAACTCTTTATCGCGTTTGATTCTTCTTCTACTGGAATGATGACGAGCCTGCTCTGATTGGTGATGATCGTGAGCGACGGCTGACCGCCCGTCCCCTCGTCCTGCCCGCGGAGTACCGGTGTGTAAGCCGGGGCAGTGAGTGCGGGTCTGCGGGGGCGGGCACATTTTTATACATCCTCTGCCCCCTTTTTGGCGTGCTCAAACATCTCAAGCACCTCTATCTACTCATAAATGCCCTCCGTGAGATGCAGGCTGACTCGTTCCCCATGGATACATTTTACATTCTCACAATGGATGTTCTTCGCGATGCAATGGCGGATGTTCGGTACCTTGCCTCTGAGTTTGGCAGAACCTGGGAGGAGGGCGTGCACACCATCCTGTCCGAGCGTCCCCGCGTTGCTGCCCAAATAATTCACATAAACCGAATGTTGAACTCGGGAGAGGTGGATAATCCCGTTCGCGCTTCATCTCTACTTGGGACTGCTCTGCCAGCTCTTCGCGAGTTTTATTCCGCTGTTAGGGAGAAATTAGAGGAGCTTTAGGTTGCCGAAAGCCCTGTCTAGCTTCTCGTCTTCGTCCGGACCGAACCCTGCCACTGTTATTGTGCCTGGAGCGATCTGGGTGTGACCAGCGTCGCGAATGATCGTGGAACAGAAATCCGCAGCGTATCTACGGAAGTAGTCCAGCAGCTCTGCCTCGGAGCCCACCTTTAGGACCACTTTCTTGGCGCCTTCGCTCTCCCAGATCCGTAATTTTTCCGGACACTTGTACTCTGCCTTCTTATAGAGCTCTACGGCGGCGTGGGCTACCTGTGCCGCTATCTTCCCTTTTCCCATCCCAAGATCCGTTCGAACAAGAAAGACCATCTTCACCTGCGTTCCTCCCTTTACTTCTATGCTATCAAAACATCTTGCCACTATAAAACCCTTCCCACGTATGTCCCATCCAGCAGGAATGCCTCAGCTTCAGAGAACTCCTTTGCAACTGGCCCAATGAGGTTTTCCCGAGTTTTTACATCCACTCCTGTGATGATTGGAGAGAACGCTGGCAGGACGAGCACAGGCACGCCTCTCCACTTCGCAAAGAGGAATACTTTTTCCATCTGGACGCCGAATTTATGTCTAAACGCCACTGCAGGATGTATGTGCCCCATCAGGATCATCTTCGCCCTTTCAGCATCCTTTGTTGGCTTTGCGTGACCGTGAAGGACATATATTCTCTCTTCCTCCAGCCCTGACCCAGGATAAATTGGAACGTTCGGCAGTATTTTTTCCAGATCTCCGTCGTGATTTCCCTTTACTATGATCAGCTCTCCCTGTGCTTGGAGGAGCTCTGCTATGTTTCTGACCTCTTCTGCTTCTCTCTGCGTGAAGTCAGGTATATTGTGCTTCAAGTCTCCAGCCACGATGATGCGCTTAGGCCTTGTAAGCTCTAGCACTTCTTCTACCAGTTCTCTGGTCTTTCTGGATAGTCCAGAAATCCGTATTCCTGCTCGCCAGTATTCCCTCTCTATGCCCAGGTGCAGGTCCGCGATGTAGAGAGTTTTTTCACGAATCGCTGCGGGCATTCCAATTACTGGCGTTACGGGAACGTACCCTTCCACAGATTTATAATCTACCCTGCACTCTTTAATCTGTGATCCAGGATCTGGAGACTCTCGCGTCACGGATACTTGCAAGAGAGGCCCAGCGCAGGCACTCGTCTCTCCAGATTCGCGAGCGTCATCCAGATTTCTTCCATCCCGTTGCGCCAAGGCCCGCGAACGGCTACTTCGGTGCGGTGGACGGTGGACTCCTTTCTGAGGAGTATCAGGGATTCGAGCTGGTGCTTGTCCGTGCTGTGGGCGTACGTTATCATTACGAAAACGGAACGCTTTCTTCCGTTGACTACTTTCCGTCTGCTCTTCCTGATCCAAAGCTCTTCCAGTATGACATTCCAGTGGAAGAAGAGAACGTGGGCCCGTTACGCTCTCTTACCCGTCTCATCGTGGAGATAGGTACTGCCCTTGAGTTTGCAAAGTCTTTAGACTTGGACTACCTTTTCCTCGATGGCTCTATCCTCCCACAGCTGGTTGACAAGCCACGGGGCGGCAGCAAAGAGCTGAAAAATCTGTACAAGCGCGTGATCGAGACCTATCGAAAGCTCTACCGTACTTGCAGGGAGAGGAATATTGTCCTTGCAGGCGTGGTTAAGGACTCTAAGGGCGACCGCGTGGCCACTTATCTGGGCGAGGGGCGAATGAGGGATCCCGTCTGGTTGAAGCATGCCATGAATCTCGGTGAGATGACGGAACCCATACCTTATGCGGACAATCCTGGTGATCAGGCCACTCTCAAGGACATTGGAGAGGATCTGGCGTCGCGCGTCTGGATATTCTACTTGAAGGCCTCTGATTATGATCTTCCCTTCCGCGTGGAGTTCTACTCAGACTCTCCAGATCTTGGGGAGGAGCTTGCATCTATCCTCTTCCCCCTCTCTACTGCCAACCGCTTGTTCACCATTCCTCCATTCCTATTGGAGGCAGATATCCGAGCTAGGCTCGCGCAGAGATCTATGGCATACATTCGCGAGTTCCTTGAGAAGCGTTTGGGCATAGAATACAATCTTTTCAGAATGAGGGGTTCGAACAAGCCGTTTTGAGGTGATTCCATGAAGATAGGTGTTGTCGTTTCCACCGATGAGGGACCGTCTCCCACCCACGTTGATTTCGTCGTGACGGACGGCGTGGTGCACCAGGGCCAGTACGTGGAGATTGATTCGCCGCAGGGACGCATGCTCGCCCTTGTGGAAGACGTCATAAAGACGAACAGGTATTTTGGCCAGCCAGAGATCGTGAGAGAATACGAGCTACGTTCATCTCTCTCTCAGAACTTCCCCGTGAAAGAGTGGGAGTTCCTCCTTGGTGTGGCGCGTCCGATGATCGTTTGGAACGGAGACCAGACCGAGAGGCCGACGCTACCGCCATCTCCGGGTGCAGAGGTGCGTGTTCCTGCACCCGAAGACTTGAAGAAGTTCCTGGGCTTCGATCCAAATGGGCTGCACATCGGTTCCCTCCAGTTCCACAACGTTCCAGTCACTCTTGATATCAACCGCCTTGTCCAGAAGCACTTCGCGATCCTCGCCATGTCCGGTGCCGGGAAGTCTTACACCACTTCCGTTATCCTTGAGGAGCTCCTAGACCGCCCCCCTGAGAAGGGCAGGATCGGAATTGTTGTATTTGACGTTCACGGCGAGTATACGGGTTTCGGGGACCCTGTGACGGATGGTAAGCACGAGGATTACTCTGACAGGACTACTGTGCTACGCGTTTCTGATCTGCGCATTCCCGTTCCTTCCCTTTCCGCGGAGGATTTCCGTTACTTCATCCCTGATCTCTCTCCCGCACAGAAGAGGGAGTTAGACCGCATCATATCTGCTATGCGCTCTGAGATGAACCGTGGTGGTGGTCCTTACGATCTCAACGATCTCATTGATCGCATTGCCGCGGACGAGGTAATGAAGGATAGCACGCGAGGTGCTCTCATCTCCTGGCTACGCTCGTTGGAAAAGACGGGCCTCTTTGACGCCATAGAGAGGCCTGCAGCAGACCGGGTCGTACGTCCGGGCCACCTCGTTGTTTTTGATCTTTCGTCCACCCTGGATGCCAAGGTCAAGCAGATGGTGGTGACTTACTTCTCCAAGCGCTTCTTTGACCTGCGCCGCGATGGGAGGATCCCGCCCGCCTTGGTGGTAGTTGAGGAGGCTCACAATTTTATCCCCTCGGACATTCAACGTACGGATGCTCTTGCCCGCGGTATTCTGGAGACCATCGCAAGGGAAGGGCGAAAGTTTGGCTTGGGTCTCTGTCTCATTTCCCAACGACCTGTGAAGCTCTCCTCTACGGCACTCTCCCAGTGCAACACTCACATCCTCCTCCGTATGACAAACCCGTACGACCTAAAACACGTGGCTGAATCTTCAGAGGGCATAGACTCTCGATCTGAGCGAATGATAACGAACCTGCGTCCTGGTGAGGCTATTATTGTCGGTGCGGCCGTGAACTTCCCTGTTTTTGTCAAGGTGCGTCGCAGGAAGTCCCAAGAGAGCAAGTATGAGAAGAGCCTCGTGGAGATGGCAAAGGAGTTCGAAGAGCAGATGAGCAAAGTGGAGGAGGACCTTGCCCTCCTCTGATCATTCTTCCGTGACGATGAGTGTGCTGGTTCGCTCTATATCGAATCTTTGGCGTATATCGTCCAGAACGAGGTGCGTGAGTTCCTTGAGGTCTTGCGCCATGACGTGAGCAATGATATCATACTCTCCGTAGACAATTTTTGCTTCTCGGACTCCAGGTATTCTTTCGAGGAACCTTTGAAGCTCTTTTTCGGCTCCACGGGTACGGATGAGTATGTATGCTTCCATGCATTATATACTGATAATATTGCCTTTTTAGGGGATCAGGGGAACAGATGTCTTTCCTCTGTCTTTATAAATGGCGTGGCTGTTCTCCCCTCGTGAGAGTCCTCTCTGCCGAGTACGAAGAGGGTAAGGTCTTCATCCACACAGATTCAGACGTTCTAGAGCGAGACTACACTCCAGCCATTCTTGTCCCCCCGTTCACCGCAGACTTCCTCGCCTTGGATGGAGTTTCTGTGATCCGACATGAACACGCTCTTGAGTTGCGTGCCCCTCTTTCCATACTTCTTGACGTTCAGCGCGACGTCTCTACCCTCACCTCCGCATACCTCTTTCTCCCTCCCGAACGCCAGTTCCTCCTGGACAACGGCATAAGCATAGGTTCCGAGATAACTGCTGGCATGCCTACTCTCTCCTTTCCTGTGGTGTCTTCTCCCGCCGAAGCCCGTGCTTATCTCCTTCGCTCTACTCGCGGCATGGCTCCACGCGTCTTCATCGAGAATGTGCTTTATCTTGCCCGCATTCCTGCTGATACTTCTGTTCTTGAATCTGTTTTCCTGGATCCCAATGCTCTCCGAGTGATGTTTGAGTTGAACCTGAGCCCCGAAAACGTTCGGCCGGACATTCCTGGTATTTTGCTCCCTTCCTCTCGTGTTCGAATCAACGTTCCCATTCCCGTTGCTCTGCGCTCCACCGACCATATATTCGCTCGCAAACAGGGTGGCGATCCCATGTCGTACTCTTCGGGCTCTATCGCCCCACTCTCAGACGCCCTTTTGATTACTGGTGACTACGACGTCGTATATCCAGTGCACTCTTCGCTCTCTACACTAGCAGTTGTTCCCTCTGCCGTCCTTTCCTTGCTCCGCCTCTTTCACCGCCTTTCCGACGACATTCGCCTTCGCTCTTCCAGCATTTTAGATGTTGCCCTTCGTTCTTCATCCTACCGTGCTGTTTCTGCGTATTCTTACCTCCAGGCCATCGTGGACATTCTCCTGCCCCTCGCCTCGTATCTTGCCTCTTCTAACGTCCTCACGCCACTGGGCAGGGAAGCCTTCGTGGCGGGATGGGAGCTCCGCCGCCGTGAGCCAAAGCTTTATAGCGGTTTGTATGGTAAGAATCATACATGCTTACCCGCTTTGAGCGAGCTAGAGTACTTTCTGCTCGCGCTCTCCAGCTTGCCCTTGGAGCTCCCCCGCTGGTGGAAGCGCCAGAGGGCGTAGTAGATCCCTATGAGCTGGCTTTGGTTGAGCTGGAGCGGGGAGTTTTGCCCTTTGTTGTCCTTCGTGAACTTCCAGACGGCAGTGTTGAACGTGTAGAGGTGTGACCCATGGGAAAGGCAGTATCAAAGAGGCTTCGCCGCGTGGTTGACGAACTCGTCGAGAAGTACCCCACACTCTTCAAGGCAGATTTTGAGCACAACAAGAGGGTGCTTGACGAGCTGGGTATTCGCCCATCCAAGCACGTGCGCAACGTCATTGCTGGCAGGATTACCCGCGTCATGAAGCGCCAGCAGGCGTGATTCTTCCCTTTTTGACGAAGTTCTTCTTCTCTTTCCGTCGTAGTGTCCACAGTATTTCCGTTTTCTGGCACCGTAAAATACTTGCAATTCTTCGGCGATCAACGGAATGCCCTTTCCCAAGGGTTTAACTTCTCTCCCCCCTTTTCCTGGCCCTCGGTCTCCAAAAGGCAAACTATTTAAACTGCAAATTACTCTTAGTTTCCGAGGGGTTCAGCCCCTACAATAGATGGGCAAAATATGAGGTGAAGACACATGAAGAGTTTGAATGTAAAGAAGCTGGCGGCTCTCGCTGTCGGTGCCACCATGGTTATGGGTACCGCTGCGGCCGCGGTAGCGAACAACCTGCCCACAGACCGTTCTTGGTACCTTGACTCCAAGATCGTCGTGGGTAGCGGTGCAGCAGCCAGTGACGTCGTATCCGCTGCGGAGATTTCTGCAGCCATCGCGCAGCTCGCCTACAAGAAGGCCGAGATTCAGGCCAGCACCGGCGAGGCAAAGGTCAAGATTGAGACGCCTGGCCAGATTGTTGTCGGCGGTCAGGGCTACCACTACGATGACGCCGAGCTTAACTATGCTGGTTCTGAGTTCAAGGACGGCCTGGAGCTCGGCAAGGCAAAGATCCCCACCCTTGTTGAGAACAAGGACATCACCGTCAAGTACAGGGCAAGCAAGG
Organism: uncultured archaeon; assembly: GCA_964451455.1. Classification (GTDB taxonomy): domain Archaea; phylum Iainarchaeota; class Iainarchaeia; order JAADDC01; family JAADDC01; genus SZUA-1452. Next base: position 6,591 of record CAYVHT010000010.1, read on the forward strand.
ACGACTCATGGGAAGACGACGATGCAACATACACGCAGAAGCTCGTCGTGGCAAAAGACGGCATTGACATCGACAAGTACGTGAATGACAACAAGTTTGATCTCAAGATGGTCGTTCCAGACGACGGCGTTTCCTTTAGAACAGAGGTCAAGAACCTTGACATCCCCGTTGGCCACACTTACTCGAAGGACGGCAAGACGCTGGACAACTTTGAGATTGACATCCTTGGCACAAAATACAAGGTGACCAAGCTTAAGGTAGATGCCAGTGGTGATGGCACCATTGAGATTTCCAAGTACTCTTCCGAGAAGGCTGTTAACGTCGGCGATTCTGTCTCAGTTGGCGAGTACACCGTCAAGGTTGCCGGCGTCTACGGTGAGGACACACCCTACGCGGTCCTTGAGCTCTACGACTCTCAGGGCAACCTGATCTCCAAGGACAAGGTCGGCGAGGACGAGGACGCGGACTTCGACGAAGTGGACGTCCGCGTAGAGGAGGTCGTGCCTGGCGACAACGGCTGGGTTAAGCTCTCCTTGGACTCCGAGAGTGCCACAATCAGCCTGAGCAGCCGTACTGGCCACAAGGATGACTTCCCCGTGGACGACTGGAGGCTCAATGTCACTGTGGATTCTGACGCCAATTACATCCATGGGATCACTTTTGACGTCACTTACCACGACAGCGACTATGACGATGCAGAGCACGGCCTGAAGGTCGGCGACAAGCTCAAGTTCCCCGGCGACGAGGGTTACGCAGTTGTGTTTGCTGGCCTGAAGCAGGAGACAATGCACAGCCTGAAGATTGACGGCGACGAGATCACTGCCCTTGACAAGGACGGCGATGCGTTCACGTCCAAGCTCGTTGATGACAAGACCGTTGGCAAGGACTTTGAGCGGAAGGACGACTACAAGATATTTGAGTTCAGCAACTTCCTGAATGACAAGACCGTTGCGGTAAGGATTGTGGACACCGACGATAATGGTAGCACGGGCAACCTGAATGACGACAAGTTTGACGTTGCAATTGACTACGACTACTCCGGCGACGAGGACGAGTTCACAGCAGACGGAGAAGTCGCCAATGTTACTCTAAGTGATCTGCAGACCGGCGTCCCGATCTCAGTGGACGTTACCGATCAGGATGACTTGAACCTTGAAGTGTTTGTCACTAATCTCACCAAGGATGGCAAGATTTACCTTGCGTTCCAGAGCAACAATGCAGATTCCATGAGCAAGGATGTGCCATACAAGATCGTTGTTGACTGGGCAAACAAGGATGCTGCTACCAGCGATTACGATCGCTATGATATAAACGTATTCACGAAGAATCTTGGCGCAAGCGACAAACCAGAGATTGTAATTCCTTTCAGGACCGACAATGATAAGCTTTCCTTCAAGGAGATCAAGCTTGGTAACGACGGCGATGACGTGAAGGCATACCTTGCTGGCGACTACAAATCTGAGCAGGACCTCGACTCGGACTCCGACTCCGACAGCACGCCTGACAGCGCAATCCTCCAGGACGGTACGGAGGTCTACGTGAAGTCCTCCGACACCGTGGAGATCAGCGTGCCTGAGGAGTCCCGCAAGGTGGATGTCTTCTTCGGCATACCAGCGCAGACGGAGGAGTCCTCCAGCGTGATGGAGCTCGGCGAGGGCGAGACAATACCCGGCACGAACTACAAGATCGTGGGCATCGAGGGCACCGCCAACGTCAGCGGCACCTACTACGAGGAGGTCAAGGACCTTGACCCGACCAGCATGGTCTACCTCGACACCCAGGAGCCCAGCGGCAACCTGATCGTTGTTGGTGGTTTCGCCATCAACCAGATCGCCGCTAAGATAGAGGCTCTCAAGCAGGACCTCACCAAGGAGAACACCAAGGTCGTCAAGTACTACCCGGCCTCTGACACTGGTCTCGGCAGCGACGCCATCGTGGTTGCCGGTTGGACTGCCGACGACACCATGGCCGCTGCGAGGGAGTTCATCAACTTCCTCAAGACCAGCGTCCAGTGAAGGGAGTTACTCCCCTTCCCTTTGTTTTAATTTTGTTTGTGTGCTGATTCTCATATGCACGAGCTAAGCAGGAACGAGAAGTATGCGCTCGTTGCCTTCGTCCTTATCCTGACGCTTGCTGTCATAGTCTATCTTAACCGTCCAGTCACTCCGGACGTTGCAAAGATCACCCTAGACCCTGCCTTTTATGGGAACGTCCTCCAGTCCCCGGTGGTGGTCTTCCGTCTTGTGTATCCATTCTCCAACGTCCAAGGCGCGGGCCAGGCCACGGTATTTGCGTCAAATGTGCTTGTATATAAGAGGAAGGCCATGCTGCTTCAGGTTATCGAAGGGAACAGGTGCACTGAGACAATAATCGCTCCCACCAACGCCACGGACACAGAGAAGAACACGTCTATTGTCTCACCTGCTCAGTGCTATGCCGATGCTTCTCACTATCCAGTTATAGAGGTGCGTGAAGGGCCGGCAGAGCTCACGGTGACGGACACCGAGGCGAGGATCTCTGGAAACAGTCATCAGGTTTATGTACTCACAAAATACCTCTTCACCAGAATATGGCCAGACGCGGAGAAAGTCTTCCTGAAAACGCAGAAGGTTCTCGCAGACGTCAGACAGCGATGACAGTGTTCATGGCCTCTGAAAGGGTGCTCGGATCTAGGGCATTCATGGCCCAGCTCAACTCTTTCTTTAGCTTCTCTCGTATCTCGTCACGGAACGCAATGATTTTCCCTACATCTTCTCCGCTAAGGCGGGAAACAGTTAGAACGACTGTTTCCAGGTAGCTCTTTGGCACGTGATCAATCATTTCCAGCCCAAGGAGCGCGGCGTAGGTGCGTATAAACCTGCGCACGTCGTTAGGCATCTTTTCCTCAAAGGCCAGTTCCTCCAGTTTGTGGAGCAGTTCCAGCGCGTCGGGATCTTTCGCCTTGTTCAGTATGCGCTCCATCGGCATCACGGTTATCTCTGATGTGGTTAGGTTCACGCTTCCTTCGCTGTCGATGGTGAACTTGTCCCTTCCCGACTGCACTATGACGTAGTTCCCGTTTCTCCCCACCAATGTGCCGTCTTCCAGCTGGAGTACCCTGCCGTCCTCTAGGTAGTGCACCCTTGTGGTGTTCTCCAGCCGGTTGCGGTGGACGAGGATCATATTAGTATATGTACTGCGTTGCGTATAAAAGTTCACCTTTCAAAGAATTTCAGCAAATCTTGTTCGATTAGAAAATTAAACTACCTTATGGTGGTAAAGAAGCCCCGTTAAAACGTTACGTTCCATTTTCTCATCATGATTCGTGCTTTCTTCTACCCCGAGTCAGTGGCAGTGGTCGGTGCGTCCTCCAATCCAAAGAAGATAGGCTACCAGATACTGAACAATATCCTAAGCTACGGATATAAGGGCAAGGTTTTCCCCGTGAACATCCATGAGGATGAGATTCTCGGGCTGCGTGCTTACCGCCGCGTTTCGGACATTCCTGATCCGGTGGACCTCGTTGTCGTGGCCGTGCCTGCAAAGGTTGTTCCTGATGTGCTTGAAGACGCAGGTAAAAAGGGTGTGAAGGCTGTTTCAGTCATATCCTCTGGCTTCAAAGAGGTGGGCAATGAGGAGCTGGAGGAAAGAATTGTTTCCATCGCTCAGAAGCACGGTTTCCGCCTCTTGGGGCCAAACATCTTTGGGGTTGCGTACACACCAAACCGCCTCAACGCCACCTTTGGGCCCACAAACGTGAAACCTGGAAAGATCGCCCTGATTTCTCAATCTGGCGCCCTGGGCATTGCGCTCATGGGCTGGACCCAGACGGAGGAGATAGGACTTTCCGCCATCGTATCTGTTGGGAACAAGGCAGACGTCTCGGACGAGGACCTCTTGGACTTCTTTGCCACGGATGAGAACACACGGGTCATCGTAGAGTACATGGAAGGAGTCAAGGACGGAAGGGCGTTCATGGATGCGGCTAGGAGAAATCCGAAGCCCATCGTTGTCATAAAGGCTGGTAGGAGCAAGCGTGGCGCCCAGGCCGCTTCATCCCATACTGGCTCCCTCGCGGGCAGCGATCTTGTCTACTCGGGTGCGTTTAAACAGGTAGGCATAATCCGTGCTGATTCAGTCCGTGATGCCTTCGTCATGGCTCGCGCTCTTTCAGAACTCCCTGAGCCAGAGGGCGATAACATCGTTGTAATCACAAACGGCGGAGGGATTGGTGTTCTCGCTACTGACGCTTTGGAGGAAAGAGGTCTTGATCTCTACTCTGGTCCGGATCTATTGGCGTTCAAGAGGGCGATGCCAGATTTTGGTTCTTTTAAGAATCCAGTGGATATTACTGGCATGGCAGATCCCGTTATGTACTTGAATGCCCTCAAAATAGCTCAAGAGAACGACAATATACACTCCGTGGCCCTATTATACTGCGAAACGGCAGTGTGCGATCCTAAAGAGCTGGCAGAGGGCATAATCAGGACGTATGACCGTAAAAAACCACTTGTGGTTGCAATGGTGGGCGGAGAGAAAACAGAGAATGCAATAGCTCGCCTGAACGAGGCAGGCATTCCCGCGTATGATGCGCCAGAGGACGCAGTGCGGGCCTTACACGCATTATACCTGTGGAAGGAGGGGAAGAAAAAGCGTCAGAGTAACGGGTCTATGCGCAGGAGCTGATTGAGCTTCACCGTTCTTATGCCCGCTGCTCCTATCTTTGCCAGATCCGCACCAACACCGATGGCGAACTCTGCCAGGAACGGGTCATCTGTCTCGCCGGAGCGGTGGGACACAGTTATCATCATTCCTTTCTTTCTGGCTTCTTTCACGGCACGGAGCGTTCTGGATACTGTTCCAGCTTGGTTTGGCTTTATGAGAGCTCCCTTTATGTTCGCCTTTTTTATCCTTTCCGCGTTGGTCACTATAAGGTCGTCTCCTACTACTATACCGCCGATACTCTTCTGGATCCTCTCGTAATCTTCGAAGGCATCCTCGTGGAAGGGATCTTCCACATATGCCAGCTCGTAAGCCCTCGCTAGCTCTCTTATATACTCTTCGTGTTCCTCTGTGCTTCTCTTCACACCCTCCTTCTTCCACACGTACTCCTTGCCATTCCAGAGCTCGTTTGCCGCAACATCTACGCCGATGATTGGCGAGTATCCTATGCTCTTTAGCTCGTCGCGAATGGATGCCAGCATGTGGAGTATCTGCTCGGTTCCCAAGTATGTTACGAATGCGCTTTCTAGTGTTAGAGCACCTTCGAACTTAGGATCCATCTCTTTTAACACGCCCTTGATTTCTCTATATGCTGCTGACGTGATGAGGATGCTCTCAGTCATGCTGTCTGCAGGAACGGCGAGCAGGAACTCTTGGATGTCCGTGGCGCCTCCGTGGGCCCCACCTCCTATTACGTTCTCCAGTGGTGTTGTTCTTCTTGGTTTGGATCCGTATATCTCTGCTACTTCTTCAAACACGTGTATTCCTCTCTCCCATGCCTCTGCCTTTACTGCGGCGATGGATAGAGCCAGTGCAGCATTCCCCCCAATCTTTTCCAGCCGTTCCGTCCCGTCCACACTCTCTATGATCTCGTCTACGTCCTCTGGAGTTAGATCTTTGCCAACGATCCCTGGGAACACCTCTCGTTCTAGCCTTTCCTTTGCTATCTTTACCCCTTCGTCCACGCTGTCAGCTCCTGGCCAAGCCTGCGCTTCGTGGCTGCCCGCGGACGTGCCGGAAGGTGCTGACGCCTGCACCCACGAGCCTCCTACCCTCAGAACGACTTCTATCGTGGGCTCTGCCTTCGCGTTGAGGACTACCCGTGCGTACGCTTCATCAATCTTCATGCAGTGATAACGGTTGCCCTTTTTTTACGCTTTGTGTCTCATACACTCATGCGAGACGCCGCCGTCCACACACCACTTTTTTTCCTGGAGCGGGCGAAACCCGTGAAGGACGGCGATTACACCCATTTTCTCCTGCCCAATGGCGCCGTGGTTTATCGAGTGCATATCTGGGGCGTGGTGATGCACAAATACGAGGGCGATGGCTACGTGATCCTTTCTCTTGACGATCATAGTGGCACGGTTTCTGTCAGCTTCTTCGCCCCTTTCCCGCCAGATGTAGAGCGCGTAGAGATAGGAGACACCGTGGACGTTATTGGGCGGGCGAGGTTGAGGAACGAAGAGCTATCAATCGTGGGAGACGTTTTAAAGATCGTTGGGCCAAAACTTGAAATGCTCAGGCGTTTGGAGAATATCCTCTTCGCCACAGAATCGTTTGCAGATCCCTGGGCTCCGCTAGATGTGGAGACAGCCGTCAATACGGAGGAATCTGAGGAGCCGGAGGAGGAAGAGGTCGAGGTAGAGACGCTTGACTTGGAGGGAGATGAATGGTAACGTTACCCCCTGAACTGGAATATGGTAAGCTGTTAGATCGTGCTTACGCCTTGCTTCCGGAGAGCGCAAAGAAGCCCGCACGTTTTGAGATGCCCGTGGCAGTTGTTGAGATACATGGAAAGTCTACACTCATCAAGAACGCCGGACAGATTGCTGCTGATCTTCGTAGAGATCTGAATCACTTCTTCCGCTTCATGACTCGTGAGTTCGGTACCACTGGTTCCATAGAGGGTCAGATGATCCGGCTAAAGGGTCGTTTTGGCCCTGGAAGCGTGCAAAAGAAAGTCCAGCAGTATGTCAAAGAGTTCGTGCTATGTCCTGTTTGTGGGAAGCCAGATACGCACTTTATAGAGATGAACGGCGTGAAGATGCTCAAGTGTGAGGCTTGCGGTGCAGTATCTCCCGTGAGGGACATATGATGGATTTCTACGTCCGCGTGGCACGTGCGGGGAGTCAGGTTCTGCTCTCCGCCTGCGATTCTTCCCTTCTTGGCAAGGTTTTTCGCGAGGGCGACGCGATTCTCAACGTTTCAGAATCATACTATGGCCAGGAGCGTGTCGACGAGGAGCGCTTACGTTCGTTGCTACGGGGCGCTACCATCATCAACTTGGTGGGCAAAGGGGCTATATCTGTTGCGGTGGATTTGGGTCTCTGCCACCCTTCCGATGCAAAGTACGTGGAGGGCGTCCCACACCTGAACATCTACTACCTCTGATGCTTTAAACCCTTTATGGCAATTTTTTACGATGGCAAGGAGGAACAATACGCCACAACCCACTGAGGTCGACGTCGCCCGTCTCAGGAAGCCAAAGCGTGAAGAAGAGGAGATGTTTGCAGTTGTGGATCAGAAACTTGGCGGCCTTCACCTTCGCGTGATCTGTGATGATGGAAAAGAGCGGTTTGCGCGTATTCCCGGCCGCTTCAGGCGCAGGATGTGGATCCGCGTCGGAGACGTGGTGATATGTAAACTCTGGGCGTATGAAAAGGACAAATGTGATGTGATTCACAAGTATACGAACATAGAAGTGGAGAAGCTCAAGGAAAAGGGCTATCTGAAGGCCCTTGAGCCGTATTTGGGGATGATCTACTGATGTATGACCAGCGCAGGGTGGAGGAACTACTCGCGCGCTGGGAGAACGATCCGCACGACGCAGAGATGCGGAAGGTTCGTAACGAGGTTTTTGATGTCCTCACCCTGCGCACCCTCTATAAGTTTATGGAGTCTGGCGTTTTCTCTCGCTTGCTTCGTGTAATATCCACGGGAAAGGAGGCCAATGTGTTCCTTGCATCTGATCCTGCTGGAAATCCGCTGGCCGTGAAGATCTACCGCGTGGAGACATCCGAGTTCCGCAGGGTGCTCCCATACATTGACGGGGATCCTCGCTTCGGCCGTATTCCGAAGGATAGGAGACGGCTGATCTATCTTTGGACTAAGAAGGAGTATAAGAACCTGGATACAGCTTTCCGGGCAGGAGCGCCTGTTCCATACCCTGTGGCATCCAGAAACAATGTTCTCATCATGGAGTTCATAGGAGAGGACGGTGTCCCCGCTCCCCGCCTGCGCGATTATTATCCAGACGATCCAGAGCGCTTTGTTGATGCGCTTTTAGATGGTTTGGCCGCATTTTACTTTAGGGCAGGTCTCGTTCACGCAGATCTCTCAGAATACAATATTCTGGTGCGTGGCTCTGATCCGATCATCATAGATTTGGGCCAGGCTGTCCCATTTGACCATCCAAATGCTCCATTTTTCCTTAAAAGGGATCTCCAGCAGCTGTCAAAGATACTTGCGGAGTTTGATAAGGATTTCGGGCCCCAGGAATTGTATCGGATGCTAAAGGAGAGGAGTGGCAATGGATGAAGAGGAGCCGGTAATGCGCGATTCCGTTCGTGTGCCCAAGGATAGGGTCGGCGCGGTGATAGGGAAAAAGGGCAGGACGAGGAAGAAGTTAGAGCGAGCCACAGGGACGAAAATCACGGTAGACTCTGAGTCTGGTGTCGTGGAGATTACTGGAACGGAGGATACGCTTCCAGAGAACTTTTACAAGGCTACCCTTGTTGTAAAGGCCATCGGACGTGGTTTTGATGACCGCAGTGCTATGGAGCTTCTAGCGGATGACCGTTACCTTGAAGTGATTGATCTCACGGACTTGGTCGGGCGTAAGAGGAGCGCGCTCCTCCGCCAGAGAGCAAGGCTTATTGGCCGCGATGGTTCTGTCCGAAAGAAGCTCGAGGCACTCACGGACACGAAGATCCGCATATATGGCAAGACCGTTTCTGTCATCGGAGACGAAGAGGGCATAGATATGGCCACCCATGCAATCCAGCGCATTGCAGGCGAGGGTTCACCCATAAACGTAGTTATCCAAGAACTTGAGTCCCATCGCAAGCGCCGCAAGCGGGCTAGATTGCTCAAGGACCTCGGTTTTGAGGTCCAGGATTAATTTAAAATTTGTTCCATACATTTTGGATCTGTTAGTGCCTGGCGGTGACTGCTTATGGCTGAAAAGGACATGTTTAAGGAATTTAAGGAACATTCTGTGGCGGAATTCTTCAAAAAGAACAAGCAGATGTTGGGTTTCTCCAGCAGCGTTCGATCTCTCACCACCGCAGTCCACGAATTCGTTTCAAACTCTCTGGACGCCTGCGAGGAGGCGGGGATCTTGCCTGACCTCTACGTGGATATTCAACAGGTCGGGGAGAAACAATACGTGCTAAAGGTGCGAGACAACGGGCCAGGTATCCCTCCGGAAATTGTTCCGAAGGTCTATGGAAAGCTCCTCGCAGGCACGAAGTTTCACCGCATGATTCCCACGAGGGGGCAGCAAGGTATTGGAGCTGCGGGCGTGACCATGTATGCCCAGATGACCACTGGTAAGCCGGTACACATTAAGACAAGCAGGGGCGACGGTAAGATTTGGGAAATGGATGTTATGATCGATGTGAAGACGAACACGCCAATAGTTAAGAATAGAAAGAGTTATGAGGGCCAATGGAGGGGCACAGAGGTTGTTGCAGAGCTGGGAGACGTTGTTTATAATAGATCAAAGTACTCCGCCTATGAGTACATACGGAGGACTGCTCTCGCCAACCCCCATGCTCAGATCACATTCGTTGATCCAGACGGAAAGAAAACTGTGTGGTACCGGACGTCCTTTGAAGTTGTGCGCATGACGAAAGAGGGGAAACCACACCCGCTTGGCATTACTGTGGATGATTTGATGACCTTGGCCCATGTTACTAAGGCGAGAAAGGTCGCATCCATGCTACGGAACGAGCTGGAGGCTGTTGGTTCCAAATCCATACAGGAATTGGAGAAGTTTGTGGGCTCAGAGCTCCTCAACAAAAACCCTGCTGAGCTGGAGTGGCACGAGGCCGAAACCATTGTCAAAGCCCTCCGTCAGATGAAGTTCCGTGCTCCTTCCCTTGATGTTCTCGTTGAGATCGGCGCGGAAAACATAGAGAAATCGCTGCGGGCAAATCTCAAGCCCCGGTATGTTGCTACGGTCACAAGGAAGCCAAAGGTGTACTCTGGAGGTATTCCATTCCTCGTTGAAGTGGGCGTAGCAATGGATGGAGATATACAGGGCTTCGAACTTATGCGTTACGCAAATAGGGCGCCCCTTTTGTTCGAACAAGGAGCTTGTGCAATTACCCAGGCTGTCCAATCAGTAAACTGGAAGCGCTATGGTATCCAGTCGCTGAATGAGTCAAACATCGTAATTTTCGTGAACGTTGTTTCGACGCATATCCCGTACGTTTCCGCTGGCAAGCAAGCCATAGCCGATGTTCCTGAGGTTTTTGATGAGATCCGTGCGGCCCTTATGGACGCGGGCAGAAAGATCAGGGAATATACATCTAAGTTGTCAAAGGCGAAGGAGCTGGCAGCGAAGAAACGCATTCTTATGCATTATTTGCCAGAATTAGCGGAGTCCCTCGCCAAGATCTTGGAAAAGGATCCGAAGACAGTGGAATCGATATTATCTCAGGCTCTGGAGGATCGTTACCGCAAGCTAAAGGAGTTGGAGGAGAAGATAGGGGCAGGTGCTGAATGATGGCAGACAAGAACGATGTTAAGTCCTTTGATGAGGTGCTTAGACAGACAGATGAGGCGGTGAAGCGTGCTCTGAAGGAGTGGGCAGAGAAAATCGTGAATGCTGCTCAGACTGAGAAGCGCGTTTACATGGAGGTGCCAGTGCGTACCCTTTCCAACGTTCACTATGATGAGGAGGCAGGAGTCATAAAGATGGGCGAGCGCGTTGCCCAGAGAGAATTCTTGAATGTGGGTCACGCCAAGCGATTTCTACAAACTGCCTTGGTTGCTGCCACGATAAAAGATTTAGTGGATGAAGGCATAACCACGTCCCTCCGTGATGTTTACTACCGCATAAAGCATACGATCCCAGGTACGAAAGAGAACACTGTGGATGAGCAGAAGGAGTCCGATAAGGTGCTTGAAGACCTGGAGACCATGCTCGGTTTCGTAAGGGAACAGCTGCACGTGTTCTCCAAGGGAGGTAAAGGCCAGCTGGCGGGACCTATCCAGCTAGAAGAGATTGTACCCAACCCGGACGGCGGGGTACGAACCGTGGAGATCGACGGAGAGAACGTGGGCATGGGTGGTTGGTCCGTTCCCCCCATCGCCGAGCCGGAGCGCGTCAGAATAAAAAAGGTGGATGCAGAATTCGTCCTAGTCATAGAGAAGAGCGCAGTCTGGACGCGATTCCACGAGGACCGCTTCTGGGATGAGCACAACTGTATAATCATCACAGCGGGCGGTCAGCCAGACCGTGCGACGCGCAGGATCGTTCATCGTCTTCACTACGACTACAAGCTCCCTGTTTACGTGATGACAGACGCAGACGCATGGGGATGGTATATCTACTCTGTGTACAAGCAAGGTTCTATCAACCTCTCATATCTCTCCACGACTCTTGCAACGCCTGATGCAAAGTTTTTGGGCCTCACCATAAGCGACTACCATGAGTTTGACTTTCCCAGGACTGTGAAGATCAAGCTGACAGAACAGGACAAGAAGCGTCTCAAGGACCTGCGCAAGTACCCATGGTTCAAGCACAAAGCGTGGCACAAGGAGTTTGATCTCATGGAGAAGGAGAACTTCAAGATGGAGCTGGAGGCTGGATCGTCCAAGTACTTCCGCTTCCTGACGAAGGAATACACGCCTGCGAAGATAGAAGCAAAGGCGTTCCTCCCGTAATGCAATTTTTTTACGATCGTTATATAAATTTCCTGTTTCTTTCTTTTTCTGATCGTCATGAAACCATTCAGTTCTGCATCGGAGCTGCTAATCGCTGTAAATAATTACCTGGATTCAATTCAGGGCGTCCCACCACAGTCTGTGGAGGATGCAAGGGCTCGCGTAAGAAAAATACTCCAATTCAGGGACGAGATGGAAGCATTTCACTTCAAAAATCCACGGTTCGCGGTTATGCAGCTTATGAAGATTCTGCAAAACTCGCTCAAGAACATGGACCGTGCAGACCTGGCGGAGCTTGCGCCCGAGCTTTCGTTGCTTAGATATACATATGAGCAAAGGAGGATCGCGTACGATCGGGCTCGCGCCGCGTACATTGCAAACAGAGCTGCAGAGAGGATATATCGTCTGAATCTCTTCAAAGATCTCCTGGAATATCTTCCCTACGGCGGTGAATATATTGCAGCCATTGAGAGGTATGGTGGCACTGCTCTCCTCGTTTATCGGAAGCTGCTTGAAGAGCTGGGCGTCCGCGATCCACAGATTACATTGGATCAAGAGGGTGAGCTGGAGGAGGTGCAGCCCGAAACCGGGATATTTGGGGATCGGGTTTCCACGGAGGTTCTTGTGTCTACTATTCTCCGCGCGGCCCTGTCTGGGGAGATGACTGCAATTCTCGCGGAGGAGCGCAGGGAGATAAAGAATTACGACCGTATGCTCGAGTATGAGCGTATAGTTCGCAAGTACAATGCTCTCAAAGTTAAGGAGAACCCGCATATTCTCTGGAATTTGCTTCAAGAGCTTGAGGAAAGAGGTTTTTTGAAGGGCACGGATGTAGATCCTGATATCATAGAAGCGCTTCGTAAAAGGCGTGAGATTCGCTTTAGGCGCATGTATGATGCTGCATTGTCCAAGTTGCAACTTTTCCTTCGCGACTACTATCTGCTCGTTCCAGAGCGTGCAAGAAAAAATGCGCCTCTTTTCCCAGGGCTTCCCACCACCCCTGAGCGCCTAGAGGGCCTGCTGCCGGATCGCATGGTGCGTATGATCCGCGAGAAGATCCTTCTGGAATCTGCGCTCCGCATACCGTCGAAATACATGGGCCTTGCCCTTCTTCACATTGAGGAGGGAACATCCCTTTCGGAACTGGCATCTATGTATTCTGTGGAAGAGGATAAGCTCAAGTCTGCCGTGTCTGCGGTACGGGCAGCTCGTGAGAACGACCGTGTCCGGCGCTTCCTCGACATGGTGAGGCGAAATGGCGGAAATTAGAGTGCTGGATGATAATGCCTCTGTAGTCTACGTGTCCCGCCGTCTTTCGGCTAATCTGGCGGCGGAACTTCTTCGTCAGTACCCGAATCTGTCGAAGATATTACTTCCAGCCAGCGTTTTCCGTGCGGTATCCGCGTCTGTCTTGGATGCTCTCCGCTCAGTGGGGGTCGAAGTGGTTCCCACTAACCGCGCCCGTGGTCGCCCGCCGAAGTATTCCGAAGATGTTATTAACACCATTTGCCTAAGATATACTCATGGGGAATCTGTGGCAAAGATCTCTGCTGATCTTGGCGTTCCTGAGCGTAGCGTTTACTACATTCTCTCTCGCAGGGGCCTCATCCGGCGACGGTAAATTGTTCGTCTGTGCTAGGCCTGCTGAGGACGTCTACACATATTACTATCTCCAGTATGGAGATTCTTTGATCCCCCTTGACACGCTCCATGAAGATTTTCGCTGTGCGTACGTTCCCGGAGCCTTTGCGGGTAAGCAGATCTTTGTCGTTGTGGACTCCTACGGCCTGCCCAAGAAGATTGTGTTTCCTGCGCGCCTATCTGTTTATGATGTCAATGGAACCGGCGCTGCCGTGTTACTGTACTACGAACGAGATCACAATGTCGTTCATATATCTGCCACCAGCTTCGGCGTTGGCTATCTCCGTCTTGATGTGAACGTTCCCAAGTCTGTTGCACCCTTTGATCACATATTCGGGCCCGCCGTAATATATAACGCAGATCCATTACTCCACATATACCTTCGTGCGGAGAAGGGTGCGGTGGATGTTTCTGGCGTGAAGATTACTGGAGTTTCAGAGGAGAATGTGCTTGATACGGTTAAGACGTCGTTAGATTTTGCCGCCTGCAATCTCCACGTTTCCAATTTCAGCGTATCCTCTGCCGGTAACCAGCTGTTGGCAAGCTTTCAGATTCTTGATGGCAATACTCCAGTGTACCTAAAGGACGTATCTGTTCTTGTGGGAGACTCTCTCATTCGGCCCCAGTTCTCCACGAGCTCCATGCTTTACAGTTTCACGCTATCTGGGGTCGCACTTCCCGTTGAAGTGCGTATTTCCGTGCCAGTGCACGGATGCGGCACGTTGAGCTTTGAGAAGAGGATAGAACGTCCAGGTGGCTCTGTTTCGTATGGTGCGATTGTTCTTGCTGGTGCCCTCGTTATTTTTGGTGTGGCTTTCTATCTGGCTCGTCGCTGAGCTCTACACCCATTTCTTTTAGTTCGGCCTTGATTTCGTTGTACTCTGCTATGTACTTCTGCAAAAGTTGCTTGTAAATGTCTTCAGTGATTTTCTGCGTCATTAGCTGCAATCGTAGGTCGTGCAGAGCCTCCTTTATGGCCTTTGCCCTGCGTTTTAGTTTCTTTGCCTTCATCCTTGGGTAGTATATGTATGCAGCGGCAACAACCAGTGCTAACGCTACCAAGTAGTACGGCCAATCGCTCTTTTTGAGCGGGATTGGCGGATTTACGACCACTATGGGCTTCGGTTCGAGCACGGCCTCCCTCAAGTATTTTCCATCTGACCCATCCCATGTCATATCGACCACTGCCGGTCCGAGCTTGCAGTACATCGCATCTTGCGGTACAAACTCCGACGAGATTGTGATTGTGCTGCCCTCCTGCTTTTTTGTGCTTACCTTTGGCGTGAGCTTGCAGTATCCCTTTTCGTCATATATGTATGAGATTTCTATGTCTATGATGCCGGCGTTTTGCGGCGCATGGATCTTTATCTCGTCATATATTGGATTTCCCGCCACAACCGACTGGGGGTGCACACTTCGGGTGATTGTGATCTTCGGGAAATCCACGTGGCCGTTGTCGAGCCAGTCCAGTATGTTTGCCATGAGCATCTGATTAGAACACAACAGACATCCCGTTCCGAATACGTATCCCGTTCCAATTGGCCCGTAGAACGCTATTGCCTTGTCTGTGGGCGTGGCAAAGAGTGGCATCATTCTATCGTTTGTTATCGTAAACGTTGGTCCTACGTACGTCATTCCCGTATATCCCGTGCTCATGGGGCTGTTAGCTATTGTTATGGAGGACGTGACCGGATATCCCTCCACCTCTACGTATGGGAGGGACATTTTCATGGTTATGCCCGAATCTGACCTGTACGGTGCTCCGGCATTCCGTACCACACCGTACTTCGTGATCAGTGCGTCCAGCGGTCCAGCGCAGTGGAGATCCAGAGCAACCCGTCCACCGTTTTTTACGTAGTTCTCCAACGCGTCCACATCCTCTTTACTCAGCTCGGTACACCCAAGGACTAGGATTCCATCTGCGTGCGGGTCTATGCTGTAGCCGAGGGATATGTTCTTGAACCCCCATGCTTGCCACGTGTCCAACAATGCTTGGAGGGACTTAACGTGCACGTATGTAAGGTTTCCGTAGTTGCCGCTGTAGGAGAAGCCCTTTGCGTATATCTCGATGTATGCGTGGGCACTGCCGATTATGAGTATCAGAAGCGCCAACTCCCCAAGCCATCGCATCGCTATCTTCTGGTTTTTCTGCTTTTTATGGCTTCCCTCACCAAACGCTTTAAAGCATTCGGCATAAAAATAATCTCAGCGATATTCTGGTGATCATCATGGCACTACGTCCAGCACGCTGCTATCGGAGGCTCAAGAGGCCATACACGCGTTGGGCAGTTCGCAGGCCCAAGAAGAACTACATTGGTGGTGTTCCCGGTCTGCGCATCCGCCGTTTCGTTACGGGTAAGCCCAAAGCCGAGTATAAATACCGCTATTACCTCGTTGCCGACAGTAAGCTGAATATCCGTGAGAATGCCCTTGAGGCTGCTCGTATGGCAATCAACAGGCAGATCGAGCGTGCTCTCGGTAAAGGCAACTACTTTTTCCGTCTGATGTCCTATCCGCACCACGTCATCCGTGAGAACAAGATGCTCACAGGTGCGGGTGCAGACCGTCTCCAAAAAGGTATGAGTAAGGCGTTTGGTAAGCCTGTGGGCCGTGCCGTGCGCTCTTATCCTGGAATGAAGGTATTTGAGGTGTGGTCTCCGAAGCCCATAGATGACGTCATCCGCGTCGCTTTCAAGCGCGGTATGATGAAGCTCCCTGGGGATTATCACATTGAGTCTAAGGTGGTGGAGACCACCGCTTAAAAATCCTTCATTTCTTTTCTCCTATGCTTTTGGGTCCGTGGTCTAGCCCGGCTATGACGTCCCCTTGACAGGGGGAAGGTCCCCGGTTCGAATCCGGGCGGACCCACTACGGCCGCAAAATCGGCCGGCGCTTTCAGCGGGGTCGGTCTTACAACCGACCGCACTATTCTCGTATTGTCTTGCTCACAATCGCTTTTTCTTTTCTGATTGGCGAACGCGCTTCCCCGTTGGAAGCCATCGCTCTGTGCAACTTTACAAAGGTATTGGAGAAGCAGAAAGGTATTCACGATCGAATGACTGCATAATCCAGGCAGATCCCTGTGAGTCCTTCGCTTTCATCCCATTGGATCTCTATGGGGATGCCCTTTTCCTTGAGGGTCATAATCAGCTCTGCAACCCGCCCATCTCCGTTATTACGAAACCAGAATATTATTTTCCTGCCGATTTTCTCGCGGAGAACTGGCTGCTCGCTGATATCCAAGCGTAGCGCCCTTCGCACCTCGCCCCAGCGGATCATGTTTGTAGAATGTTTTCTCCACTTTTGAAGCTGACGTTCGGAAACTGAATCACTGCGTGGGAACTGCGAACCTTATAATTAAAATGACCCTTGTTATTACGCCGGCTGCAAGAGCCGCGGGGTGGAGAGCTGGTGCGTAAGCCAGCCACCATGAACCCCCGCACGGACGGCCGGCTACACTATCCAATTCTTGAGAGCAGCCATGCCAAGAATATGAGTCCCAGACCGACGGCAAGCGGCCCATAGCCGTAAAGCCAGCCGAAGGGAACTAGTATTGGCCAGAGGATATTCCACATGAGCCCCTGGCGCGCAGCATCCGTGGTTGGGACGTACGTGCCCATCGCGGAGAGCATGGCCAGCCCGCCGATGAAGAAAACGATGCCTGTAAACAGGACGTCGTACTCTCTCTTTACGACGCCCACGATTGCTACGATCAATCCTATGAGCACTGCGAGCTCTACCAGTGGTTGGTATAGGAATGTCCACTGTAGGTCGATGAGCAGCAGCCCCGCTAGGACGACAAAGAAGACAATGATCAGTTCGTAGCTCATGCCGAAGCCCATGCGTATCTATTTAATACCTTCCCATAACTCTCTTTTAAGGGATACACATGGTGCGCAAGACAGCAGGTTATCACAGGAAGACTCGCCACAAGCTTCGGCGGTGGAGGCGTACCCCGCCCGCGACAGTGTCCAGAATGATTCAAATCTTCAACGTGGGCGACCGTGTTGTCATTGACATCCACCCGAGCGTTCAGGGTGGCAGGCCACACCCTCGCTTTAACGGCCTGATTGGCGTGGTGGTTGGTAAGCAAGGTCTCGCATACTACGTGCGCGTCCGTGATGGAAAGTCATACAAGACGCTCCTGGCGCTGCCAATCCACTTGAAGAAGGTGGCGTGAAAATGATCGGCAAGGAACTCCTCGGCAAAGCCCCTGTCACTCTTCCAGAGGCGGGAGAGATTCTCCAGTCGATAGAGGGCGAGCCGACCTATGAACAGAACGCCACGCTTGAATACGTCAAGAGGGTAGCGCACACGGACGCGGAGGCAGCTAGGACCGCCGTGCAGAAGCTCGTGGAGCTCGGGCTGGATGAGGAGCTGGCAGTTAAGATCGTGAACATCTGGCCACAGGATAAAACGGATCTTTACGTCGTTCTAGCAAAGGAATCAGTCTCAGAGGATCTCTATGACAAGATCCTGGAAGCGCTCAAGGGTTAGGGGAGGCTATGAAGGAGGACTACGGCATAGTCCTGGATTACTTGCCAATGGGCAAGCCCTCAGATCCGAAGGGCACTCCCCTAGCTCAGATTCTGGGCACTTCATACTTCACGCTTCTTGAGGTTATCCCTAAGCCTGGTGCAACTCTTGCTCCTTATGAGCGCGTTTTCATAGGTAAGGGCGACCGCCCAAAGGTTTCTGTGATAAAAGGACGCATATTCTACGACGACTTGACGTCCCTTGCGAAGACAAACTTGGAGGAGGCTGTTAAGACTCTCGTGCGCGAGAACGAGCAAAAATACGTCCAGTTCTTCAATAATGCTCGTCCAATCACGATTCGCCTCCACTCTTTGGAGCTGCTCCCCGGCATAGGCAAGAAGCACCTCTTTGCCATACTTGAGGAACGAGAAAAGGAACCATTCAAGTCCTTTTATGACATCCGCACCCGTCTTCCGCACCTGGGCGATCCTGAGAAGATGATTGTGGGTAGGATCATGAAGGAAATACAAGGAAACTGTAAGTATTACCTTTTCGTGCGCCCTCCCAACAGGTGATCCCTTGATCCTCGTCCACGAGCTACGCAACCTTCTCGTCCGTTACCGCGTGCCATCTTCCCTCCTTCAGAAGGAGGTACTCGTAGATACCGAGTTCTTGGAGGAGTTTACGCGCTTTGGAGACGTATTCTTTCCCTTTGCATTTCCCGGCCTCATCTTCCGTTATGTTGGGGGCATCGCCGCGGATCGTCCACCCTTTTTAGCGCCCTTGCACGATCTTTATCCTAATATTCGCGTTACTGAGCTCTCGGATAACTATCCTGCCCTTCCCACGTTCGTTGAGGCGCCACCAAAGGACGTGCGCAGCGTTTTGGTGAATGCGGTTGCCTCTGATGCGCCTCAAATCTTTGGTGTGGCAAGGGAATCTGTTGTTGCTAGCGTCGTGGCAGAGCCAGGTTATCCAGAGTATTCTGCCCTCTCGGCATTTGTTCAGACGTACTACGACATAGTGGATGCTTATCGTCTCCCATCTGACGCTTTCTATCCTGTTCCCCGTGGCAGCATGGCAGGGTTTATCCTGAAGCGTGTCAAAGGGCACGATAGGCATACTCTTTCATACTGGAAGTTCTTGCAGAGGGTGTTCACTAACCGCAGGAAGAAGATTGACGTGCAGGGCAATATATACGAGCTTCGCCCGGCGGACGCCGAGCCAGAGGATCTCTACCGCATTTTTGAAACCACTGTGCAGTAGTTTCCGTTTTTCTAGCATATTTATATGCCGCGACGGCCAATATTTTCCCGTGGAGGCCTCCAAGGAGAAGAAGAAACAGAAAAAGGCTGACGATCTTGAGCTCAAGCTCGAGGAGTTTTACAGCAGCCTTGAAGAAGACGAAAAGATGGAGAAATTAGAGGACATACGTCGTTTAGCGCAGGAAAGCAAGGAGCTCCTAAGGAAAGTGGATGCCCTCGTTGAGCTTCTTCTAAAAGCCGCACAGGAGCCAGATACTGAAGGGTCCGAGATTTTGCTTCACGTTCAGAAGGTGTCCGAGGACTTGGAGGATGTTCTGGGCAAACTAAAGCTGTTAGACGAACTGAAAGAAGAGATCACAAAGAATCCTGAGCTACTTGATAGGATTTCTGCTCAGATATCTACGATTAACTCCACGCTCGCTGGTCTCGATGCGGAGATCAAGTCGAAACTTGGCGTATTGCCTTCGATTTCGGAGAAGATGGATACTCTATCTTCAGAGGTTTCAGAAGTTGACACGAAGGCTTCTGCCATATCCCAAACGATATCATCCATTCGCGAAGATGTCGCGACTATTGCTGAAATCCGTGAGAAGTTGGCGGCTCTCCAGCCAATTCTGGATAAGCTTCCCGATTCCGTGGCTGCAGAGGTTGCGGACAAGGTTAACATACTGGATAAACGCCTTGACACTGTTGTTGCTACTATTGGCGGTGTTTCCAGCCGTCTTGACAGCATAGACTCTGCAATTCATGACCTGCTGAAGATTCAGTCTCGTCTGGAGGTCCTGGAAGATATAGAAAAGTCCGTGAAGTCTTCGCCCGACCAAATCTCCTCCACTGTGGTTTCTGCTCTTGAATCGGAGATAGAATCTCTCCGTCAGCAGCTGAAGGAACTATCTGAGAAGGTTTCGGAGTCCAAAACGACGGTGTCCCTAATTCACACGGATATAGAGCCACTTTCTCAAAAGCTCGACGCGATATCTGAAGAGCTGAAGTCCCTCTCTGCAATCAAAGCCCTTCAGAAGCACGTGGACAAGAGTGTGGTGGATGCAAAATCAGAGATACTCTCTGCACTCTCCGCTGGCGATGAGCAGATCCTCAAGAAGCTTGAAGATCTGGAGAAGCTTGGAGAGACACTTGACGAGGTTCGCACGTACATAAAGCGCCAGTACGAGGAGAACGAGTGGAGTTCACAGCAGTTTGCGGAGCTTGAAAAGGAACTTGCTGCCCTGAACTTGGCCATTGATTCGATTCACAAGATGTTGGATGGAGACATTAGTGCGCGTAAGGAGGCTTTGTCTTCTCTGTCCGAGCGCGTTAACAAAATATTGGAGCAGCTGGCGGTTGCTAGCACCCATGCCGATGATGAGACTGCCGAAAAGATTTCTCAGATTCAAGAATCTCTTCGTAATCTGTCTAAGCAGCTTAGTGCAGCCTACGAGAAGATACTTGGGGCAGAGTCTAAGAATTCGCAGCTTTTTGAGGCTCTCTTGAAGGAGTTTGACGAGAAGGTTAATCAACTGGAGCAGGAGCTGTCTCAGGATACATCCAAGGCTACCGTTGCCGCTATTCGCAAGGAGTTAGAGGAGATTTCTCAACAGTTGGCTAACTTGACGGACGTGATGGTTCAGGATCATTCCCTATTGTCCAAACATTCTGGGAACGTTGCGGATATTCTCACTCGTGTGCAGGTGCTTCAGGCGAGGCTTGATGAAATATCTTCGGGTGTTCAGGGTGTTTCGGATGCTATTGAGCGACAGAAGCGTGTTGAGCAGCTTCTTGATGCCATGCACCAGGATATAAAGTCAATGGGTCGTGACGTTCGTGCTCTCAAGGCATCTGATGTCCACAAGAAACTGGATGAGCTGAAGACCGCAATCTCAGTCATAAACTCGGAGCTTGCAGGAATGATGGAGCTCATAAAGAGGTATGACGTTAGTGCGCAACTGGAAAAGATCACCAAGTCACTCGTGGATCTATCTAAAGCGATTGAAGATCAGAAGATGTCCAAGGAGAACGCAGCTGCAGAAATTGCCAGGATAGAAGAAGAGTTGGCCAATATTACGCAAATCCTTTCTGCTGCGGATGTAGAGCACCTAAAGAACCGTCTCGAAACGATCCATGCGGATGTGCTTGCTGTCCATGATAGGATCAAGTCTGCCCGTGCGATTATCGACGAGAAGGAGCTTAAGGAGCTGCTGAAGGATCTTGAAGCCATGAGGGCGTCCGTCCGTCGCCTGCGCGACTATGGGCTTGCCGATGAAATTGATGAGATTCATGCAAAGCTGCGCAAGCTAAAGGAAGAGATTTCCAAGCATTCGGATGCCATCCGTTCTGGCGACGTGCACCACGCATCTGTGAAGGAGAAGCACGTGGCGGTTGTGAGGGTTGCAAAACCCTTATTGGATACGTCCGCCATGATGGCAGCCGTTGCTACAGTTCACGGTTCCCATGCCAAGACCATAAAGTCCCACGCGAGAAAGCTGGCTAAATATACGGGTTCCGTTCACGCGCATCTCGTCGCTGCTCACGCGGACCGCATCGAGAAGGCTGCAAAGGCGATGAAGGATATCGAAAAACTTGCTAAGAAATTGGATACTACTCTCCAGCGGACTGGTAATGAGATCGACAAGAAGCGCGGTGCCCTTCGTTCTAAGCTTTCTGCGGTTGATCCCGAGAACGCCGTGTTAAAGCAGGTGATCAAGTACATCTCTCATATGCACAAGGGTGATGCAATTCCTGTCTCTCAGCTTGCAGAGGAGCTGGGGATACGTATGGATTTGCTAGTACGCGTGTTGAAGCGCGTTTCGGCCTCGGGAGAGCGGAGAGTGCGCCTAAAGAAGCCGATCTTTGGCCTTTTTGGAGAGTACGTTTTGGAGAAGTATTGATATATACGTTCTTCCTTTTTCCCTTGCGATGATGATTGAACGGGCAGTCTGATCCCGTGATGATAAGGAGGTGAACTGAGCAAAAATCATCTTGGCTGTGCGTCTGGTCGAAGACAAGACCCGCGTCAGCGTCGACCGATGTGACGGTCGGGGATGAACTGAGCAACATTTATATATTCCCTACTCTTTTTTCTTCCGAGGTGATCTAACAATGAAGGGTGTATCTCCAGTCATTGCAACGGTTCTTATGGTTGCTGTGGCGATTGCAGCAGCAGTGGTCTTCTACTCCTGGATCATGTCCACTACAGCAAGCACCACCACACAGGCTAGTGCAAAGGCAGGCGAGATCGGGAAGTATTCTCTAGTAATAGAATCTGCTAAGTGCGATTCGAGCGCCCACACTCTTACGTTCTACCTACGTAACGAGTCCGATGTGAGTTTGGATGCAAACTTTACGTATATCATAAAGGACTCCTCTGGCGCCACAGTTGGCACAGGGACTTCTCCGATATCCATTAACGCCCACGATGTGAAGAATTTCACAATAACGGACACAGGTCTTTCTAGTGAGAAAGACAAGCGCGTGACCTTGATCCTTCGCGGTCCCAGTGGCATAGCAGTATCCACCGACCAGCCTATCACATGCACGTGATGGT
>CAYVHT010000011.1:0-21686 GCA_964451455.1 uncultured archaeon
ATTAACGAGTTTCATAGACTGATAGAGGGAAGAAAAGAGGTATGGGTAGGCGTCGTAGGACGGAACAACTATGCTGACGAGCTGTGGGAATACGTGAAGTCAAAAGGCTTGGAAGGAGAATATCTGAACGTCGATCCAGCCATCGGTGCCCACTTTGGCTACGGGGCGTTCGGCATAGCATTCATTGAGGATTGATCGTGTATTTTAAACGCAACTCTACGCAATTATAAGGATGCTTACCAAGGAGGATCTCGGGCACATAGCGAAGATCGCACGTATCGCGCTCACAGAGGAAGAGATGAACGAACTCCTGCCACAGTTCAACGGAATCCTCCAGCTTCTTGAACGGGTGAAGCAACTACCCCTTGCGGAAGCCACAGCGATTGTCATGACTGAGAACGAAGGCGAATTCCGCGAAGACGTTGCGAAGACCTTCGAGGATTATGATCTGATTGTAGAGCAGTTCCCGAAGAAGAGGGGCCGCTACGCAGAGGTCCCGCCCAACCTGTGATGCCCATGATTGAGGAGACGCTAGAGCGCATAAGGAACGGGGAGATTACACCCTCTGAGCATTTGGAGGAGAAAATAGAGATTCTTGAGAGGCGAGATCCCGAGTTAAACGCGTTTATAACGAAAACTTTGGATATCGCTCGCGAACAGGCGAGGCAGATAGATGGTGTAGTCCGGGAAGGTGGGGGTGAGGCGTTCTACGGCCTGGTCTGGGGAATAAAGGACAACTTTGCTCTCAAGGGCGTCCGTATGACTTGTGGATCGAAGATGCTCGAAAACTACGTCCCGCCATACACTGCCACGCCTGTGGAAAAGATTCTCAGTAATCACGGCATCATTCTTGGAAAACTGAACATGGACGAGTTCGCCTGTGGGTCTTCTGGCGAGACATCTTACTTCGGGCCGACGAAGAACGCTAGAAATCCGGAATATGTTCCCGGAGGATCATCTTCTGGAGCCGGAGCGGCCGTTGCGGCAGGAATGGTTGATTTGGCCCTTGGATCAGATACTGGTGGTTCCATACGTAATCCTGCAAGCTTCAATGGCGTTGTTGGGCTAAAGCCCACGTACGGTCTCGTCTCCCGATACGGCTTGGCGGACTTGGCGATGAGTCTGGACGTGCCCGGGCCCCTTGCGCCCGACGCCTATGGAATAGCGCTCGCGATGGATGTTCTGCAGGGCTATGATCCACGAGATCGGGTAAGTGCGAAGCGCAAGCTCCCGTTCCTGCGCAGTGTAGATTCGTTTGATCCGGAACGTGTACGGATAGGCATATCTGAATCCCTTTTGAGTGGCGTGGACCCTGCTGTTAGACGGACGACAGAACATGTTGTGAACTTCTTTGAATCTAAGGGATCTGAGATCGTTGAAGTAGACCTTCCAGACATCTGGGTGGCGTTCCCCACGTACTATCTTGTGATGTATCCGGAGTTCGCTTCCGCTATGCAGAAGTTTGATGGCATTAAGTTCGGACACCGCGTAGATGCAGACACGCTCTACGACACCGTGGCGCGAAGCCGTGAGGAAGGCTTTGGAAAGGAGATCAAACGAAGAATTATCATGGGTACTTTCATTTCCATGGCGAAGAACGCTGAGTGGTATAAGCTGGCGCTCCGTGCGAGAACTACCCTGCTACAGATGTTCCAGAATGCTTTCAGAAAGGTAGATATCATCGTTTCTCCGACGGTTCCAACGCCACCATTTAAACTCGGAGAGAGGGTCAACGATCCAGTCAAGATGTATATGGCTGATGCGCTTACCGTTCCCGCAAACTTAACAGGCATTCCCGCTATTTCGTTCCCCGCGGGTTGGAAGGACGATCTCCCCATAGGTGTGCAGCTGATGGGGCCGCGGTTTACGGATCATGTCCTTGTCTCAGCAGTGCGGTTCTTCGAAAAGGAGGGTTCACAGTGGTCAGAATAGGCTTTGAAATCCACGTTCAGCTCAAGACAAGGTCAAAATTGTTCTGCTCTTGTCCAACGAACTTTCTAGAGGCGGAACCGAATACGAACATATGCCCCATCTGCACCGCCCAGCCCGGATCCAAACCAGACGGCATCAACGAGGAGGTAATTCGCAAGGCAGTTCTTGTCGCCCTCGCACTCAACTGCAAGATACTGGACAGACCGTTGCGTTTCATGCGCAAGCACTACTTCTATCCCGATCTGCCCAGCAACTATCAGAGGACCTCGGAACCCTTTGCTGTGGAAGGAGAGCTCAACGGGGTTAGAATTCGAGAGATCCACATAGAAGAAGATCCCGGACGGTACGAGCTTCGCGAGGGCATCGTTGACTACAACCGCTCAGGTGTCCCGCTCATAGAGATAGTAACGGAGCCCGATATGACTACAGTGGAGGAAGCAAGGGACTTCCTGAAGCATCTGCGTGCAGTGCTCGACTACCTTGACGTAATATTGTATCCCGAGATTGGGTTCCGCGTGGACGCCAACGTGAGCATTGAAGGCGGCGAGCGCGTTGAGGTTAAGAACATAAACAGCATACACGGCGTTGTCCGCGCTCTAAAATACGAGATCGCACGGCACAAGAGAATGCTAGCAATGGGCAAGAAGATCGTCCGCGAAACTAGACACTGGGACGAGGTGCGTGGTGTCACCGTTTCCCTGAGAGAGAAGGAAACTGCAGAGGATTACCGCTACATGCCAGACCCCGATATTCCGCCATACTCCATTGATTCAACTCTTGTCGAAGAATTACGCACAAAGATGCCCGAACTTCCCCACCAAAAACGCGATCGGCTCATCCGAGATTATGGCATAGATGAAAGCGCTGCGTGGACGTTTGTGCTGGATAAGGAACTGGGCGACCTATTTGAGAGTCTTGCGAAGCAATTTGGCGTGAAAAATGCAGTAGCGTTCTGCCTGAACCTGCGCGGCGAGCTAAACTACCGAGACAAGTATCTTGCGGAGATTCCTCGCCGTGAGCGACTGACCAAACTAGCAGAGCTCTACTTTGGTGGTGACATTACAAAGCCCGTGTACGTAGAATATCTGCGCAAGATTCTGGACGATCCGGAGTTTGTTCCAATCGCACAGGAGCAGCTGAGCGATGATGAGCTCAGAACCATCGCCCGTGAGATCATTGCGGCAAACCCGCAAGCCATATCTGACTACAAGAACGGGGAGAAGAAGGCGGTGAACTTCCTAGTGGGTCAAATCGTGGCGAGAACAAAGGGAAGAGCGGATCCAAAAAAGGCTATTCAGATCCTTCGCGAGGAGCTTCAGCGTCTTTAATCTCTTTCCACTTTTCTCTCGGCGGAATCCTGCCCTCGGCAATGAGCTGGTCTATGATCGCCTCCACGTGCTTCTTGGACGGTATGTAATGGACCTCCCCTGAGCCGATGAACGCGTTAACGATCTGCCTTATTCGGTTCCTAGTCTCATCTTGGCCTTTGCGCATGTTGTAAACGAGCCCCAAACAATATAAAGCGGTGAGCTGTTGTAGTAGCATGACAGGCTACGATTTCATAGATATCGGGTATGAACCGACGAAGGACGATATCGTCGCAACGTTCAGGATGGAGCCGCACCCAGAGGAGAGCTTTGAAAGTGCGGCGAACAAGGTGGCCGCTGAATCTTCCATAGGTACGTGGACAGATATCAAAACGATGCTCCCGGAGATCTACGAGACGCTGCGCCCACACGTGTTCTATATGGATAAAGAGAGCAAGATCATTAAGATTGCGTATCCCACGAAGGGTTTCGAAGCAGCAAACATGCCCGGAACGCTTGCGGGCATTGCTGGAAACATATTTGGTATGAAGGCCGTGAAACGGCTTCGTCTCGAGTGGATTGACTGGTCAGAAGATTTTGTCAGCCACTACAAGGGACCGCTCTACGGCATTCGCGGTGTTCGCTCCATACTAAACGTTCACGACCGTCCGCTCCTCGGAACCATCGTTAAACCAAAGGTGGGCCTTCCACCGGAGCGTTTCGCTGAGGTTGCCTACGAGGCGTGGCGTGGCGGCCTCGACGTGGTTAAGGATGACGAAAACCTTGTGGGGCAGGACTTCTGTAAGTTTGAAGACCGTCTCTACAAGGTTATGGAGAAGAAAGACCTTGCAGAGGAGGAAACGGGCGAAAGAAAAGGGTACATGGTGAACATAACCGCGCCGTGGGACGAGATGATAAGAAGGGCTGAGCTCGTTGAGGATGCAGGCAACGAGTACGTGATGTTGGATGTGGTTGTCCTTGGGTTCTCTGCAGTGCAGGCCTTCCGTAATTACGGCTTTGAATTCATCATACACGCGCACCGCGCCATGCACGCCGCGATGACTCGCGATTCAACTCACGGAATCTCCATGGCGGTGCTTGCAAGGATCTACCGTATGCTCGGAGTGGATCAACTACACGTTGGTACTGCCGTGGGCAAAATGGTGGAGAACAAGGAAGAGGTCCTTGCAAACGTGCATGCTGTCCGCGATCCGTTCTTCCACATAAAGCCTACGTTCCCCGTTGCTTCTGGCGGACTCCATCCTGGTCTTGTGCCGGATATCGTGCAGATCTTCGGTAACGACGTGATCATACAGGCAGGTGGCGGAGTGCATGGACATCCGGACGGCACGGAAGCGGGTGCAAGGGCCATGCGCCAGGCCGCGGAAGCGGTCAAGGAGGGCATTGCGCTAGAAGAGTATGCAAAGGATCACGAAGAACTGAAGAAGGCGCTGGAGAAGTGGGGCAGGGAGCACACTAGGTGATACTGTGGAAAAACTTGTCAAGGACCTGTACGCCGAGATTAAACGGCGCTATCCTGTGGAGGATCTCGCCAGGGCGGGTATCCTCTCACCTCCCCTACGAGCGTCCGTGTATTGGAGAAGCACATACCCACGAGAGCTCAAAATTTCAGAGGACATACATCATGCGCGACTAGCACTGGTCCTCGCCCTTGCAGGAAAACCGTTCGAGGCACACACCATTATTTCGGCTATGGATCGCATTATCAGCAACCCCATAAAATACTCCAAGATAATCAGGGCCATCCAGAGACTACACAATAGCGTTGGGCGTAAAACGCTCTATGAGGCACTGCGGGAGAAAGATCGTCTTAACGATGAGTCTCTTGCGCTGGCGGCACGAATATTGGAGGAAAACGAGGAAGAAATCGTGAATAAACTACAAACTGGTAGCTGGGTCAGAACCGTGCGAAAATTCATAGAGAGCGAGAGCCGCCGCTGACAAACAAAATTGAATTTAAACACTAGAAAAAAATGGACGTAAAGAAGGTTGCTACATTCCCAGGAATCCAACACCACCCATGGCAGCCTCTTGCTCCTCTTCAATCTTCTTTTTGATTTCTGATTCGTTCTGCGGGCGTTTAAATGCACCGGATTCCTCCAGAATGCGGAAAACGTCGTCCGTAGCCTCGATGTATACGTAGTCGCCAGCTCCAACACCTAGCGACTCGCCACTCCGCTGTATGTATCCGAAACGCTTTATCTCGTCGCGGGAAAGAACCTCTAAAGCCTTTGCCTTGTCCAGGATTTTGTAAACGCGGGCCTCCATGAGCAAAACCGCATGCAAATTGTTAAAAACGGCTCAGTGCTGAAAGGTTTCCTCACCGATCAGTGGGGCAAGGCATCATCATCGCCTTTAATATCCCTTTGCGGCAGTTTTTATACATGGCTATGAAGATCGTACCTGACACTTCAGCTCTTATCAACCGCGCGGTCAGCGAGAGAGTTCAGGAGGGTGAGTGGACCGGTGCAGAGGTGATTATTCCCAATGCGGCGGTCGCAGAGCTAGAAATACAGGCAAACAGTAGGAAGGAAAAGGGATTTGTGGGCTTAGAGGAGATCAAGCACTTGCAAACCCTTGCAAAAGCGGGAAAAATAAAGCTTCGCTTCGTTGGGGAGCGGCCCAGTCCTGAAGAAGTTCGTTTCTCTCGCTTTGGGCTGGTAGACGCGAAGATACGCGATGTTGCGCTTCAGGAGAAAGCAACACTTGTCACGGCGGATCGCGTGCAGGCAGATGTGGCTGAGGCGTATGGATTGAGAGTCATCCGCGTGAAGTCCAGCAAGCCGCGAGGCGTCCCGAGCTTCGAGGAATTCTTTGACAACCACACGATGTCCGTACACCTGCGTGCCAACGTGCCACCCATGGCAAAGAAAGGGAAGCCCGGTAAGTTTAAGCTTGTTAAAATACGCGACGCACCCATGAGCGAGGAAGACGTGCGCAAGATAGCCATGGAAATCATCGAGAGAGCGACAACCGAACCAGATGCGTATATAGAGCGCGAGTACGAGGGTGCAACGGTCGTCCAGTATAAGAACTACCGTATCGTCATAGCTCACCCGCCGTTTTCAGATGCCTGGGAGATCACCCTGGTTCGCCCTCTCATAAAGGCTACCCTCGACGACTACACGATCTCCGAGAAGCTTCGTGAGCGTCTTGAGAAGCATGCGGAGGGAATACTGATTGCAGGTGCACCAGGAGCTGGTAAGAGCACATTTGCGCAAGCCCTTGCAGAGTTCTATGCAAGCAAGGGAAAGATTGTAAAGACCATGGAGTCGCCAAGGGATCTGCAGGTCAACGAATTCATATCGCAGTACGCGCCGCTCGATGGCGACATGGAGAACACGGGGGACATCCTTCTTCTCCTGCGTCCGGACTACACGGTCTTCGACGAGGTGCGCAAGACTAGGGACTTCGAGATCTTTGCGGACATGCGCATGGCTGGTGTGGGTATGATCGGTGTCGTTCACGCATCCACACCTATCGAGGCAATCCAGCGATTTGTACGGCGCTTAGAACTTGGCATCATACCGCAGGTTGTTGATACGGTCATCTTCATAGATGCTGGAGACGTGGGAAAAGTATTGAAGCTAGAGCTTGTTGTTAAGGTACCTTCAGGCATGAAGGACGAAGATTTGGCAAGACCTGTAGTGGAGGTGCGGGACTTCGAGACGGACAAGCTGGAGTATGAAATATATACGTACGGAGAGGAAACGTTCGTCGTGCCTGTAAGCGAGGAAAAGGAAACACCGCTGGAGCAGCACGCCAAGCGATCAATAGAGGCTGAATTGGAGAGGCACCTTGACGTGCCCTTTGATGTGGAGGTTAAAAAAGGCAGGGTTGTGCTGTATGCAGACCCTGACGATATCCCTCATATCATTGGACGAGGTGGAACGAGGATTTCCGCCCTTGAGGAGAGGATCGGTCTGCCCATTGACGTCAAGCCATACGAAGGGATGCCAGAGCAGAAAGGGAGTACAATTCGCGCGAAAATTGAAGAAACTCCAAAATACGTGGTAGTGAACGTCGGTAAACGGTACCGTGGCAAAACAGTAACACTCGTTGTGGATGAAGAGATCCTCGGCAGCGCAAAGGTTAACTCCAAGGGCGTTGCAAAGGTGAAGAAGACCACGCCGCTGGGGGAGCGCCTCAAGTTCGCCAGAAGAATGGGGAAGACCGTAGAGGTGCTGATAGAGTGATTACGCCCTGCGACGGCGTCTATAAGCCAGAGGACGATTCATATATGCTCTTGGATGCGCTTCTTTCTCTACCTCTTGCCGGAAAGCGCGTGCTGGACATGGGTACTGGTACCGGGATCATCGGAGTCAACGCGGCACTCATGGGCGCAGATGTCACTGCAGTGGACATAAACCCGCTGGCGCTAGAATGCGCGTGGAGAAACGCAGAGGCGGAAGGCGTTTGGATCCGGACGATACAGTCAGACCTCTTTGAAAGGGTGGGTGGTGTGTACGACATAATAGCATTCAACCCTCCCTATCTCCCCGGAACGGAAGCGGATCCGGACTACGATCCAGCATGGAGCGGTGGTAAGGACGGACGTGCAGTTCTGGATCGCTTCCTCGTGCAGTTTTCTAGACATCTGGCAAAAGACGGGGTGTTACTCCTGGTGCAGAGCAGCCTGAACGATCCGGAAAAAACAGATGCGATGCTGTCAGATCTTGGGTTCTGTGCTCGGCGGGTCAGTGAACGTAGATATTTTTACGAAACACTCTGGGTACTGGAGGCGAGGCGATGCCCATAAACGCGGGACCAGAGTTTGAGCTGGCAATGGAGAAGTATTCTGCCGCAAGAACAACAAAGGAGAAAATACAGGCACTTCAGGAAGCAATAAAGTATATGCCAAAGCACAAGGGCGCAGAAAATTTAAGGGCACAGCTATTCCGCCGTCTTGCAGAGCTGAAGAGAGAGCTGCAAAGGGAGAAGGAGCGTAGATCTGGCGGTGGCGGGATACGGATCATTCCAAAGGAAGGTTTTCAAACGGTTCTTTTCGGATTTCCCAACTCGGGAAAAACGTATATTTTATCCAAACTCACCAACGCTCCGGTCAAGCCCACGGAGTATCCTCTTGCCACTACTGAGCCCACGCCAGGAATGATGGTTGCAGACGGCGGGAAGGTTCAGCTCGTTGAAGTTCCATCGTACTTTGAGGGTTATGGCGAGTCAAAAATGGGGCGCATCGGCCTCGCCACAATACGCTCTACAGATGCTGTGGCACTAGTTGTCGACCTTACGCAGGATCCAATTAAGCAGGTGAGGACGCTCGTGGAGTTCCTCCGCGACGAGGACATCTTCCTGAACAAAAAACCACCTAACGTTCGTGTTGAGCGAAAGTACTCCGGAGGATACCAGTTCATAGGGGAGTCATTCATGGAGGGCGACCGAAGGTTGTACCAAGATATCCTTCAGACGTATGGCATCCACAACGCCGTGATTACGTTCCTGGAGCGCACCACCCCCAAGGAATTTATGCTTGCCATCAACGAATCTGCGCGATTTTTACCCGCGATTCTCATTGGAACGAAGGTAGAACAGGCGCCGGAGAAGTATATTAGTTCATTTAACTCAATTCCGAACGTTAACAAGGTCCTCTTCCGAAACGATGATCTGAATGGCACGAAGAGAGCCATCTTCAGGGCGCTTGGACTGATACGCGTGTACACTAAGCCGCCTCGCGGTAAACCATCGTCAGAACCTATCGTCCTGCGCGCGGGGAGCACAGTGGCAGACATCGCGGATCGTATCTTCCCGAACAAGGAAATAAAACAGGCCAGGGTATGGGGATCAACACGGTTTCCTGGACAGACCGTAGGCCTTGACTACGTTCTCCACGACGGGGATGTTGTGGAGCTTCGCGTTTAATCACTCCCACCCTCAGATGTTGGAGCCCCTCCCCTCAGCCGTCGAATCCCAAGGTATGCCACTCCCAACAGGAGCGCCAGCAACGCAGCACCCATTGCAAGTACTTCGGGAGACGGGTACACCTCCATAATCACGTCGTAGCGCTCCAAATGCTTTCCAGCATCATCATAGAACGTTACGTAAAATGGGATGGTTACGCTACCCACGTAGTACGGATCTGTGGTTATTGACATGTTGAAATCGGCCTTTCCGTCTATATCTCCGAGATCCACATGTTTTACGCCATATACCCCGGGTGGAAGGTCTATTTTGATAGCGACAAGCTCTCCCTTTCCAACCACGCGTCCTTTCACGATTGTCTTCTCCCCTGCAGTTACCTTAAATCCCTTTAACTCCATGACAAGTGGGGACTGAACGATCTCTACACGCTTCCCTGCAATGGAATCCACTTCTTTATCCCCGTACTCATACGTGAACACATCGACGCCCTTATCAATAGCCCATGCGTTGAACTCCTCGTTCATCTCGGTGAATGCAGATATGGTGGTTTCCCCATGGCCGTTAGACAACAACTTTGCAAGTCCTTTGTTAAAATGAGCATAGTATGCAATTCTCACATCGTTCGGAGAATCGTTGTACGCGCGCACCGAACATGAGAACAACTCGTTCTGGTACACCGTTCCTGGACAGGATACTGCCAGCAGCGGCTGCGCAAGAGCCATGCTAACCATAACTATCAGAGTAGTAATCAACATCATCTTCCGCATCGTTCTTCCCCCTCTTTCGGATGAATATGAACAGGACCACGAGCAAAACGATCAATCCCGCAACGTATATGTAGTTTACAGATGGTCCAGAGCTCGCCTCCACGACGCCGGCATCGAGAACATCCTTCACATCTGCAACAGCTTTCTGCAGCTCTATGTAAGCGTTGCCGTAGTACCCCTTTGCCGCCAGCTCTAGCGCGCTAGAGTATTCTTTTTTTGCCCTTGGAATGAGCGATGCCTTCGCCCACCGAATGGAGGGATTCTCAAGGAGTGCGAATGCAGCGCTAAGAGTAACGTCGCCCTGCTTTGTTTGAATTGGGGCAGAAAGAAGCCAGTTGTAGAGTGTTTTCCAATACATTGTGGCAGATGCGGATCGCAAGGAATCGACGTCAGATTGTGCCACGTTGTTCTGAAAGATCTGCGCCTCTGCATCAGCAGCAGTGTTCAGGAATTCTAGTTGTCCGAGGTCATACGGCGTTCGTATCAGATCGAGAATGCCCCGTATGGTCTGCGCGTCGCAGTTCGTGTCTGCCATCTGGATCTCTGCCATAAGTTTCTTCGAATAGCCGTCTAAATTTGTCAAATCCTTCCAGACCATTTTTACCTGCTTGTAAACAGAGGTATCCACAGAGAAACTACAGTCTATGTAGCTACTCTTGTTCATATATGTAGATACGGCGTCCGCCTCATTCTTTAATGCGGGTGCCGTGCGCGCTATGTCTGCGAGTGCTTTTTTCCGCAGTGCATCCAGCGTATCGATATCTGCAACCTTGCTCGGGATGCACTGCTGCATTGACTTCTTAGCAAGACCATACGAGTATTCCTCGTTTGCAAGAGTCGTCGCGAGGGACTGAAGGGCGTTGGCTACATCGCTCCGCATGATTCTTACGTCCCCATATTTCTTGGAGAGGGATAGCTTATACAGTAGCGCTCTGGCAACGGGGTCGTAGCGCTTAGGGTCAAACACGGGCCGTCCATTCTGGACGAGTATCATCGCTGAAACTGAATCCCCGCTACTGTACACGTAAGCAATGTAATTTCCCTCACAGCTAACGGTCATTGGTGTTCCGGGTTGAATGTGCAAGAATGTGTTTAGTTCTGATCCACCTGGCGCCCCCAGCACGGTGGGCAGTATGAGCAGGAGGGCAAACCACATGACCAAAATATCCCGTCCAAATATTTAAACTCTCCAGTTATTCTATTGGCGTGTTCAGGATTGTACTTGTCGAACCACATTATGGCGGCAACATGGGTTCCGTTGCCCGGCTCATGCAGAACTTTGGATTCAGGGAGCTAGTTCTAGTAAACCCTTTGGCCAACCCCTTGGGTGACGAAGCAATGCGATGGTCTGTACACGCAAAACACGTTTTGGAGTCCGCACGTATCGTCAAAAGGTTGGAGGACGCACTGGATGGGTGCGCTGTTGTTGCCGCAACCACCGCAAAGCCCGGTCCAAAAATGGTGCGGCGGACCCCCCTTACACCAAGAGAATTCGCTGAGAAGTATGCAAGTTACTGGAGCAGTGATGAGTGTGTGGCCATCCTCTTTGGCAGGGAGCCAAGCGGGCTGACGAACGAAGAACTCGAGCTGGCAGATATTGCAGTAACGATACCCACAAGTAGAGAGTACCCTGCCATGAACCTCTCTCATTCCGTCGCCGTGATTCTATATGAGTTGGCCATGCAGAGAAGAGATTTGAGGATGCAGAGCTATGATCCCCCGAGAAAAGAATCTTACGAGCTTGCAGAGCGCATATTCCAACGATTTATAGATCATATCGGTCGGCAGAATCCACAGGAGACGATGAATGCGTTTAAGGCAATATTAAGGCGTGGCGCCAAAACAGATAAAGAACTCCGTGCAGTTATTGGTGTACTCTCAGAAATTGAGAAAAGGTGGTTGGGACGTTAGAAGATATCCGAAAGGCTTTTGAACGGTCAGATGACGTGATGTTGCGGCGACTCGCGGTAGATTTCGCCAAGAGGGCTGCCATAGAGCATAACCGCGGGCTCGCTCAAGCCGCAGTTATTTCTTATGCGCTATCCAAGTTGCTCACAAAAAGCCATATCGTTCAGAGCCCACTTTGGCCCCGTTATCGCCACGCGATCATCTCCGCCATAAAAGACGCAGAGCTTGGCAGGGAAACAGATGTACTAAACAGGATAGAGCGAACAATCTGGCGTATAGATGACAGTGATGGGCACTTCGTCAAGAATATAATAGAGAAGGCACGCGCGAAGATGGCTGCAGAGGCGTACGCCACAGGAATTTCCCTTTACCTTGCAGGAAAGCTCTTCGAGGCCGATATACATGATCTTTCGGATTATGTGGGAAAAATGCGGGTGCATGACGAGGTACCAACGAAGATAGGGATCCGTGAGCGTGTCGAAGCACTTAGGAGGTTAGTTCATGAGAATCGCAGTTGATACTGGCCCGCTTATCTCCCTGTCTAGCACCTGCCTTTTGTGGCTGTTGGACAAGCTATCCTTTGACTTCTATGTACCGCCTGCTGTAGTGGATGAATCATATAGGGCGCCAATGCACACAAAGCAGTACCGTTTCAGCGCTCTGCGTATTCATAAATACGTTACAGAGGGCCGACTCAAAACGAGAGACTTGGGAAAAGATGGGGCGAAGCTTGCCGAAGAATTCACGCGCCTTGCAAACTCAGCGTACGTTGCGCGCCACCGCCCGTTGCGTATCATACAGAGGGGCGAAGCTGAGGCAATCATTCTGTCCAAGCAGCTGGATAACGTGCTACTGGTTGATGAGAGGACGATAAGACTGCTCATAGAGGATCCAGAGGAGCTGAAATACCTTTTGGAACGAAGAACGGGCCAGAACATCCGCCACAACAAGGATCTGACAGATCGCATACAAGAGATGGCCGGCGACGTACTGATGCTACGCTCCGCGGATCTCGTGGCGTACGCCTATGAAGAGGGGATTCTCGACGGCGGCAACAAGGATCTTGTGGAGGCAGCCCTCTATGCGCTGAAGTATGCGGGGTGTGCAATATCGGAGCAGGAAATTCAGGACTACATATCAAAATTAGGCAGGTAACACCCGCGGACTGGAGCGAGGTCATACGAATAGGTAAGGAAAGCTTCGAGTATATTGCGAATCCTGGAGCGTTTTTCTTGGAGCGGATGCTCAAGTATTACTTTTTTGTTGGCGAAGTAGACGGCAAGATCGTTGGGTTCGTGGATATGGAGCCCCTATCAGAAGATACAGCGTCCATAACCGGTCTGGCAGTCAGGAGATGCTGGCGCGGAAAGGGAATTGGTAAGACATTAGCTCGCTTCGGCGTTCGATTCCTACAGGCAATGGGATTCCGCCGGATACGCATTATGACGTTGAGAACAAACGAACCGGCACTTAAAATATATCGTGAAATTGGATTCAGAGAAACTGCTACGAGCGGAGATGTTGTGTACATGGAGCTACAGGTATAACCGACACTAATAAATACTACTTAATGGGGAGTAAACATATGGGGCTTTTTGGAAGGTTCAAGAAGAAAAAGTCTGTAGAGGCGGCTCCAAAAGAGGATGTCTTTGAAAAACGTCAACTCCCTGAACCGATACTCAAGCCGGACGAGCAAGCGGAACCCCCGAGAAGGGCGCCCCGAATAGAACCAGTTCCAAGAGAGGTTATAGAACATCGAGAAGCTGTGTTCAGGGCGATACTTCAACATCCTCGGGTAATCTGGCGAGACGACTCTGGGGCGCGTAAGTACTTGATTGTAAAGCACTCCGATAATTTGCACCACCTTGTGGAGCTCAGTCCAAGCGGCTTTGACGAAATTAGAGTTCGCGCCATGCGGCTAGGACCGCTTCCTGGAAAAATTCAGCACGCTGAAGCCATGAAAAAGGTTCTTGAAGAAGCTTTCCACGAGCTGTATGACGCAGAATTCAATTACAAGTATGGTGAAGATCCTGAGAAAAAGCAACTGGCTAAACAGATACTTGACGAAGCCAAGACTAAATTGATTGAGAGCGTAATTCCAATACGTAGCAAATCGCCGGACGAACTGCAAAGAACGTTCTACGAACTGCTCAAATCTCACATTCTCAAGAACTAGGGTGCAACATAAGAGCCCCGGGCGGGATTTGAACCCGCGACCTCTCGCTTACCAAGCGAGCGCTCTACCATGCTGAGCTACCGGGGCTCCAGCAAACTTCTTATGAGCCGAAGTATGTGTGCGGTCTGCCACAGACAGACCTCGCGGTAGCGTCAACCGATACGGCGGTTGCTGAGCTACCTGGGCACGCGACGATAATGAAAGGAAAGTAAGGTTTTTAACCCTGCGCCACGGCCCGACGCAGCAGCCAAACTAAGGGGAACCCAACGATAAACGCGGCGAGCTCTGCGAGGAATTCCACGAGAGTATAGTATATTGCAACGCTAAATCCCACGATTGCTGGAAGGAACCTTAAGACCTGCCGCATAATAGGCATGTTCTCCACCTGGCTGCGCAAGGACGCTTCTAGCTGCTTCCTGTCTGGTGCATGGATGTTTTTCGCTAGCGTCTGGTAAATAACACTCTTCGTCTGGGCGTATGCCTGGATGTAGTTGTTTATGAGTGCTTGCTTTTGATCTTCGCTTAGCTTATCCCAATCAGGCGTGCTCTCTTCTATCTTCTGGATGAGCTGCTGGCGCTCCGTTTCAGTTACGTTCGGGGACAGTATTGTGTTTATGTCAAATTCATTCCCAGACCCCGCCGACGCGAGGCTCATCTCCACAACACGGTTTATGAACTTGTCAGAAAGGTGGGGCATATGGGATGCCGCTATGTACACTGCCAGAAAGACGAGTAAAGCAGCGAAACTCTTTGGTGCAGTTACAGTTTTCCACACCCCTCGTTTGCATGGATCGTCCGTGAGCAGAGGGAAGTACCCACCGAGATACGTGGCAAATACGAACGTACCGGGAAGCAATGGAACGTTCAGTAGTACAATGAGGGCGGTTCCTGCGAGGAAAGCGGCGCTCCAGAACATGACGCGAGCAGAACGATCGGACACGATGCTCTTTATCGCTACAAGTCCGATAAGAACCAAGAAAAGCGCAGGAACAAGACGCAGCGCATAATTCCACCAAGCGCTAACATCCGGGAATACAAAAGCGTCTAGGCTGAGCTGAGGGGCGCTTACGAGGAATACTGGCGCAGCGGCAGAAAGAACGGCAGCAACAATACCGATAACAAACATCTGCTGCTCCATAATCACACCTCTATCTGGAATATGTCTATGAGCGGTTGAGCACCATCTTTATCAACGTAGAACGTTGTCTCGAACTGCGCCACCACTGATCCTGGTGAATCTACGAGCACAGGGTATTGGTAAAACGCACCAGTCTTCGCTAGCTCATATATGTAGAGGCGTGCGCTCTTTCCAAACTTTCGTATGATCCACTTCTCGGCAAACGGAAGCGGACCAAAGTTCTCCGCAACGTATTGTATGATCTCCCTGGCGCCTCTGCTACGAGCACGCGTTGACTCCAGGGAAAATATGTTTACCTGCGTCCCATTGCGAACGTATCCACGTCCCGTGCTCATAAAGGGCTCCACCGCGACGACCATACCTTCCTCGATCCTTGCATTTCCCTCTGGAACGTTGGGCACAAAGAGGCCTGCATGAAGCACGTAACGATCTATCTGGTGACCGCCAAGGTTCGCCACCGGTTTTACACCGAAGTTCTTTGCCACGTTGGAGATCACTTTTCCAACGTCAGCTACGGAAACTCCTGGCTTTATGGTTTGCATGGCTGCCTCCAGCGCCGCCCTGGCGGCGCGTGCTACCTGGCGGATAGAGTCGTCGAATACATATGTAAATGCGGAGTCACCTATCCACCCGTCCACGTGTGCTCCAGCATCTATCTTCACGAGCCTGGCGGAACCAAGATCCGTGGGACTATCGTCGGTAGGTGCGTTGTGAGCGGCCCAATGATCCGGGCTTACATTACACGGAAATGCGGGCTGCGCACCAGCACTATAGATCTTTTCTTCCGCTGCATCGGCGATCTTTAAACCGTTGCGTTCCCCCGACTCTAGAAGCTTGTGCGCACGGAGGAGCGCTCTCTCTGTGATTTTTCCTGCCTTCCGGAGCAGATCAATGTTCACATCCGTCATAGTGAAACTCTCCCACTATTTCTGGCCCTGTATGTACTTGAAGAATTGGACTTATATCCACAACTTCAAGGATCTTTTTGCCAGACCGTTCAAACTCTGCTCTTGCTGCTTCGAGCTCTTTATCTGCGCGGGGTCCCTTTGCTATGTACGCCTCCCCGCAAACTCCTGCCGCAAAATGCTTCCAAAGATCCCGCGAGCGAACAGTTTCTTCCACATCAATCACACCATCCCCATTTATCCACAGGATCGGACGAATCCCCACGAGCTTAGCTATGGCAGCCTTGAACGGATCCAACCGGCCTCCTGCTACTAGATAGTCTAAGGTGGGCACGACAAACCGTGCCACGATCTGTTCCCGCAGTCTTTCCAACTCGCGTACTACCTCTTCAAGCGTTTTCCCAGACTCCTGTAACTCTAGGGCTCTGGCCAAAAGGACTCCCATCCCTGCAGATGCAGATTTAGAATCAAAGGGGATCATGTGGATGCCCCTTTTCTCCAAAAGGCGCGACGCCACGACTGCCGCGTTGAACGTACCCGAAAGCCCAGAAGATAATGTGATGTAGAGGACGCTTTTTGCTCCTGTCGCCTCCACAGCAGAAATGATCTGCTTCGGGGATGGCTGGCTGGTACGCACTTCCCCGGGTTTGTGCTGAAGAATTGCGTGAACGACGTCCTCTCGCGTCAGATCCCCTGGATATGTATACGTGCCCCCATCAAAGAGAATATTCATGGGGACGATCATGTGCTTCTCATGCCCTGGGCGAATTGGATCTCCACCACTGTCCATGATCACAAAGTATTCGTCGCCCACGCACCAAATACGTTGTATGTTATTTAAAATGGTGAGATGTAATTAGACAGTGGATCCTCTAACGTTTTTTGTGCTTAGCATAATGCCTTTTTTTGAGTCTAGGTATACTCTACCGCTTGCAATTGCACAGGGGTGGAACCCTCTCGTTGCGTGGGCCATTGGAACAGTATTATCCATCTTCACGGCAATTCTACTATGCATCGGGCTTAACTACATAGACGCAGTAATGCAACGCATCCCTCACATCAGCACGTTCTGGAACAAGTACGTATCAAGCACGCGGAAGAAACTAGCCAAAAAATTGGATAAATGGGGGGAGGTTGGGCTTGTTCTTTTTGTAGCGGTGCCGTTCCCCGGAACTGGTGTTTACAGCGGTAGTGTAGCTGCGTACGCACTCGGAATGGATGTTAAAAACTCAGTCTTGCTTGTATCGCTTGGTGCAGCCGTAGCTAATGCCATCACAGTTCTATCCGCCACGGGCGTTCTTATTTTCATCTGACCCATAGCGCTTTATATAGCCATATCGTGTATTATCTATACGGTGGTAACATTGGTGACCGTTGTTCTTCCCGGGGCGAAGGGAGTCCGAGCAAAGAAAAAACTCCTGGAGCTTGCAGCAAAAGTCAAGGCTCAATACGACATCCATTTCAACAGAGAAGCATATGACGAGTACGAAGCATTGTACGGAATCATACTCGCGCTCAACCAGCTACTTCATGAGAAAATGCTCGGTGCGGACGAGGCAGAAAGTATAAAGCAGGTGTTTGACGAAATTATAGAAAACAAAGGCGAAATAACCTCAGAAGGTGTATACATTTGGCCGAGACACGCAAAAGACACCGCAGAACAGGCAGGAATTGACTGGGAAGAGTTCAAAGAGAACATGAAGAAAGCAGGGCTTCTGGAGTACGATAAGAAGAAGCGGAAGTACAAGGTAAAGCCGAAATAAAAGCTTATTTTCTCATTTATGCGTATGAACGTGAATCCCATACTCATATCGTTCGTCACGGGCTTCCTTTTTGGTGCTGTGTTTAGGCTTCTCCGACTTCCGATACCCGCTCCGGATACATTAGCAGGTCTAATGGGCATTGTCGGCATCTTTGCTGGCTATGTTCTTCTTAAAGCGCTTGGGCTGTAGTTTCTCTACATTAGCTCGTTCGTACGTAACGCGCATCCCTTTCCACATTTCCTCTGCGTCCACGTAATCTAGTTTATACGCAGTATCGCTATCAGAGAACTCCCTCTTAGAGTAATAGTCAATAATCCTTGCAGCATCCCAGAGCGGATCGTCCTTTGACTCAGCAATGAGGAAATGGGGTATCTTCTCGACTGGAATTCCTGTTGCCTTGGAGATGGCGCCTTTTACGGTGTCAATAGTCACGCCCCTTCCACGGAAAGTGTCCACTACCAACGGTTGGACCACACCTCGCTGGATGAGGTCCAGTGCGGCTGCCCAAAGGCGGTCCTGCCTTGCCCTATCTGCAAGAAACGCGTATTTCAAAGAGGGCACGGATCTACCATCGAACCGAATACTTCTTGGACGATACATAGATCTTAGTGCAAGTATGCGTAGCCCGTTAACAGAAAATCCAACAGTATATCCCCAGTGACGAAGCAGAGGTACGCTCATCGCGCGCGTTAATCTACCAGACCGCCCCTGGTCTATTATAGCAATTGGAACGTTCTTATCCAGTGGCTTAACAGCAGATCTCAAACGCTCCACAATCTCATCCACGTGCTTTTCGATCTCCTCCTGTATTCGTCGCCGAGCATGTGGTGGAAAACGAAACTTGTGAAATCCGTCCAGCAGCAGCTTTCGTTCAATGTCCGCAGCCACACAACAATATGCTCCCGAAATTTAAAATGGTCCAACAAGATATAACTATGACCGAAGAACTTTACTTGGAAGATCATTACTTGAAAGAGTTCGACGCCACCATCGTAGAAGTCGGCGAGGATTTCGTTGTTCTAGACCGTACGGCATTCTTTCCCCGCGCTTCCGGTCTGGAAGGAGATACTGGCAAGATTATAACTGAAGTTGGAGAGTATCGTGTAATCGGGGGCAAGCGCTCTGACAACAAGGTGATTCATTTTTTGGAGACTGCCGCGGGCTTAGAACCAGGCATGAATGTCCACGGGATCATAGACTGGGAGAACAGGTACCGCCAGATGAGATTGCAT
Source organism: uncultured archaeon (assembly GCA_964451455.1). Classification (GTDB taxonomy): domain Archaea; phylum Iainarchaeota; class Iainarchaeia; order JAADDC01; family JAADDC01; genus SZUA-1452. Next base: position 19,027 of record CAYVHT010000011.1, read on the forward strand.
ACGGCATCACACATCGTCGCATCCCTCTTCTACGAAAAGTACGGCGCGGAAATCACTGGAGGGCACATAACAGCTGAGAAGGCAAGAGATATGCTCAATGTGGATCAACTCACTCCCGAGATGATTGATGAGGTCTTCTCAGAAGCCAATGGGATTGTCAAGAACGCCATTCCCGTCAAGGTTTACTGGCTACCCCGTGAGGAGGCACTAAAGATTCCCGGCATCGTGAAGCTAGCCGCAAGAATGCCACCAAACATTGAACGCTGGAGAATTGTTGAGATCCCTGGTGTAGATATTCAAGCGGACGGCGGACCTCACGTTGCAAACACGAAGGAGATCGGCGAGATTGTCTTCCTGAAGAAGGAGAATAAGGGCAAGGGCAAGAAAACAATACACTTCACGGTGCGACCATAAAATCTCTCTTTTCTTCTCTACGTGGATTTCTCTTAGCATACTTGTTGAACACGTATCTTCTGCCCCCTGCGCGCACTTCCGCCGTTTCCTTTCCGATATGTACTGGGAAAGCATCCGGTGCCTCTATGAGATTTCCTGCAAAGTCCCAAAGTGCATCCATCCCTGCTGAATCTTTGTCCACAAGCACGATTCGGTGCATCTTATTGGGGTCAACCCCCAGACGTTTGAAGAACGCCCGGTACATAGCTTCTGTCCTGCCACTAAATGTGAGCGTGTCCAGATATACAGGAACCACTTCTCCGCTCTTGATTTTTCTCGCCAGATTCTTGTATATCGGCGTATTAATACGGTCGTACAAGAGTTCCGCCATTTCCTCGGGAGTGGGCTTTCGCTCTCTCCCGTTTTCAATCACCCGCGAATCTCGTATGCTAACGGGAAGTGTAATAAGATTTATCCTGTGGAGCTTGACGTTGTTTGGATTATATTCCTTCAGTCCCTCCCGCAGATAGAAACCAAGGCGCCTTCCCGATTGCCCTGGTGCTATAAGCACAATCCTTTGATTTTCATTCGTCTTCGGGAGCATGTCTATTACTCTTTTCAGGGCTTCCTCTATTGTATTCTCCTTGCGTTAGCGTACGTAAGATACCTGCGATACGCAATGTATGCAAACGGGTTTTCCGTGCGCGGGATACCCATGGCTTTTCTTACGGCCCGGGCCACGACCCTAAACACATCCATCTCATTCCCTCCAGAAGCGTAGATGAACGGTGCGCTTCTTCACACTGCGGTACACCGCCTCAAGTATAAACGCCGCCGCGAAGATCGCAAAGAACAGAGTAACACTTCCAGGATGTCGCTGGGAAACCTGATACAGAAGAGTTAGTAATGCAGAGAACGTGAGAAGCGTTGCAGCACCGACAACCCACAGATTCGCCCGTAACTGCCTATACAGCATTAGAGCGCCGAGATTAACGAGACCAAATATTAGAAGAAAGCCGGCACTCCCTAGCAAGGATATGCCTGCCAGATTCACTGTATTAACTAAGGCAATTGCGAGAAGTGTTACAATTGCCAATCCTTCCGCGCTCTCACTCCACCCACCAAAGCGGAAGTCTGGAAGCACACCGTCCTTCGCTAAACTGTACGCTATGCGCGCAGATCCATAGACAGTTGCATTTATTGCCGATGCCGTTGATAGTAGGGCAGCAATCGCTATGAGCACGAAACCAGCATCGCCAAGGAATGGCCGGGCAGCCTCTGCAAGAGCATAGTCTTTGGCACGTTCCAGCGCGGCGGGACTCATGTGGCCAAGAGCCACGATTGCAACGAGCACGTAAACGGCAATTACTGTGAGCACGGAGATATAATACGCCCGCGGGATATTCTCCAGGGGGCGTTCTATATCTCTAGCGGTATTGGCGATGAGCTCAAAACCCTCGTATGCAAGGAATATCAAAAAGCCTCCTGCGATAATAGACCCCCAATCCCCCGATATCTGAGTGAATTTGCTCCATTTCAGGCCATAAAGGCCAATTATCGCGAACAGAAGAAGAATTGCCAACTTTGTACCAACAATTACGTCCTCTGTGCGCCCCACCGTTTTTGCACCACGCAGGTTCAGCCATGCAAAGAACAGAAGAACGAGAGTAGCAAGGATCTGCCCAGCAGGCCAAAATCCCAAGCCAAAGAGAGCTGCAAGGTACGCACCAAATGCATGAGAATATAGAGAGAGCATAACAACGTAACTCAGTAGAAGAATTATGTTCACGGCGCCAACAAAGAGGCCGTTACGGTACGCTGCCGCAATAAACTCGACAGTTCCACCTTCCGACGGTACGGCTACTGAGAACTTTGCGTACGAGTATGACGTCAGAAGCGCCGTAACCCCGGCCAACAAAAACGCGATTGGCGTTCCGTACCCTGAATACTCTGCAGCTAGCCCGAGGACTGCAAAAATCCCGCCACCGATCATCCCACCGATCCCTATCGCCACGGCTTCCCTCAGCCCGATCTTCTCTCGCCCGCCCACGAAAGAAAAAAACCCGAACTGTTTTTGAATAGTCAGCGTTAAAAACCCTCCCTGCCAAAATAATCCTGCGCTTAGGCGCCGTAACCCAGCAAGCCGTCGGGCCTCGGAGCGGCCCGGCGGTCATACTTCTGCGCCGGTAGTCTAGCCTGGTAGGACGTCGGCCTTCCACGCCGACGACCCGGGTTCGAATCCCGGCCGGCGCATGCTCTTTCTCTAT
>CAYVHT010000012.1:0-18960 GCA_964451455.1 uncultured archaeon
GCGGCAATACTACTATCCCAACATTGCGTTTAAAAGGGTATCGAGCAGGAAAAAGAAAAAGGTTTTTAGTTGTACATGTTCTGCGTTAGAGCAAGTTATGGCGCTTGTTGCAATGTTTGCACCGTTGGTTCTTGAGTCCTTATTACATCGGTCACTTCACGGTCCATACCTTTAACACTCCCCTGTTTGTTGAGAATATTGTGTTACCATATATATCGTACGGCCAATCCATGAGGGGGCAAGAGCCTGTGGGGTTTCCTGTGTGATTGTCATACAGGGATCTGTCATGGCATGTGTAGTCTTTCAGTAGGTAGAGGTGATCCGCTCCGTGCTCTGTACTGCTCGTTTGCGCGACGCCCCTTGCCTGCCAGCCTGTTCCTTCCCACACATATGCCTGTAGTTGGTTGGGGCCGGTGTCCAGACGAACTTTCAGCTTGCTGTCTTTGAGGTAATATGCTTCCATTGCGTATCGTGGGTCGTACGTGGTAATGCTACCATTTGGCAAGCATACCAGCATTTCTTCCCCCGGGTTAATTGACGCATCTTTCACTTTGGATACTGAGCCGCTTGAAGGATCAATTCTGAATATGTCCCCCTCAGTAAAGTAGATGTATCCTCCACAGTACGTAATGTCCCCCATGTCGTAGCACGAGTCGTGCGGACCTGTTACCTTCGTGATGCTTCCTGTTTGGGTATCTAGCACATAAACTGCCTCGGCGATGTTGTCCTTGCAGGAGCCACTATTTTTTCCAGACAGTGTGAAATATATGTATCTCTCGTTCGGTTCTACCGCCAGCCATCCCATCTCCACGGTCCATGTTCCTGAAGATGGGCTGGACGCACTGAAGTACGATTGTGGAATTTCCCAAGAGTTGACAATCGTGCCGTCGCTATTCCTGATCTTTATAATTTTACCATGCCCTTCACAACCAATGTAGCCACCACCATATGATTTTTCCGTGTACTTTATCATGGACACGTACGTGTAATCTTTTGTTGTTTCGATGTCAATGGCCTCTGGGTAAACTGGATACACCGATCCGTCGCTATCCTCTGCGTAACACAGATTCTCCAGTGTGATTTCCTTTATTTTTACAATATTATGGGGGATAGCATCAAAGAACCCTCCTCCTTCGCTCCCACCACCCGTACTACTCGCACCCCCATTCACCTCGCTCCAATCGGATATGCACCTCCCCTGCAGACAGAGATAGTCCGCATCCACGGAATTGACATCCAGGTTCTCCGGAATCGCTGTACTCGTGTTCACTTCGCTCCAATCCGTTATGCACTTGCCGCTCAAACAGTAGCGGGTCCCGTTTACATCCCCAGTATTGATGCCCTTGGCAACAATGGGCCCGTACACCTGCACATATGGCTGAATCCCCGCCAGTTTGTCTGCTTTCATAACCCCAGTCACAGTGAGTTTGTTTGTTTCGAGGGAGTTGACGGCCAGATCGGAGGGAATTGTTCCACCACCGCCAGAAGCAGTGCTCAGGCACTTCCCAGTGCTCGTGCAGATGTCACTCGCCACAATCTTTCCGTTTACCGTCAGAGTGCCTGCAGTATTGTCCACCGTCAGGAAACTAGCACTACCTAGGGTGTTATTATCCACCCAGTATGCAAGCTTATTCGGTACGGGATTCACTTTGAGCGTTGCTCCAGAAACTCCGGTCACCTCGTTATATATCTTGCTCGCCGCCGTGGTCATGTATGCACCAACAATCAACGCAACTAGGAGAACGCCACCGATCATGATCAGATACTCTATGCCCGTCTGCCCTTTCATATGTTGAAGAACGCTATCTTTATATTTATTCGTTTCGGCATCTTCTCCACAGTGCCTCAACTCTCCTCCTCGTCACGTAGTCGTGGTGTCTGTAGCCCCTGCCCATGGACTTGGGTATGTGTAGGAGTTCGTGCATGATCGCCTTCTCCTTCTCATCTTCGTTCAGCCGGTCAAACTTTTCAGCATAAGCAACGCTTCTGCCCAATTCTCCTGCCTTCTGGGCATCCAAACTTGTTTATTACCTCTTCTACATACTCTCTTGTAATTCCAAGCCCGGTAACTGCTCCAGAAGCGTTTATCATTCTTGATCGCTGGGCACCCTCTTTACCTTCTCCCACGCTTTGCGGACGATCCCCTTTATCCATGCGAGTATCTCCTCACGTAGGAACTCCACATCTTCTGACGGATCCCTTTCTCCTGGTTTCAGGGGGTTGCCCTCTGCATCTGAACTGCCAGACGCGTCTACCACGTGTATAAGGACGGAAGCCTGCCGTAGGTCGTCCAGGAACTTGTTTCCCAGCCCCCGTCCCTCGTGCGCTCCCGGGACGAGGCCGGCAACGTCTATTATCTCCACGGGGACGAATCGGTTGCCTTCAACGCAGAATCCATGGTTGGGATTGCATTCTTTTCCGATTTCTACGTGTGGACACTTCGTTCTCACCCATGTAATGCCCACGTTTGGCTCAATGGTGGTGAAGGGATAAGGCGCAGTCTTTGCGGATTGCTCTGTGGCCGCGTTGAAGAACGTCGTCTTGCCGGAAGATGGTTTGCCCACGAGACCCAGTTGCATGAGAAAAAAGGTGAGAAATGTTCTTGTTTTCCGCGGCGGGGCCCTATCTGCAGCACCATGTTTCGAAGTATCCTGCAGTACTTGATCCATACACACCCGTTGCTGCACTCCCTGTAGCCACTTTTGTCCAACCGCTAGGACAGCTCGGTGCAGACGTACAACCATATTGACTATCAAAGCTCCAACCGCTTGAGTTATACCGTCGGAATGGGCATTTCACGGATATGCATTCTCGGTATGCGTTGGTGGAACACAGCGTTTCGAAGTATCCTACGATACTTGATCCTCCGTAAGATGAATTATGGTAGTAATCCATCGCTACTTTTCCTGTAGCCACTTTTGTCCAACCGCTAGGACAGCTCGGTGCAGACGTACAACCATATCCTGTCCAATATTCCCAAGGGCCGCTTACATCATTCTGGTAAAACCTGCATTTTATGCTGATTAGCGCTTGATTTGTTGTAAATGTGTTAACTTCGCTCCAGTCGCTTATACACGTCCCGTTCATGCAGAGGTTCTTCGCAGTGACGGATCCGTTCACGTCCAGCTCGTAGTTAGGGGCTGTGTTGATCCCCACCTTCCCGTTTATGATAATCTTCTGCTCGCCTCCAAAGAGGGTCAGTTTTACCGCGTCGTGCCACGAGCCCCCACCATCGTCTGACATCCTTATCCCAAGGAAGGGATCTCCCACCAGGTTGCCTCCGACGATCTCTGACACGGCGTTGGGATTACTTGCTGATAGCATTGTTATGAACGGTTTCCATGCACTGTCCATCGCTTCCAGAACAAGTCCGCTTCCCCCACTGTATTTCTGCACGCGCATGCTCCCGTTCACGTCCAACACATACTGCGGGTTGTTTGTCCCGATTCCCACATTTCCGCCTGTGTAGTAGATGTTTGATCCGCTGCTGTGCCATGGTGTGCTGGCGCTACCACCACCCCCTGACACATAGTTCACATCATTCCAGCTGGTAATGCACTTCATCCCTATACAGAGTTGGCTGCACGTCCCCTGTGTGTCACAGCGAGTGTCTGTTACTCCAGATCCACTCCAGCTCGTCACACAACTACTTCCTATGCAGAATTTGCTTGCCCTGACGGTTCCGCCAACGTTCAGAGTTCCAGACGGGGTGTCCACCGTCAGGAAACTAGCACTACCTAGGGTGTTATTATCCACCCAGTATGCAAGCTTATTCGGTACGGGATTCACTTTGAGCGTTGCTCCAGAAACTCCGGTCACCTCGTTATATATCTTGCTCGCCGCCGTGGTCATGTATGCACCAACAATCAACGCAACTAGGAGAACGCCACCGATCATGATCAGATACTCTATGCCCGTCTGCCCTTTCATGCCCATAATACGTTTTTGTAGTTTTTATTGTTGCACCTGTGGATTGCTCACGCATTTGCAGTCGTGGTCAATACATTCCCATGTTCCACTGTCGCAGATCGCATAGGGAACGTTTGGACAGTCGCTGTCTTGGCAGCAGCCGGCGTTCACGATTGTTCTTTTTCCGTCAGAACAAACGGTGACTTTTGCTGAGCCTCTTCCTGTTTTTGGATCCACGGCGTATTTGCAGGAGTATACTTTGGTGTCTGCGTATGTGCAGCCCGTTCCTGCAGCATCCACGGTGTACTCACGAACGGTGTCGTAGTACATGGTGGTCCTGACGCGTACTATGCTTCCCACGCACGTGTCTTTGTATTCCGTGTGCGGACACGAGGTATCCCCAGCAGAACAGAGGTTATAGTCGATACACGTTCCGTTTGTGTCGAGATCATTCCCGTCCGGGTCGTACGCGTTGTCATTACAGTCTTGGTATATCTTCGCGGTGTATGTGCAGGCCCAGTTGCTCGAGCTGCAGTAATAATCCTTTTCGTAGATGTCTCCGCTGCTCGTGTCACAGTATCTCTCATCGGGTGGACAGTTGGCGTCAGATCCCGCGTAAACTGCATATCCCTTTGCATATACATCCCCCGAGCTCGTTATTGCCGCGACTGGGGTGCCCGCGTACTTGAATACCCACGCGTTTGTTTCTGGAATGCTTGGTGCGTGGGACACTATGTTTCCCATCACTTGGAGATAATCCATGTTTAGTGCAAACACGAGCTTTGCCAATGCGAGGGAGTATACGAGCAGCGCGCCGCTCAACTGGTTCACTGTGGATACTCCTGTGCTTGCGTTGTGGGCTCCCAGGAAAATGTCTCCTTTGCTATCTATCACGAAAAGGTAGTCATAACCATTGCTGGCAGGTATTGCGAACCAGGGCGGATTAAAATCCACGTTGCACGCTGAGAACGCGTGTGCATATGGGAGTAGCGTGAGCATTGCTACCGCTAGCCACCAGGGCTTACCCCACATACACGATCACGCTCCCAGAGCTAGTGTTGAACTCAATTCGTGGGGTGCCAGCGGTATCTTCTATTCTGTCTGTCGCCACGGCTCCCGTTACTGTTATGTTTGAGATCTTGGAATTTGCTGCAGGGTCTATGTAGTACCCACTGTTTTCCCTGTCTATTAGTTTAGACGCTTTTATGTTGCCCGCAACTTCGAGTTTTTCGGAGGGTGTGGTCGTACCGATTCCTAACTCCGTGGGTATATAGTAGTCCGGGAGATATGCGCGTGGGAATGATCCCGTAAAGTTCCACAAGCCGTAGCCACTGATTATTTTGTATCCTGCAGGAACGTTCAGTGAAAATCCGTTGTTCCAGTAGTGGATCGTTGCGTAGCCAAAGTCCGTTACGATTAAGACCTGTGCATCGTCCATGGCGTTGATCTCCATCCTTCCGTTGAACGATATGTCCGCAAAGTTGTGCTTTGTCGATATGAACCACGGCTCTCTCTGCACTATTACCACACTGTCCAAGTACAACTCTGAGAATCCTTCTCCCGATCCGTTGCCCAGGACAATTGGAACACCATCTCCTCCACCGATGGCCCAACTATAGCTGTTGTTTGCCTTTCCTGCTTGTGATAGTAAAAGGTTACTGAATATTACTCTGCTGTTGTCGAACATCATGCTGTATGCTTTATTGTATGATCCCGAGACGTATGTTTGGAAGAACACGTTTACGTCTTCAGGGCTCGTCCCGTTCCCCTTGAAGTATATCCACCGATTCCTAATGATGTAGTTGTTTGATACGGTGTATGTGCCAGGGGCCAGTATTATTTCGACGGCTTCGGGGAGCTTGTTTGTGAGCGCGTAGTCGAGGGAGCACGGGTTTGATGACGTGCAGTTCCCCGTGCCGTTTTGGGACACGTATAGGGTAACGTAGTTGCTTGGGGGTGTGTATATGGAGTTAGTTTTTACGCTGCTCACGTTGGTTACGTTCCTGCTGGAGTCAACGATGGTTGTCCCTCCCACGCTATAGCCGCTTGCATTCACCGTTCCTGAGACATCCAGTTTTGCTCCAGGACTCGTGTTTCCTATACCCACGTTTCCAGTTCCAGATATGTACAGATATATACTTCCGGTGGACCAAGCGCTGCTAGTGTGGGCTATTGCGAAATAGTCATTAGACCCATGAAACGCGAGCATCCATCCTTTGTTGTTTGGCGGATTCGTGTATGTGATCGATCTGTACTGTGGTCCGGATCCGCTGGATATGTCTATGGCCTTAGTCCACCCCCACCATGATGTCGTATCTGAGTATCCCTTTACGACAACACCGTTTTCTATGCCTACATTTCCGTTCACGTCAAGTTTGTACGATGGGCTTGCCGTTCCAATGCCTACGTTTGTTCCATTGTCATATATCTGAGATGTGTTCAATTCTGTCCCGCTGCTCCCCCACTTGACGATGTAGTTAGTAGAGCCGTTTCCCACGACTCCTCCCTTGTTCACGTCATCCCAAGAGGTGATGCATGTGCCTGCAAGGCATATTTGGTTGCTCGCATCTATGTTTCTTCCAAAGATCCAGTCCCATCTTCCAGTTTGTGCGCCCACGTTCCACTCTCCGGATCCTGGCAGGGTGTTGCGGAGCGTTGTCGTTCCACCTACCACGAGACCGTTGGATATTGTGACAGTGCCTGTGGCCAATGTGTCCGACGTAATGTCTGTTGCGTCCAGGCTGCCGTGAACGATGGTGCTACTGAAGATATCGAGCAGGTTTGGTATTCCAATGATCCCACCATTTGAGAGAACAATGTTCCCATCTTGTACGTTTAGGTCCTTGTTTACTATTGTTATTCCGCTTGCTGCTGCGCACTGCAACGTGATGAGTACTACAAGAACCAATGTTATTATCCTTTCCATTGAATTACCCCCACGTATGAGCAATTTTCGTCAAGCACGATTTCTGGGGTTCCTCTGTAGAACCTTGCGCAGTGGCCGCTGTTGTTCTTGATTATTGCACACCCAAATCCGTTCAAATCAGGGCTTAAACAATGCCCGTTTCTAAAATCTACCAGGTTGGACACGTCTTTGCATATACCAATGCATCTATTTATCACAGCGCTCGGAGCGTTTTTCTCGGTTACGCCCATGTTTTTCGCTTCAACTTCTTTACCCTCGCTGTGTGGTTCATACATAATTATGAGGGTGCTAATTGCCACGATTGCCAGTAGAATCGCAAGGGCTGCTGCTGTCGCCTTCTCGCTAGATTTCACCATGATGTATTATGTTTTTGACCCACTATTTATTTGTTCTGCCATCTTCTGTTGGGGCCTCCTTTATATTCCTCCACGCATTCTTATACACATGGACGACCGCGGCCAAACGAGTACTGAGTACCTCATACTCACAGGGATTGGTATTCTCGTGGCGGTGATTGGATACATGTCTGTTGTGGTGCTCATGAAGAAGGCGCAGGAGGCAATTCAGACAGTGAGCACATACCGTACCCGCCTGGTTCAAACGTTGGCAGGGTGATCGTGTGAGGGGGAGCATAGCGCTGGAATTTCTTCTTGTACTTCTCGCCGTGACCATGTATGCGGGCGTGGTTCTCACAGCTGCCCAGACTGTCTCCACGAGCGTTGCGCAGGATATGTCTAAGATGACCAGGACAAGGGTAGCCATGGATAAGATATATAACGCCGTGCAGTTCCTTTCGGCTGGAGCTGACGGTTCTTCAACGACCGTTGTTTTCTACGTGCCCAGTAGTGTTACCATCACTCTACAAAACAAAGAGATAGAAGCAAACGTTCCAACTGACGGAAACTATGCGTCTGTACCCGGATGTACGGCCACCTACTGCATTTTCAAGCTTACAAATCTCCCGTTGGACTTCCAGGACAAGAATACTTTTACTGGCGGCGTGTATTACTCCCCTGTTTTCACACGTGCTGGCGGAAAGGTGAAGGTGAGCTGATGCGCAGGGGCCAAGCTGCAGAGTACATTGTCGTGTTTGCGTCTGTGGTGGCCATGGCCATAGCAATTCTCGCGCAGGCGTATCCGGAGTTCCCCCACCTTGCGTACGATGTTGGTGCCCTAATTAACGGAATCAATGCTGGTTACTCCTACGAGTTGAATACCTTTCGAGAGGGGGCCATCACTTGGTTCGGGGTAGATTATCCACACTCCGGCAAGGACGTTAATGTTTATCTACGCGTTCAGAACTGGCCGTTGGATGACATAAACGCGGCTTTGCGCGCCACTTACCAGAAACTTGGCTACAATCCACGGGTGGTGTCGCCGTGAAGGGCGTACTCTCTTTGGATCTAATCCTTACAGCGATTTTCGTTCTTGGGATGTTTGGAGTCAGTGGCACGCTTGTGACGACTGGGCTCCACAAGGCTGAGGCTCTGCTTGCTCAACCCGTGTGCCGCATGTATGCTCAAGAACTTGCCAATGCCCAGTCTCTTGACGCTCTGTTCAGCACGAAGTACCCTGGATCCCCAGTGTCGGTCTCCGTGATTAAGAGGCCCACAAACATTGCTTACGCGACCATCTCCGGCGGCAAAGCTGTGGTTAAAGTGAATGGCATTACAGGAACGTATTCTTGTGAGGTGAATGTTCCTTGAGGGGCCAAATCGTTTCCATAGATGCAGTCATTTCTCTTTCCCTTTTGGCGGCCATGCTTGTCGTGTGGGGGTATATGTATCAAGACGCTTCGCCCCTTTTCCAGATCTACACGTATAGGGAAACCTATCTCGCGGCGGATCACATTTCCAACGTCCTTCTTTTTGCTCCTACGGCCTGGCGCTGCCAGACCCCACAGAACATAGATGTGCCGGGTTGTATTCAGAAGGGAGCTTCCATATCCTCTTCAGACCTCGGTTTGGATGATCTGAACGTGAGCTGTTTGCTCTCTTGCAGTCCAGGTCCCGATTTCAGCACACCTTGCATGGGAACTCCCACTTCCCCGCCGGCTGTTCCTGTTCTCGTCCGAAATATACGTATATGCGATGGCAACTGGGACTCATGCACGGTGCTCGACTGCAGCTTGGAGGTGTGGCATAGATGAAGGGGTTTGCGTTCACTTTGCTCAACACGTTCCTCTTGCTTGCTCTCCTCGCTATTTATGCTGCATATGCTTTGCTTCCGATCTTTCCGGCCCAGCGGTCTTATATCCCTGCTCGTGACGATGCGTCGCTCTTCTGGTGGAGTGCTGAGTACAACGGCGGCCCGGAGCTGAACAACGTGGTCCAGGGCGGCTGCGTGGACGTGATGCAGGTAATCCCATACAACGAGGGAGTTGGTAAGACCACATACAACGACCTTAACGAGATCCCACGCGTTTACGTGTTCAAGAGGTGTGCGCCGTGAGGGGAGATATGGGTGTTTTCACAGTGGTGGGCACGGCCCTTATGTTTCTTGCCTTCGCAGCCATGGCTGCAGGCATCGCTTCTCGTCCGGATCCAGAAGACGTTCTTTATAACCATTACGTGTTGGTGCCCACGTCCGCACAGTCCATGAGTGATGCGGTGTCTGCTTGCGTCGGTTACGCAATCACACAGGCTCTTGATCACTCTTCTGATCCGCACCACAACATCTCATCGGTCACACAGAGCAGCGCATCTTCGTACTTCAACACGTGCGTCTCCACAGCCTTGAATAGAATACGGTCGGAGATGTCTGCCCACGGGTTTTTACCTTCCATTACCCCTAGCCTAACCTTTTCATGTGTTGGTTCTGGCGGCGACTGTTCGGACGTGAACGTCACTGGTAGCATCGGTTACGGATACCACCTGGACGTTACCCTTGCTGGAATACGCGTTCAGAAGGACTTTTCCGGAACGATCCCAATTGATAAAAACGCTGCGGTAACGCCGACTGGAAAAATATGGGTGGGAGATCCCTCCACTCCCTCTGATGACCGCAACGTCTACCGCATTATCGTCCGCGACGAGCTGCTGGGGAGAGTGGAAGTTAACGGGATCTGGCCGAGGTGATCTTTATTGCGGGTGCCGTACGTGGCAGTTGGCTGCGTTGATTTCCCATAAAGGTATTCTTTTACTTTTAGTATCGCTTATGTATATTTTTATCGCGTCCCACTTGCCGGATATATTGAATTCGCGGACACACGCGTTCATCGGATCCCATTTTTCAGACAGGTCTAGGTACACTTCAAGGGTATTCCCCGAGTTTGATTCCTCTATTTGTATTTCCTGAGCAGGTGCCCCTGCGAGCATCCATATTCTCCCATCCTCGCACTTTATTTTTGGCTCCGCTGTTATGCATGGTCCTACCTTTGCATACTGTGGTTCTGCTCTTTCAACATGCCCACTGGTTATAGTTATGGCCACTATAGCGGCTATTATTGCAATAACTCCGATTGCGATCCAAGCCTGTTGTTGTGTTTCCATCGCACATCACCTTTTGATCAGGGTCCCGGTGTTTTGCAAAGTACTGTTGAGCAAGAGTCTGTGCCTGTTTCTACGCACGTGCAGCTCCCGTTCTGGCAGGAGCATGTGTGGTGCGTGACTGTGCAGGTGCAGTCGGTGCCCCCTGGATTACAGTTTCCGCTGCAGCTGAAGTCATCCCCACAACTGGTGCCGCATCCGTTATCGCACGATTTGACATATTGTGAGCTCACTGTGCATTTGTGGTTTGAACATTTGAAGTCTTTGTACCAAACGTCGTTTCCGTTGCAGTAGTAGTAATCGTCTGAACAGTCTGCATCGCTGCAGCAGTTTCCGCTATATACGTTTCCGTTGCAGCATACTTCGCTGTCTGAGTCGTAGCATTTGTCTGTTCCGCATAGCGATTCTCCTGTGGGACATCTGCAGCCTCCGTTTTTTGCGTCGCAGATCAGATCACCTGTGCATTGCTGGACTAGCTTGCTGTTCGTGCAGCTAGTTGTAGTTGTTGCACAGTACGGATTTCCTGTGGCATCGAGCTTACATTCCCCCGTATATCCTTTGTAGTCGTAAGTTGTGCTCTGATATACATCGCCACTGCTACAGTAGTATCCTGAGGAGCTGCCTGTTTGTTCCCACCCGTTGTATGATGAATCGCCACAGTGCGTGCTGTTGTTGCTGGGTGGTGTCCCTGCCTTAATATCATTACAGTGTCCGGCATATGTGGCGCCTTGATAGCTGTAGCACCCCGAATCGGTACATGCGCTGGCAACATATACGCTGCCAATATCGTATGTTTTTGTGTTGCCCAGCTGATCGGAAACAGTGATCTTAACGGGTACGGAACCCGTTTGCTTAATGTCTGTATATCCCCAGGATACGGATACTGTTTCTTTGTTATGTCCACAGCTGTAGTTCCATGTTTTTGACGCACTTCCTGCGCTTATCACTATCGTTTTAATTCCAGATCCATTGTCGGTGACCGTTGCGGTGATGGTAGTAGTCAGTGGTGCTCCTGTGTTTGTATTGGAGCAGATCTTTCCTTTGCTTATGCTCTTTGACGCGATCTGCGGTGGTTTGTTGTCAATGCACCAGCCATATATGTCCTGCTTGGGGCCGGAGTTTCCGGCGTCGTCAACGGCCCATATTTTGGTCCCGTTATACTGCATTACGCCTTCAAACTTGTCCGTGCTAGAGATGCTTATGCCCCACGTTCTTGTTTCTGCGGTTGTGTAGTTTATGCTGTCCATTCCGTATTCTACGCCGTTAATATTTGCCCAGTAGTGTGGAGATACCCCTGCCTTCGGATTTCCACCAACCAACAGCCCGTCTTGCAGCGTCAGTGCAATTGCGGCTATGTGTGAGTTACATGCCCCACTATCTTCAGAGTCTATTGTGAAGTATACCGTCTTGTACCAGCCACCCCAACTCCCGTAGCAATATGATTCACAAACGGGAGAGCTTGGTACTGCGCCGCCTGGATTAATATCCCACGCCGCGCCTGGTTTTGTCGGATTCTTCAGATCGATTTTCATTGTCTCGGATATTGATGCGCTTCCAGTGTTGCCAGCAAAGTCATTTGCCTCCACCTTTAAGCCATCTGCAGTGCATACGCTCCCCTTCTTCGCGGACACCGTGCACGTTGTTGTGTACGAATCTTTTGCGGACGCGAATGTTATGCTGTTCCCGCCGTCGCAGCTGAGCTGACAGCCTCCGCAGCCAGGATTCTGCAGCTCTATGCTAACGCTCCGCAGCCCGCTTTGCCCTGTACCGTCGTTGCAGCTCACAGAGTAGGTATAGCTTCCGTTTGTCCACCCGTTCTTCGACGTATCGGGCTTTGACTTGAGCGTAATCGTGCAGCTGGGCGAGATTGTGTCTATTGCGTACGATCCGTCTGCTTCGTTCCCGTTATTTGCGTGCAGGGTGGTCTTTTCCACAGCAGACGTATTTCCGGCTCCGTCCTCCGCGTAGTAGCAGAGATCATATGTGCATACACCGCTACAGTTGATCTGAATTGTTTTACTTTCGCTTAATTCCCAAAGGTATGGACAGCTGCCTGTTTTTGGTGTGTAGTTCTTCTCGTTCCAGCTAGAATCTCCTGCTAGTGGGCAGCTACTGCCAGGGGATACGAGTTTCCAATATATTTTCTTGCATCCCGCGCCCCTGTTGGGCGTTGTCGGCTCGTCATTGCAGTGAATTGTTACGTTTATAGGGTGATTCACCCACCCTGCCGCGGGGAGGTCCACGGACGTCTTCGGTTTTGTGTAATCTATGCTGTATTGCTTCTTCGCAGATCCAGTGTTGCCCGCACGGTCCGTGAAGCTAACCTGCACATTGCACTTCTTTGGGCCCTGCTCGGAGCACCACGCAGAGGGACCAACCTTTATGTCGAAGCTCTTGCTCGTGTTCTGCGTTGGCCCAATCGACTGCTCTCCACTGGTGTAGCTCCCCTTGCTGTCCCACACGTCGTACTTCCACTGGTTCATCAGGCTGCTGCCCGGGTTTGGCCCATCAGATGCATCCACATCTACAGTGAAGTCTTCCTTGTACCAAGCGCACGCGTCAGGCGAGTTGAACGTGATTGCTGGTGCAGTTCCGTCGACGTTTACCGTTGTTGTTCCACAGGTGCCGCTGTTCCCGAACGCGTCTTTACCCGTTACGTTAACATTGTATGCGCCTTCGGAGGAAGGGCTAAATGCTAGTGAGCATGTTTGTCCGCTTCCCATGTCCCCGCAGTTTTTCGTAGCCACAACTGTAGAACCCTTTTTGACCGTTATCTCCACGCCTTTTAACTGCGTTGACGTTTTTGCATCTATCTGCACGCTGTCTCCCGGCTTTGGATACTGTGGCATGTAGGATATTGCACAGGCACCAGTTGCACTAAAGCTTCCCCCAATCGTGATGGTTACCATTTTCTTATTCTCCACATTTCCATTCATGTCCACGGAGTAGAATTCAATACTGTACGTCGTGCTCCCTGACGCGGGCTTGTTGAGCGTGACTTTGTCCTTGCAACCCGAGGGTTGGCTACATGTCTGCCACGCGCCGCCGTTTATCTTGTAATGCGTTTCCTTGCAGCCAGTTCCCTGCAGGTTGTCCTGACAGACGAAGCTGATCTTCACGTCATGGTTATACTTCGTGAAGCAGGACGTCCCGTTGCACATGAGCGTGGTGGTGGGCGGAATCGTGTCGTGAATCGTCATGAGCGCGTTTGCCTCTACGCTCGTGGCGTGCTGCACGTGCGCTCCCGATGTTGCAATGTAGTGGCCTGTTACCACAGCAGTTAGTATCACTCCCGCAGTGAGAAGTAGGTATTCTATGGAGGTTTGCCCTCTTTTCATGCTTACATAATGCGATCAACTGGTATTTAATCATACCTTACCCAATTCCTATGATGCTCTGGACGGACAAGTATCGGCCACGTCGCCTTGAGGATCTCATAGGGAATGATCAGGCAATCTCCGAGGTAAAGAAGTGGGCTCTGCTTTGGCACGCAGGTAAGCCGCAGAAACCGCTGCTCCTCGTGGGTCCTCCCGGTGTTGGGAAGACTGCCACTGCGTACGCCCTTGCTGAGGAGATGGGCTGGGATTTGGTAGAGATGAACGCCTCCGACGTGAGGGATGCCAAGAACGTGGAGCGCATCCTTGGGAGTGCATCACAGGCCATTTCCTTCTCGGGTGGGAAGAAGCTCGTGCTCATTGACGAGGTGGATGGCATCCAGGGCACTTACGACCGTGGTGGTGTGTCTGCCATTCTTCGGGTGCTCCGTGCCGCCAAGAATCCAGTAATCCTTACAGCAAACGACGAGTACGCCCGTTCCGTCCTGCAGATAAAGGGTCTGTGCAAGGTTGTGAAGTACAAGCGCGTGAACTACCGCTCTCTTGCTTCATATCTTGCCAGGATTCTTGAACGCGAGGGAATTCCCTACGAGCAGTCCGCTCTCCTCGAACTGGCCCGCCGCGAGAGCGGTGACGTTCGTTCAGCGTTATTGGATCTACAGGCCATTGCAGAGCGTGGTGGCAAGGTAGATAAGGATTCTGTAGCGCTTGTGGGATTTAGGGATAGGGAAACGAATATATTCGAGGTTCTCCGCCAGGTGTTCAAAGCAAAGAGCGTAGTTCGCCCCTTTTCTCTGACTGCCAACCTTGATATGGATCCAGATATGCTCACTGCATGGATAGTGGAGAACATTCCTCGCGAGTACGAGGATCCAGAGGAGATTGCGGATGCCTTTCACTGGGCGTCCCGCTCCGATCTCTTCCGTGGCAGGATCATCCGCCGCCAGTACTGGGGCTTTCTCTCTTACGTCCTTGAATTACTCATAGACGGTGTTATCGTTTCGAAGCGCGACGTTTACCGCAAGTTCACGCCGTACCAATTTCCTACGTGGATTCGCCAGCAGTCCAAGTACAAGGAGAAGCGCCAGGCCATCAAAAAGCTCTTTCAGAAGCTCGGGCCTATTCTCCACGTTTCTCTTCACGACTTCCGCCGTGATGTCTTGCCTCTGCTACCGCTCCTGTTTCAGAACGAGGAATGGGCAGCTAACCTTGTCGCCTATGCTAAGCTGTCCGAAGAAGACGTTGCATTCATCCTTGATCGCTCGCCCCACAGCCCAGAGGTAGAGGGCATCATGAGGGAGGCCGAGCGTGTCCGTGCCAAGGTCCTCCGGAATAAACTCCGACAGCAGGATGTGCAGAAGCGCGTAAAGCATGAGGGGCAGCCAGAGGCGGAAGATGAAAACGGGAAGCAGGTGACGCTCTTTGACTACATGCGGCCCAGCAAGTAGCCAGTGGCTAGGCCGATGATTGCCAGCGCCACGTAGTTCTGCCAGGGCGTTTCAGCGTTTTCTTTGTTCGTTTGCTCCGCCTGCGCTTCTAGCTCGCTTATTTTGTTTTTCAACTCGCTTCTCTCCTTTACCAGTGCGGCGACAGTGCTCTCGCAGCTAGACAGTTTTTCCCGGATCTCCGCTGGTACTACATACTTCACGGTCTCCACGGGCACGTTTCTCTCTACCACTTGCTCCACAGTCTTCGTGATTATTCTTTCGGCAGGGTTCAGGTATATGGTACCTCGGACAGCTCCTGGCAGTATTTTTACTCCTTCCGACTCGGTGTACACCCCCCACACGTTCAGATCGTCGGCTCTAGAGATTTTAATGCCTTCCGTGCAGTTTCTCAGCGTTACTACATCGAGGAGCACGTCTCCCTCTGCGTTGATGTCCGCACAGTACCTGTAGTCTTCTGGTGGACTCAGGTTAACGTCTTTCAGCGTCACGTCGTTTCTTGCCAAGATTTTCAGGAACGTATTCTCCACGTTCATGTCCATGAGCGTCACATTCCTTGCGTTCACGCGCAACGTGTCTCCATTGGACGTTATCGTCCCCCCGCCGATCGTCACGTTCTCCCCATCCAGGCTGAAGTAGCTGTCCAACCACTTCGTTCCACATATCCATACGTTCACGTCGCTGTGGTCTTCCGCCTCTCTTAGTGCGTCGTAGAGGCTGTTGAATTCGTAGTCTCCTTGCACGCACGTTCCTACCACGATGGTCGTCGCTACCACGGTGTGCATGACGAGGATTGCCGCGAGAAACAGGGCGATTCTCCGCATGCTATAATCTGCGCGTTGGTGAATTTATTACTTTCCAGTGATAACGTGCATGTTTTAATCCACGGCGGTTCTTGTTTTATTGTGCTCGAGTCTATAGTCGCCCTGCTCGTCGCGTTCCTCGCCACGTTCTACACGCTTCGTCTTTGGATTCCAGCGGCTAAGTCTTTTGGCCTTGTGGGAAAGGACATAAACAAGCATGACCAGCCGACAGTTGCCGAGGCTGGCGGGTTTTCGGTTGTTTTGGGTATCGCTCTCGGCCTGTTCACCTATCTCTTCCTTAAGGCGGTTTGGGGCACTGGAACACACCTCGCGGAGATTTACGCTACTATCGCCACCATCATCTTTGCAGGCTTCGTCGGCTTCGTTGATGACATCCTTGGTTGGAAGCGTGGTCTCCCCCAGTGGTTCAAGCCGTTACTTACCATTTTCCTTGCCCTGCCTTTTGCCACCCTTGCTTTGCTCCACCCTGAGTACAACTCCTTTGCCGTCTTTGGTGTTCCACTTTGGATATACGCGCTCGTTCTCGTTCCAATTGGCGTTGTTGGCGCGTCCAACGCCATAAACATGCTCGCCGGTTACAACGGCCTCGAGGCCGGACTCGTTTTAATCATCCTCTCTGCGATCGGCCTGAAAGCGTACCTCCTCGGCAGCCTCTGGGTCGCATACATGGCTTTCATCGCCGTCGCCGCTCTCCTTGCGTTCCTCTACTACAACTGGTATCCCGCAAAGGTCTTCCCCGGGGATACGCTCACCTACGCTGCCGGTGCCTACATCGCTGCCCTCGCGATCCTCGGAAACCTTGAGCTCTTTGCGGTGGCCCTCTTCCCCCTATACTTCCTCGAACTTTTCCTTAAGGCACGTTCTCACTTCCGCGCCGAGAACTTTGGCGTTCCTGATGAGAATAATGTCCTTCGCCCGCGCTACGACCGAATATACTCAGTCACACATATCTTCCTTCGTTTGCCAAACATGACCGAGCGGAAACTCGTTTTATCGATCCTTATCGTGCAGGTAATAATCACTTCCATCGCCTTCATGCTCTTTTAATCTTCTTCCCTCATTTCCTAGCATGCGTGTCCTCATCACCGGTGGTGCCGGTTTTCTGGGTCTTCACACGGCCCGTGGCTTCGCTGAGAAGGGCTATGACGTCCGTCTCCTCGATATAGCGCCGATAGATCCAAGCGAGTATCCACCCGGTACAGAATATATCCAGGGGGACGTTCGAGACCGGAAAACCGTTGAAAAGGCGATGAAGGACGTTGATGTTGTCGTCCACGCGGCCGCTGCCCTCCCCCTCTGGGATCCGAAGGATATCTGGGACGTCAACGTTAACGGGACGAAAACGGTCCTTGACGTCGCCCTAAAGAAGGGTGTTGAACGTGTTATCTTCATATCCTCCACCGCCGTCTACGGCATCCCCCGTGGCGATAGAGCGGAGAGGGAGGGCGACCCCCTCCGCGGTGTCGGCCTCTATGGCGAGTCGAAGATCGCCGCGGAGCGCGTTTGTGCTGAGTACCATAAGAAAGGCCTTATCGTTCCGATCCTCCGTCCAAAGACCTTCATCGGTCCTGGACGCTTGGGCATATTCTCCATCCTCTTCGACTGGATAAAGGACGGCGCACGAATACCCTTGATCGGCGACGGGAACAATAAATACCAGCTCCTAGACGTGGCGGATCTCGTAGACGCGGAGATCCTCATGGCGGAGGGAGATCCTGAACTCGTCAACGATGTATACAACGTGGGTGCCGAGCGCTTTGGAACATGGAACGAGGACCTCGGTGCATTGATCAGACATGCGGGCACGGGATCGAAGATCGTCCACCTTCCCGCCGGACCGACGAAGTTCCTCCTCCGCGTTCTCGAAAAACTGCACCTCTCCCCTATGTATGAATGGGCATACGGGACGGCGGACAAGAACCACTACGTCTCCGTCGAGAAGATCATAAGCACGTTCAACTGGCATCCCAAGTATTCCAACGCAGAGTCGCTCATACGCACCTACGACTGGTTCATTGAGCACTACGACGAACTGAAGGGCAAGGAGGGAGTGACGCACCGGGTCATGTGGAAGCAGGGGTTTCTGGCAGTGGTCAAGCGCCTGATGATGATCCACTTCTGACGTCTCTCCTTCCCTTTATCCCTGCCAGCGCCCCCACGATGATCCAGAGCCAGTAGGAGAAGAATCTTTCGTAGAGCGTCGCGGCTATCGCTATATTGTATGGAACGCCATGAAGTACGAGTCCGCCTGCCAGTCCGCCCTCGTACGCTCCCAATCTGCTCGGCAGGAAGGATATCGCCCCGAGGATATACGCTATGGATACGAGGGATGCCACGGTTGGATAGTCTACCCTTCCCCCCATCACCTTCAGGACCGGCCACATCCGGTAGAAGTCAATGGCCCAGAGAATCACGGTTATTCCGAAGATCGTCAGGAATAGGCGCTTCTTCTTCACAATTCTTCGCCCGCGCTACGACCGAATATACTCAGTCACACATATCTTCCTTCGCATTCCCGGTATGACTGAGCGGAAACTCGTACTCATCATCCTCTGTGTTCAGATAATAATCACTGCCGTTGCCCTACTCACCGTGCAATGAGTGTGACCCCTGCGAGTATGAGGAGGATTCCCGCTATCTTACTGCTTGTTAGCGGCTCGTTAAATATCTTCGTGGCGGCAAGTGTAACGATTACGTAGGACGTTGCGATCAGCGGATATGCCACGCTTATGGGTGTCGTCTTGAGCCCGTAAAGGTAGAACACAGTTGATAGCCCATAAATTCCCAGTGCGATGATTATTGCGATCCAATTATTTCCATCCACCCCTACTTTGTATAGAATCTGCCCGGCGCTCGCCAGGAGCGCGGAGATAAGAACGCTGATGATTCCGATGGTTTCATACCCCACGTTAACATATGCCTCCAACCTTTTATACTCCTTTGTGCCCATTTTCATCATGAATCCCTACGTGGAGATTGCCCGTCCCTGGCAGTGGTATAAGAACATCGTCGCGTTCCTCGCCATCTTCTTCG
>CAYVHT010000013.1:0-16016 GCA_964451455.1 uncultured archaeon
CGCGTACAAGGACGTGGACGAGGTCATAAAATCCGTAGAGGTTGCAGGAATAGCCAGAAAAGTAGCTAGGATGGTTCCACTTGGTGTTGTCAAGGGTTGATCATGCCGTTTTTCTTTTTCTCCTTGCAGTAGCGTGGATGCGCGTTTTCGTGAGCCACATCTGGAAGTCCCACTTTAAACCTTTTCTGAACCCATCATAGAATAGGAGAGGTGAGACTGGATGTATCCGTTTTCTGGAGCAGCGGCATATGACCGAGCAATCACGGTGTTTTCGCCGGACGGCAAGCTCTACCAGGTAGAGTATGCTACGAAAGCTGCTGAGTTCGGCACTGCGGGCGTTGGAATCGTATATGATGGTGGTGTGCTCCTTGCGGCAGATAAGAGGGTGAATTCGAGGCTGCTCGTATCTCCCACACTTGAGAAGCTCTTCATAATCGACGACCACATCGCTCTGATCTATGCTGGTCTTGTTGGGGATGCAAGAGCTTTGGCAGACTACGCTAGGGACGTTGCGGAGCAGTATCGGATACTTTACGATGAACCCATCCCTGTGGAGCGTCTGGCCAAGGAGATAGCGAAGATAAAGCAGGCGTACACACAGTATGGCGGAACGAGGCCCTTTGGTGTCACGTTCCTCATAGCTGGTTATAGTGATGCGCCTCACCTCTATGAAACTCAACCGTCTGGGACGTTCCTGGAGTACTACGCGGACGCCATAGGGAAGAAGAAGTACGACGTCATGGGTATTCTTGAGGAGAAATGGAAGGCAGGCATGGGAAAGGACGATGCTATTGCCCTTGCGATTGAGGCGATCAATAGTACCTTGGAGGAGGGTGACAAGCTTACTCCAGAGCGGCTTATCCTGGCTACTATTGAGTCTGACAGGAACGTGCATGTCTTCACCGAGGATGAGATCGCGAAGTACCTCGGGTGATTGTGATGGTAAGCGTCGACAAGGCCATCGTCGTTCGCTACGAGCGAGGTGGCCATAGGTTTGAAATGCTCGTGGATCCGGACCTTGCCTGGAAGCTCAGGCGAGGAGAAGAGGTCAATATGGATGATCTCCTTGCGTCTTTTGACGTATACAAGGATGCAAAGAAGGGTGACCGCGCTTCCGAGGAGCTCGTTGAGAAGACCTTTGGAACCACGGATCCGTACAGGGTGGCGGAGTACATCATCAAGCACGGCGAGCTGCACCTCACCACAGAGCAGCGCCGCCGTCTCTACAAAGAGGTGCGCAACAAAGTAGCGAACATCATTGCAAGGAGGGCAGTGGATCCGAGAACGGGGACTCCGCACCCCCTTCAGCGCATACTGAACGCCATGGATCAGGCGAAGGCACACGTGGATATCTTCAAGAAGCCAGAAGAGCAGGTTGAGGAAGTCGTCGCGGCGCTGCGCAAGGTTATTCCTATTCGCATGGAGATGCGTAAACTCGCCCTGCACATTCCAGCCACCTACGCTTCAAAGGCGTACTCTCATGTGCGCTCGTACAAGGTAGTTAGAGAGGCGTGGGGCAACGATGGATCCCTTTCCGTCGTTCTGGAGGTCCCTGCCGGTATGATTGAAGAGGTACTTCATGATTTCGCTCAAATAACGCATGGAGATTTAGAATCTAAGATTTTGGAGTGATGGATATGACGGAAGAGGCTGTGGATGCAAATGTGCAGCAAGAGGTAAAAAGATGGCTTGTGACTCCTGGAGAGGTAATCACAGAGGAGCGGGTTAAACTGGGTCCAGGAGTTTACGTGCAAGACGGGAAAGTCGTTGCTAAGGTTCTCGGGCTTGCAGAGCTCAGAAACGGAATGGCCCGTGTTGTCCCGCTTGAGGGCAACTACGTGCCAAGACAGGGAGACACCGTGGTGGGCATTGTCGTGGATGTGAAGATTCCTGGTTACGATGTGGATATAAATTCCCCATACAAGGCTTTCTTACCAAGGGATCAAGTGCGAGAGCCCCTTGAGTACGGTGACGTTATTGTTGCCACTGTGCGCTTTGTTGACGAGGTGAAGAACTCCGTAATAGAGAATGCTCGGAAATTGGAGGGCGGAGAGCTCATATACATCGCGTCTCCCCGCGTCCCAAGGGTGATTGGCAAGAACGCCAGCATGATCACCAACATAAAGAACCTAACGGGCTCAAAGGTCATCGTTGGTGCTAACGGCCGCATATGGATAAAAGGCGGCCATTCTGAGATTGCTCGCGACGCTATATATAAGATAGAGCGGGAAGCACACACGCATGGTCTTACGGATCGTATTGCAGAGTATATTCGGGATCGTGTTTCAGCAGTAGAATCGGAGCGTGAGTCAAATGGCGAAGAAGACAAAGAGCAATGATATTAGGTCTGATGGAAGGGAGTTTGACGAGCTACGTGAGATTAAGATTCAAGCAGGTGTCTTGGATCAGGCGGACGGTTCTGCCCGCGTTGATTGGGGCATCACCATGAAGCGTATCGCCGTTTCTGAGAAGATATACAACAAGGTGGAGTCCCTTCGCGAGCAGTTCTATATCATCCCTCGCGGTAAAGAGGGTAGGAAATACCTCATTGATGTCCCTGCAAAGCTGCTCGAAAAGATTGGTGGCGAGTTCGGAGATTATGACGTTGTGGGTGAACACTTCAAAGGAAACGTGGCAGTGGTTGCTGTTCACGGCCCGAGGGAACCCATACCGCGCCACGTGGCAGATCCATATCGCGCGGTTCTCCGTTTTCGGTACACAATGGCACCGTTCTCCGTCCCTGAGCGAAAGAGACCTGCTCCTGGCCGCAGGGAGATTGAGATTTCCAAGGTCTCCCGCGAGGCATTGCAGGGAGTGATCTTTGCCAACGAGTATCCCATGACTGCCATTGATATATTTGCAGAGCTTCTTGCTGCGGATGCAGGCACCCGTGTTACTGCAATCACGGCTGCATCTGTAGCTCTTGCGGACGCGGGTATTCCCATGAGGGACCTTGTGGCTGCCGTTGCGGTTGGAAGAGCCTTCGGGCATCTGGTGGCAGACCTGACGAAGTTCGAGGAGGATGCTCCCGACGCGGTGGACTTCCCCATGGCTGTTGTCCCCCGCACAGAAGAGATCACCCTTGCGCAGATGGATGGTAGAATTGCGAGAAAGGATCTGGATGAGCTCGTAGAGCTTGGCATAAAGAAGGCAAAAGAGATCTCTGCCCTTCAGCGCCAGGCACTGAAGGAAAAGTACCAGAGGGTGGTTGAGAATGAACAATGAATTTATTTGGGAGTTTGATAAGGATCGTGTTCGTCGCTTTGCTCTCCGTGGGCTGCGTCTGGATAAGAGGGGACCTCTCGATTACAGGCCAATAAACATAGAAACGGACGTGTTTGCCAACGCGGACGGCTCTGCAGTGGTTGATCTCGGTGGTACGAAGGTGGCTGCTGGCGTGAAGTATGAACTGGGTACTCCTTTCCCAGACACGCCGAACCAGGGTGCCGTAATGGTTGATGCTGAGCTCCTCCCCATGGCGAACCCAACCTTCGAACCGGGTCCACCCGATGAGAACGCTATAGAGCTGGCAAGAGTGGTGGATCGTGGAATCCGCGAATCTAATGCTATAGATTTGGAAAAGCTTGCTGTGGAGCCGGGCAAGTGGGTGTGGCTCGTCTTCGTGGACCTTCGCGTGCTTGACGACAACGGAAACCTCTTCGATGCGGCGAGCATGGCTGCCATCACAGCACTGGCCACATCTAAGATCCCAAAGATCGAGTTGAATGGAGACGTCCCAACCATTGTCCGCGGAGACTATGATCGTCGCCTGGAAGTTGCCGAAATACCTTTATTGACTACCTTTGTTAAGATTGGTAACGCGATCTTTGCAGACCCCAGTGCTGACGAGATGCGCGCTGCGGATGCACGTATTTCCGTGGCGACTGTGGATGACGGCTCCGTCACTGCTATACAGAAGGGTGGCGAGGGTGCCTTTACAAAGGAGGAGCTGTCCCTCGTCTTTGACAGGGCCATTGACCGTGGTAACTATCTCAGGGAGATCGTTAGGAAGGTGATCTAATGGGACGCACGAAGAAGGTTGGTAGCGCAGGCCGTTTTGGCCCTCGCTACGGTGTAAAGATTCGTAAAACCGTGAAGCGCATCGAGGAGAAGGAAAGGGCAAAGATGGTTTGCCCCCGTTGCGGTGCACGTGCTGTTAAGCGCGTTGGTAGCGGTATCTATCAGTGCAAGAAGTGCGGAGCTATATTTGCGGGTGGTGCTTACACCATCGTGACCATCGTGGGAGAAGAGGTGCGTAAATCCCTTGAAGCGAAGAGGGGATCCGCATGACGTATGTGTGCCCCTACTGCGGCCACAGTTTTGATGAGCTCCCCAGAATCGCCGTGCGTTGCCCCTACTGCGGCCACAGGATGATCCTGAAGGCACGGCCAGCGGTGGTCAAGCTGGTCAAGGCGCGGTAGTATGATACTGCTGACTACCTCCCGGAAACCGTCCCGCAGGACGCGGCGATTTTGCCGGGAGCTCTCTTCCGTTATTCCACATTCTTTGTGTGTTAACCGCGGCAAGGCCTCCGTGCGCACGATTGCGGACAGAGCGGTTGCCGACGGTTTTTCGAGGGTTATCTTTGTTCTTGAGACGAAAGGCAATCCCTCTGCCCTCCGCGTTATGGACGTGAGTCCTGCGGGATGGAAATGGGTTGGGCAACTCTATATCTCGGCTGTTTCGCTACTTTTGGATAGAAAGCAGCGTGCTAGGCGCGTGGATGCCGAGGGTCTTTGTGTGGATGCAGAAAGTTACAGGGATGCGCTATCTCGGGTGTTTATGCCCGTGCAATGCGACGATGACGTCGTGGTGTTGGTTGAGCGTGGAGGCAAGGTGCATTTTGAGTATGATGGCGACAGGGTTGGCCCCAGCTTTGAGGTGACGGGATGGAGTGCAGTTCCGAAGATATTGGGGCAATAATCCGTGTTTCTTTATGCTCAACAGACTCAGTATCTGCCGCAATGTCTGCTCTTCAACCAGAACTAAACACATCACAACGGTTCTCAGTCGATCTACGCGCAGAGAATACTGATTTGATCGTGGTAATCCGTGCTAACGATCTTTCTGCCCTGCGGGCTGCCCTGAACTCTTACGCGCGCTGGCTATATCTCATTGTGAACCTTGATAAAGAGCTCTGATCTATATTCTTCCAGAGGTGAGTGATGTGGAGATTCCCAAGGATATTCAGGCAGATATCGTCAACTATCAGGCGCTTCAGAACCAGCTTGCGATCATTCAAAATCAGATCGCACGGATGGATGCTGAGGTACACAGCATAGATGATGCGTTGGAGGCACTGGAGCAGACAGAGGATGAATTTGCTTACAAGGCTGCCGGGCCGGTTCTCGTCAAGGTGCGCGTTTCCGTGCTGAAAGAGGAACTCCAGGAACGAAAGGAAGCTCTGGCTGTGAAGAAGTCATCCCTTGAGAAAAAGGCCAAGCAGATTGAGACCACGCTGCTCCAGCTGAAGAAGAAGATCGAAGCTGCATTGTCCAAGCTTCAAGGTGCCGGTAATGCACCCACAGGTGCATGATCTCAGGGCCGCACTGTTGGCTCTTTCTCCCCCCGTTTTTGTTCTTCCACACTCTCGGGCAGATATTGATGCACTATCCTCGGCCCATGGTGTGGCGTATTTTTTGAACTATCATGACATCTCTGCACGTGTTTGCGCCCCTTCCGTGTCTGCTTCTGCAGCGCTGCTGGCGGAGCGCCTCGGCTTTGCTCATGATTCTTCCTGCGATCTCACAGGCAAGGACGTTGTGGTTGTGGACACGTCTTCTAGCGATATGTTAGACACGAGCGTGTCCTCCGCACGTACTGTTATTTCTATCGATCATCATCACGGCGGAGATATTCCTGGCTACGTTTTTGATGCCCCCGCCACGGCTGCCGTCGTCCTTGAGCTTGTTTCTGGTATTGCTGACTGTAAGCTCCTCAGTTTCTTGGCAGCAGGTATCGTGGCGGATACGGCGGGGCTATACGTTGCTGATGCAGACGCGTTGTCTTCTTTAGCATCAATATTCTCCAGGTGTTCCTTGCGCGTCTCAGATATTCTAGATATCATGGGTTCTGAGCAACCCTTGTATGAGCGAATCGCGAGGCTACGCGCCCTCGAGCGCATGAGCGTATACGCGGTTGGCGACTACGTTCTTGTGACGTCACGTGTTTCGTCGTTTGAGGGTTCTTCTGCGTGGTTGCTCGTTCAGGCGGGAGCGGACCTTGCGTTCGTAGGGAGCAAAGACCGCATATCTGCGCGCCTCTCTCCCCGGTTCCTGCGTCGCACGGGGATCACTTTGCAGGAGATCTTTTCTCGCCTCGCTGCAGATGTCGGGGGAAGCTGGGGTGGCCACGATGCCGCGGCGGGTATGCATACAGATAGCGTGGACGTTGCTCTGCGCGCCTTACCTACGATTGTATCTCAAATTCTGAAACAAAAGGGCTTTCCACATAGCTTACGGGCCTATTGATCCATTATGATCTTGATTTTTCCGTCTTCCACTTTTGTTTCTCGCTTTATGATGTAGTGCACCGTGCTCTTTGGGATTCCGAATTCCTCCGCTATCTTTCTGACGGATACGCCTGATCTGTGTAGAGCAAGGATTGTCGTGATAGTTTCTACAGGGATTTTTGCGAACCGCCCTCTCCTACGCTCTATTCTGTATTTTTCCCCTATGATCTCCAGTGCCTTTTTGCTCAATCGCTTTAATGTGGACATTGGCATGCGGAATTCCTTCGCGAAGGGTGCTATTGCGGCTATTTTTTCTGCAGATATTGGCCGTGGGAGGTATATGATCGCGCTGCCAACATTTTTGGCAAGTTCTATGACCTCCTCCGCGTTCTCCCGTTCCAGTATGAGGATCACGTTTAAACGTTGTACTCATCGGACTTAAACGTTTTCGCTACTTCATACACATATGCGCTGGGACGTAGCGCTCATTGTTGCTGCATATCTGCTCATCTTCGTTGCTGGCTTCCTCTTTGGTGTTTCCTACAGTGCGGAGATCCTTGGAAGAAGTGCCACGGTGTATGCGGCCGCCGTAGTGTCAGGTACAGAATCTGGGACGTTGGCGACGGTCACTGCACAGGTGATTCCGGGATCTGGCAGAACGTACATCACTGTCACCCCTAGTGCAGAGCTTGACACCCAGGAATCTGCCCAGATTGCCGCATCAGTGGCTGCTCGGCTCGCCGGCAAGACTCTTCCCATATACGATATTCTCTTTACGATCAACGCTCCGACTGAGATCGTTGGAGGCCCCTCGGCTGGTGCGGCCATGACCGTCGCAGCGTACGCGGCTCTTACTGGCAAGACCCCCCGAAAGGATGTGGTGGTGACAGGAGAGATACATCCTGACGGCAGTATTGGGCCAGTGGGTGGCCTTGTTGCGAAGTTACGCGCTTGTGCCGACCACGGCATACACGTCTTCTTGATCCCTGCGGGAGAGAGGTATCTACGCGTTGCTGAGCCCGTTGTGGAGAAGCAGGAACCTGCTCCGGGCGTATTGATTATCACGAAAACTGTCAAATGGAAGACAGTGGATCTGGTGGATATGGGGAAGAAGTTGGGGGTAAAGGTGGTGGAGGTCTCAGATATCCACCAAGTGCTTCCGTATTTCTTCAGCTGAAGAGCTTCTTGTTGAGATACTCTACCAGATCGTCCTTTCCGCCTATGTTCCCGAGGAATACTTCGCGTAGTGCATCGTTTATTGCTGTTACCAGCTCGCTTGGGTCTTTGTTACCTTCGCGGTATGCGCGTATGCACGTGTCTGTAATTGGTTCCCACACTTCAGATTCTAGGAACATCTTGGCACCCATTCTGTCTAGCCCTGCGATGACTTCTGAAATGTACTCCAGCTCCTCAGCGCTTGACACCTTTCTAAGCCCCACTTTCACCAGAACGTCAGCGACCTCGGAGATTTTATACATTGGAATTGGTCTGGCATTTTTCAGAACTCTTGCAGCATTTTCCACTATTCTTTCCATGGAATCTATGGATACGTCATTTCCGTTGATATCTGCAAGGCCTAGGTAGTATGCTGTTTCCAATATTCCGTCGGGCAGCTCCCCGTCAAAGACCCTAATGCCAGCATCTACGAGTTTTTCTTCTATACTCTTCCAGAACTTCTCCCTCACTGCATTCTCTGCCACCAGTTTTATTGCCGCAGGAAGCTTCTCCAACCGTTCTCCACCCTCATCAGCCAGCCTGTCCCACTCTGTGAACACCTTCTTCAGCTCTATTCCTTGCTCTTTCGCCGCCAATAGCATATCTAGCGCTTTCTCTACCCTCTCCACGAACTCTTCAGGATCCACAGGCTTATCCACGTCCACCAACCTGAAGAACTCGTCAGTGTACTTTTCGTTGTCTGTAACTGCTTTTATGCGCTCTGTCATGGCGTCGATATCTATGCCCATATCGTACCTGTAGCAGTTCTTGAAGAATTCTACTGTGCTCTCAGTGGAATCTATGTACTTGGGGCTGTCTCCCTTCTTGAGTATTGCTACGCTCGGAGCTACGCCTTCTTTTCTCCACGTTGCAATGACTGCAAGGGGGTGCGCATCCTCCTTTGCCATTCTGTCCAGGAAGTCCATGGCGTCTTGCTCGTTGTCGAACATGTGGTGAATCTGGTTGAGCGTGACTATGACGGACCAGTCCTTTCCTGTTTTCGTAGCTATGGCTTCCATATCCTCTGCGATCCTTTCGGGGTCTCCCAAATACGGGTTCTTGAACGGAGCGAGCCACTTCCGTAGCTCCCGAGTGGATACGTTTATGCCCCTCTTCCAAAATGCTTCGGCAAGCTTTTCCATGATCATCACCCTTCCTTTATCTCACGGATCTTACTCAGTATCTCCTTTTCGATGTTTTCAGCGCTTGTGTGTTCATTCTTCAGCGTGTCATTCATTGCCTCTGCGAGTTCTTCCGGTGCAATGCCACCCTTCTTGTATATGTCCGCAATGATCTTCCAGAACTCCTCCACGAGCTCTTTCTCGTTCAACAACCTCTTTGTGGCAAGTACGTTGAGCCGTTCTAGCACTTTTAACCCATATGTGAGAACCTTCTTGTCAGAGATCTGGGACAGGATAAGCGTGTCTATGGTAGATATCACGTCTTTGCTCGTGTATATGGCAGAAGGAGACGTCTTTAGGAGGATTGATACCGCCACGTTTGCCATGTCGTCGAACTCTTGGTCGAGCTTTATGTCGCTCCCACCGATCTGGACGATGCCCATATTGTGTAGTTTGCCGAGTAGGCCGGTGATGTCCGTTTTTTCCTCTATGATTGGCACCTTAAGTTTTCCAAGGCGCTTCATTGCTTCCTTCCAGAACTTCTCCCTCACTGCATTCTCTGCCACCAGTTTTATTGCCGCAGGAAGCTTCTCCAACCGTTCTCCACCCTCATCAGCCAGCCTGTCCCACTCTGTGAACACCTTCTTCAGCTCTATTCCTTGCTCTTTCGCCGCCAATAGCATATCTAGCGCTTTCTCTACCCTCTCCACGAACTCTTCAGGATCCACAGGCTTATCCACGTCCACCAACCTGAAGAACTCGTCAGTGTACTTATCAAGAACCTTCTCCGCTGACTCATAGAGCGTATCTGTATCTATCTCGTAGTATATCTTGTAGAGGTTCATGAAGTAGTCCAGGGGCTTTTGGGACGTTTCTGGATCAAAGAGCGACTGTTCTGAGGCGTCGTAGGTGATCGTGTCTAGTATCACCTCTGGGTCCAGGTTCGCGTTCTCCCCGATCATTCTCCATTTTGCCAGTAGTGCGGAGAGGTTTAACGGCTGCTTCTGCCAGACCTCCACCACCTTTTGGAGCAGCTCCTTTGCCCGATCGGGTCCGTACTCCTCAGCACGGATAAGGTAAAGGATCTGATTTAGCGCTATTGTGCCTTGCCAGTCTCCTTCGGGTAGAACCTCTGCAATCACGGCATCCAAGGGGTTTTTCTCCTTCCCCTTTGACAGTAGCTGTGGGAGAACCTTCGCGTGGGGTTGCATCCACTTTCTAACATCTTCTGGATTGCTTCCCTTGCCCGCATTACTCAGGGCGATTGTGAGCGTTCTAACAGCTTCTTGAAAATCGTTTTTCATGTGAATAACACGAGCCCGTCTAATTAAAACCTTCTTTTAGTCTGTAATCATCCGTCAGGAGTAACAGATGCTTTTATATCACTGCGGGAAGTTTATTCATTATGCGTTTTGCTGAGCTCGCCCACGTGTTTGACCGTCTCGAATCAATATCATCCCGCATAGAGATGGTTGAGACTCTCGCAGGTTTATTCTCACGTGCAGATGGGGCCACTGCCCGAAAGATCGTATATCTTCTCCAAGGTCGGGTAGCAGCGCCGTATACTGGTATCGAGCTTGGAATAGGCGAGAAACTGGCCATATCTGGCATATCTCGCGCTTATGGGGTAGATGCGGGTGAAGTTGAGCGGTTGTACAAAGAGTATGGTGATTTGGGCAAGGTTGCAGAGGAGCTGTCGGCGCACAAGAAGCAGCAGACTCTTTTCTCCCAGCCACTCACCGTAGACCGCGTTTACAACAACTTCTATCGCATAGCCACAGCATCAGGTTCTGGATCCCAAGATCTTAAACTTCGACTTCTCGTGGATCTTCTGAACGACGCTGAGCCTGTTGAGGCGAGATATATCGTCAGAATTCCTCTGGGCAAGCTTCGGCTTGGCGTTGGAGATGCTACGATTATGGAGGCCCTTGCCCTGGCGGTTCTTGGTTCTAGGGACTATAAGGAAGACGTGGAGCGAGCGTACAATCTTTGCTCTGACCTGGGCTACGTGGCAGAGCTTCTGTACGAAAAGGGCCACGATGGGATAAAGTCTCTGGGCATTGTTGTGGGCATTCCCATCCGCCCCGCTCTTGCTCAGCGTGCATCCTCGGCGGAGGAGATTATAAGCCGCCTTGGCCGTTGCGCCGCGGAGGCGAAGTACGATGGTTTCCGCTGCCAGATCCATAAGAAGGGAGATAACGTTTGGATCTTCTCCCGTCGCATGGAGAACATGACTGAGATGTTTCCCGACCTTGTGGCAGCCGCCAAGCGCATTCCGGTAGATACCATCGTCTTCGAGGGTGAAGCCATCGCCGTGAACGAGAACACTGGTGAATTCTATCCCTTCCAGATGACCATACAGCGCAAGAGGAAGTACGGCGTCGCAGAGGCTTCCAAAGAGTATCCACTCTATTTGTTTGCTTTCGATATCATGTACTTAGACGGAGAAACATTGTTAGAACGACCGTACCGCGAGAGGCGGGCTATTTTGGAGGATCTTTTCCACAACCACGATCGGATACGGCCCTCTGAGAAGATAGAGACGGAGTCTGTGGAAGAGCTAGAGAAGTTTTTCGAATCCTGTGTGGAAAGAGGTCTGGAGGGCATAGTAGCAAAGGACCTGAATGCTCCATACGTTGCGGGAGCGCGTAAGTGGTCCTGGATCAAACTGAAGCGTTCCTACAAGGGCGAGTTATCCGATACAATAGACGTGGTGATCCTTGGATACTATAAGGGCCGTGGCAAGCGCTCGCAGTTCGGGCTGGGCGGTATCCTCGTAGGGGTTTACGATCCGGATGACGATAGCTTCAAGACCATTGCAAAGGTGGGTTCGGGCTTTACCGAGGAGCAGTTGGTTGAAATGAAGAAGATTCTTGATGGTATTGCTGTTCCTCATCGTCCGGCCCGTGTTTCCTCTCTTCTCGAGCCGGACGTCTGGGTAGAACCTAAGTATGTCATCACGGTTACCGCCGACGAGATTACCCGCAGCCCAAACCACACCGCGGGCTGGGATGGCAGTAGGGGTTATGCCTTGCGTTTCCCCCGGATAGTGGGGTGGATTCGCGAGGACAAGGGGCCAGAGGATGCCACGACTGTGCAGGAGATCGTGGACATGTACAAATCGCAGAAGCACGTGCAGGTGGGTGACGATGCGTAGGCATAGAACGTGGTCTCTCTTCAAGGTAATAGTCCTAACGCTGTATCTTATCGTTGCTGTTTACCTCTACGTCCGTGTGGTACTCCTGTATTTCGGCGCATGGAAGAACTGGTTCATGAGGACGGGCAACCTACTGTACTACGTCTACATTACCGTGTTCTCTTGGATATACGTCCAGATTATAAAGATACTGTGGAAGTGGCAGGTGCGGGCACTTAGCTGACCCGCGCACCGATTTTCACGTCTCTCTCAGGTATCAGGAGCGACACGTGCTCCCCGTCGTCCGCTGCAAGGAGCATACCTTGTGACGTGACTCCCATCATCTTTTTGGGTTCCAAATTTGCTAGCATGATGATCGTTTTTCCTTCTAACTCCTCTGCAGTGTAGTAACCCTTGAGTCCAGCGACGAGGGTTCTCTCTTCGTCGCCAAGGTCCACGGTGAGTTTGTAGAGCTTTTTACTTCCCGGAATGTCTTCTACTTTCTTTATCCTCGCCACGCGGATGTCCAGCTTCGCAAAGTCTTCGTACGTCGCCATGGTTATAAACTGCTCAGCATATAATTAAAACGTGCGCGTCAAACTTGTGGCACCCGTTCGCGATGTGAAGACGCTTCTGCTTCAGCTGAAAGCCGACGAGGAGGTTATCCCGAAGGGCGCTACCACTTACACGGAAACACTCTTGCTTATCATGGCGGGGGCCTACGGCGCTCCAGACCTCTACGGCGTTCGAGTCTGGAACGAGGATGACGAACACGCAGTTCTCGTCCACTACGGACAGGATCTCCGCAACCAGGAAGATACCGTCGTGGATCGGGGGAAGAAGTCCGAGCTCGTGTATAAGCTCCAATCCCTTGGCTATCAGGTCCTTGGCGATTTTACTGTGTCTGAATGGAAGTTCCGCTGGACGGAGTTCTTCGGGGACGTCATCACGATCTCAGATCTCGGCTCTTTCATCCGGGTTTACCGGGAGTTTCCTGGCAACGATACGAACGTATTTGCGGAGAAGCAGAAGCGCGCCTACGAGTTCCTTCACCGTTTCGGCATCGGGATAAAGGATCTGTTGCCCTACGACGTGCGCGGTTTCCTCGTTATGCTGATCCTCCAGGCAGCTCAGCAGGGTCAGGATGGGCAGAACCCCCAACAATAAAAACCTATGTAAACGGATTATTCTTTGCTAGTGTGGGTCCGTGGTCTAGCCCGGCATGACGTCGCCCTTACGAGGCGAAGGTCGCCGGTTCAAATCCGGCCGGACCCATGGGGCTACTGCCCCTACAACTCTATTGCGTATACGTTATGCTCTTTGATATCGGTTTTACTAGCTCAGATAGTGGCCATCTTTCAAAAAGTGCTCGTTTTCGCAGATCCGGTTTGGTGCGCTAACCAATGTCGTTTATATTTCTTGGGTGCCAAATAATAACTTATGCGTAGTGGTAACACTCAGGGGGTGGTTGGCATGTTCAGGAAGGTAATGCTTGCATCGTTTATAATGTTTGTAGTTGTCGGTCAGGCGTATGCGTTCAGCCTGCTTGATGTTTTCAGAGGCATAGCGGGCTTGATTATTGGGCCTACCGGCGACGGGGTCGCGCCGATAATTGACTCTTTCTCTGTAACTTCTCAGCCATCTGGCCCTGGTTCTAGCTTCAAGGTAAAACTTTGCGTGCTGACTGCGCCATTCTCGGCTATGCCTGCTCGGGCTGAGTTTTCCATTGATTCTCCTGGCCCTGGCGGCTACTCAGTAAGTTTTACTCCAGACTATTCGCAGTCTATCACCTGCCACACATATACCCTCAGAGCCCCTGCTACCCCTGGAACCCATACCGTTTACGCTCGCGTTGCTGACAGCGATGGCGACTGGTCTGGCTGGAAGTCCGATACGTTCTACGTCCCCGGCACCGAGCACGATCCAGAGATCGTTAGCGTAGATGCTCCATCATCTGTGGGGGCTGGCGAGCCATTCACAATTACCGTTAATGCAAAGGATGCTGACGGAGATCTTCAGTCGCTCTACGTTAAGATGGATTACTACACGAAGTACATAAGCATCTCTGGCAGTTCTGTTACCAAGACTATTGAGATGCCTGGCTTCACAGCAGGGACGTACACGCTTTACATCACCGTTTACGACAAGGCATATCACTCTGACACGTACACGAAGACAATTCGCGTTTCTGTTAAGGAGCAGCACAAGCCCGTTATTAAGTCGGTGTCTGTCCCGTCTAGCGTTAAGGAAAACGAGCCATTCACCGTTACCGTGCACGCTACTGACGAAGATGGCGACATTCGTCTTATTGGCCTGTCTATTGGCGACTATTCCGACTCCAAGGAGGTGGACGGTGGCGACGAGACGGTCAGTTTTACTGTCCCAGGTCTGTCTGCCGGGACGTACACGCTGAGCGTTTATGCCCAGGATGGCTACAACAATAAGGATACCGAGACGAAAACAATCACTGTTACAACCCCGTATACCGGCCCCACCGTTTCCGTTTCCGTGTCTCCGTCATCGGTTGAAGTCGGTGACAGTGTAAAGATCTCGGCGAGTGCAGAGGGCGAGGCCCTGAAGAAGATTGTAATTTCGGTGAATGGGAGGGCAATCAAGACGAGGGACTGCTTTGGCAGCGAAGTTTGTGCAACCTCTGTTAAGTATACTCCAACCTCTGCAGGCACCTACACGGCGAAGGCAACGGTCTACGACAACTATGGCAATACAGATTCAGATACTGCTGAGTTCACTGCAAAAGAGAGTGATACTTGCACCTGCACGCCTCATGTATCCCTTTCCGTTAATCCGACAACTATTGATGCGGGCGAATCCGTTACTGTGAAGACAGATGGCTATGTTTCGTACTCTGGCGACTGCAAGTACGAGCCATATGCCCTTAGAATAAAGGTTTACGTTGACGGAGAACTCGTCAGGAATTTTGACTGTGGCGCCCCGTATGCGCCGGAGTGCACAAAAGGGCCATTTACTTTTGACTACACATTCACGGAGCCCGGTGACCACACGGTTAAGGCGCAGATGGTCTGGGACGACTGCAATGGCGCTACGCGCGACGATGCTTGGAGTTCTCCTGTAACTGTGCACGTCAACGGCGGCACAGGGGAGGTATCTGTCAAGGTGTCTCCGAACCCAGCATACGTCAACGACACCGTTATCATCACCGCATCTGCCGGTTATCCCTACGGCATATCCACGCTGGGCATCTATGTGAACGGTAGCAAGATTGGTTCCAAGGTGTGCAACGGCAGCCCGTCCAACCCCGACTGTACGTACACCACGACGTACACACCAACGTCCACGGGAACCTACTCCGTCAAGGCTGTGGCGGTAACGACGGACGGAAAGACGCTCAGCGACGTTGTCGCCCTTACGGTTAAGGAGCGCAGCGAACCAACCGTCACGATCACTGCCAGCAAGACAGAGGTTGCTCCGGGTGAGAGCGTCACATTTACGGCAAAGGGAAGTGCAGAGGAGATAAAGTCCATAGACATCGTTGTGGACGGCATTACCAAGAAGAGCCAGTCTTGCGGCCTTGACAGCTCGTGCACTGTAACGTACACAACGTCCTTCCAGTCTGGCGAACACAGGGCCTACGCAGTCATGCGCTACGTGGAGAACGGTTCTGTCTATTCGAAGCAGAGCAGCAGCGTTGTTGTGAGTGTTTTTGATTCCGCGTCCATACAATTGACGGTTAAGCCATCTACATCCGTTCATATCGGCGATCAGGTGACTCTCGTAGCATCCGCGAAGGCGAAATCCGGTGTGGATCACCTTGTTTACTACGTGGATGGGAGGGCCGTTCACATAGAGCATTGTGATGGGTCTACCAGCTGCACGGCAGCATATTACACAACGTTTAGCACAAGCGGGACTCACACGGCTTACGTGAATATGTATTATGGGCCGAGTGCTGAGCATCAGAAGAGCAGCGACTCAGTCACAATCACAGTACTTCCGCGGAACGAGGCTCCTGCTGTATATAATGTGCAGGGGTATGCTGTGACGTACGTAGGCGTTCCCTACACCGTTACGGTCTGTGCCAAGGACAGTGACGGTAAGGTCGTGAAGATAGAGG
>CAYVHT010000014.1:0-14668 GCA_964451455.1 uncultured archaeon
TTAGAGCGGTGCTGTTTGCCGATCCCTCCTCATCCCTACCATCGGAGAAAAGGAGTATAAAAAGCTTACTGTTTGTGCTTTCCCAAATTCCGCGCTCATCTCATATACCTCAAAATACTTCCTCTACGCCCATTATCCGTTTCTTGCTGAACCGTACGCTCTCACCGCATCACCATTCTTGGCGGCTCCAGCTCGCGCATCTGTTGGGCAATCTTGTAGTATTTTTGCATAAATTCTTGGACATCCCTCTTGCTACCAAACTTCATACCCATCTTCTGTGCGTCCATAAGTGCTCTTGCTGCCAGACCGTACGCCTCGTCAGGTACCATGCCTGCGCGCAGCCCCTCATGGAAGAGCGTGAGCGCATGCTTGGATATTTCCCTTCCAATCAGTCTGTTTTTGGCGGCAGGGTGGTTTTTAGCAGCGTTATGAATCGCTTCGATCATCTGAGCCGCAATTTCCTGCGAGTAGTTGTGCTTGACGAGCATGTTCGCGATTCTAAGTCCCAGTATTGGTTTTCCTGTTGCCTCTACGCTGGCTCTGCTTACCCTTGCCAACACGGTGTTTCCCCCATACTGCCTCCGTATTATCTGCTCTCTCGTCTTCTCGTAGGCAGTCAAGCTCGCATTCTTCGCCCTTGGCGCCACCCATTTCCCTGCCTTTATCGCGCCGCGTCCCGCCGCCACAATTGCGGGCACTATTTTCTCTCTACTCGCCTTCACCATCTGCGGAAACGCTGTATTCTTGGCGAACGCGCCAGCCTGAACCATTTTCGGTGCTACCTTCTCCGTAAGCACCTGTTTCATCGCCGGTGCACCCTTCTCTCTCATTAACGCCCACATCTTCACGCTTATCTCCTTCGTTTTCGGCGCACCCTTTTCCTTGAGGAACTGGAATGACGTTCGAGCACCTCTTTCTGCAGCTTTTCCGAAGAGGACGGCACCTTTCTTTGCGGCTGGGGCCACCCTTTCTTTAAACTCACGCGCAAACCGTTTCAATTCGGGCATGTGATAAAGAAGGGATTGTGGTATAAATGCCTTTCTGGCGGGTAGTCGTGGGTGGTCCTTACTGATTTTCCTCGCTTTTAACTATGATGGGAATGGGTCTCGGCGGCGGGAATGGCCCCACATTATATCCATCTTCTATCTGCAGGCGTTTCACAACCTCTCCGCTGTTCTCGTCTATCGCAGCCATCTCGTCGTCGGAAAATAGGTATACGTAGTCGTCCATGTATGCCGCCCGCTTCGCCGTGCTGTCAAACCCCACTATCTTCACTGCGTTGATGTATGGTTTCTCATCTGTTCTCACACGGAGCAGGTAGTAGCGGTTTCCGGCGGGTATAATGAGAAGTTCGTGCTTCTCATCCCAGAGGAATGCGTGGTGGTCAAACAGCACTTGCCCCCAGCCTTCCTTTAGATAGTATGTATCCAGCTCTTTTGGATTCTCTGGGTCAGACACGTCAAAAAGGGATACCTTTATCTTCCAGTTATCTCCGCGTCCCACACCTATCATATGGCTTTGGTCTATCGGGTGCAGGTATGTGGAGTATCCAGGTATTTTTAGCTCACCCTCTACCCTTGGATTCCTTGGGTCTGAGATGTCCAGCACAAGGAGGGGGTCCGTTTCCCTATACGTCACCACATATGCCTTGCTCCCCATGAAGCGCACCGCGTATATCCTTTCTCCCTCTTCTAATCCTTCTACCTTACCGATAACGTTCAGCTTTCCGTCCAATACGTAGAGGTTATTCCCAATGTGGTTCCTCCAGTTTGCGGTGGTGGTTGTGGCCACGCGGAGGTATCCATCGTGCTCGTCCATGCTCCACTGGTTCAACAGATGCCCGGGCACCTTTCCCGTCGCAGTAATGGACAAGTCGTCCAGAGAAATCTTCGCTATACCAGTACTGTCTATTTTTCCCGCGTTTTCCTTGAGGTACTCTTCCAGTGCTTTCTCCACCCTGTTCTGTGCGTTGCTCTGTTCTTCTGGGCTTAGTCCCTCGTAGTAGTTCTCAAGTACTGCCTCCATCTCAGCAATCTTTGCCTCCTTACTTATGTCGTATGAGTTTACCTTCCGCAGGTGCTCCACAATGTTCCTTGGAAGTACTTCGTCGCCCTTCTCTATGATGAAATCGTATAGTACCTCGCGTATTGGTTTTTGAATTCTGTATGCAAAGTATATCGCATTTTTACTTACGTACACCGTTGTCTGGTATGAACCGGATAGCGCGACGGCTTTCTCCACATTCCCGCTTTTCCCGTTGATCTTCAGCACAGTATACGTTACGTCAGAGGGCAAGGGAATTGTCGGGTGGTAGTAGTGTGTGCACGGGATGATTATCCCTTTCACCGGATAGTATGGGCACACAACGCGGTAGTCCGACGTTATTACGTATATCGTTCCGTTGATCTCCCTGGCGTCGCGTACGGAGCCGTTCACATCGAGCTCCCACTCCTGTCTTGGGTTCGCAGGGTCACTCACGTCGTAGCCCGTTATCCTTGAGCCCTGCAGGATTATCAGCGTGTTGCCTTCTACGAACAGTTTTGTCCCCCAGTTGGCAGGGAGCTTTGCCAGCACGTTTGCATCCCTTGGTGGATAAATGTGGATGATCTTCACGTTCCCCCTTGACTGGTAGAACGCTTTGTTTCCAGCCAGTTTCAGTACGTCGGGCTCGTCTACTCCGACTACCTGCACGTTCGTGGTGGACGTTCTCTCCGGCGTGCTGCTCTGTGTTTC
This sequence comes from uncultured archaeon, assembly GCA_964451455.1. Lineage (GTDB taxonomy): Archaea > Iainarchaeota > Iainarchaeia > JAADDC01 > JAADDC01 > SZUA-1452. The sequence continues at coordinate 2,734 of CAYVHT010000014.1, forward strand.
TTGGGGCGGCGTTGCACCACTCTTTACAGCACCCGCTGCTGCCGTGAGCGGTGCGCCCGCGGTCATTATGGTGGCGTATCCTGTGTATTGCTGACTGTTGCGCACATATTCTTGGAGTTCTCCCGGATTTTTTGTCGGTACGAGGCCGAACTCCTCCGTGCTTTGTGTACTCACGGGTTGTTGGATCGTGAACACCGCCACGCCCAGTATTAGTATTAGGAATGCAAGAACCAGAAGCGGGTCGTTTCTTGCCATGGTATTATTGGGGAGAGGTTGTATTTATTCCTCCCCTGGCCGCTCCTCCCACGTGACGATTGTGTGCGTGTACGTCCCATCGTCCTCTGGTATCCCTCGCTTCAGCTCAGACACGTGGGCGTGCTTTGCTCCGATCTTTTCCAGTATGTAGTCCACGGCCTTCTCTGGGTCGGAATCTCCGCAAGTATATACGTCTATGGCGGCGTATCCCTTCTCCGGCCACGTGTGTATGGATATGTGCGACTCTGCAACGATTACTGTGCCTGAGACGCCCTTTGGACTAAAGCGGAAGAAGTGGGATGCCTTTATGGTCATGCGGGCAGCTCTTGCTGCGTTCTTAAATATTTCCTCCAATCTGCGCGCGTCCGTGAGCACGTCCTCCCTGCAGCCCGCGGCCTCTACGACGTAGTGCATTCCGATCGTGGAGACAACTGGCTCCATGTGTGTATTTGTAAAGAAAAAGGGTAAAAAGCGGGTGGTGTGCTAGTGTGGCATTCTGGATTACTAGTTCACGGATATCTGCTCTACCTTTATTGGCCACACGCTCCACCAGCACTGCCAGCCGCCCCCCACTGGCGTAATCTCGACTTTTGTGGCACCCCCGACGTATATTGCACCAAACTCTCGCTTTCTCCTGCCGTTATCGTCTTTGCCGCGAGATATCTCTGAGGTATATGTTCTTGAGCCTGTATTTACCTGTAGTGCCTCTTTTTTGCCACAGTGACCGCTATCGAGCCAGCCACCGTCATCGTCCCAGTCTTCGTCTGTGATCCATCCCACGATTACTACTGGTTTTTCAGTTATTGTTGCCGTTCCGTCTTTGCAGACGCTTCCCGTGTTGCATATCGGGCCTGCTGCATAGCCTAACTTTATCTCGGTGTCTGTGAGGTCATTTATCGTTGCCTCGGTGAGTTCTATCGGGTTGTCACATGCGGCAACTTCTGGCTTTTGGCCCACGTACGCTGTGATGCTGCCATCGTAGCTAACCACGAGATATATGTCCTTATTTGAGTAGGGACCATTCGGGTCCTCTTTTGTTACGTAGCAAGCTTTATGGGTTTCTTTTGTGACTTCCGCGGTCGAGCTCTGCGGGAGAGAATCCTCACTGACCTCTACAGTTATTGCGTCAGCGCTACTATTGTATTGTGCTGTTTTTGCAAGGTCTTCGTCCAGCTCAATCTCTGCAAGCGGCGTATCGGGTATGTTTATCTTCTCATTCATGCCATCCTTCTTTAGATAGCATGTCACTACTTTGTCCAGCGTTGTGGCGTCATCTGAAGGCGATGCAACGAGGTATTTTATCTCTTCGTCCTGATCTTTGTGTTCTTCTAGTATCCCTGGCACCTCTGTATTAAGCTTACACCTGATATCGCCTTTGAGGTCACCTTTCTTTATTGTCAGCACTCCAGCGTGCCACTTTGGAACGAGGTACGCTGCTTTGTTCGCTTTGTTCCAGCGTATCACCACTGGCAATTCTCCATACTGGAGATTTCCTTTCATTTTAAGGAACGCATCTTCCAGTGTTGTGCAGTCTGGCTTGTTTTCGAGTATTGTGTTGTTAACGTACTGTTTTGTGAGTTCTGTTTTATCGCTAACATCTGAGCTCTCTATGAAGTCTTCCAGCGCTTTCCACGAGTTCTTGTAGTCCCCATCCACGTCCCCAAGCGATTCGCAGTTTATTGTGATTTTTTTATTTTTCCTACTCCACTCGCACATCGCGAAGTAGATTTCCGACATTGCCTTCATTGCCTTCTTTATGGATTTGCAAGCGTCCCTGATCTTTGTATCTGGGTGCTCGCAGCTCCCATCGTTGTACACGAGGAGCTCTACCGATTCTGGGAAGATTTCTGGCCGCTCGTTCATCTTGCTTACGATCGTCGCTACCGTGGATATGGGATAGAGCTTGTTCGTGTAACTGCTGAGTGTGCACGCAAGGCTCTGTGCTGTCGTAGATATTATTGAGCCCCCTGCCATTTCCTCTTCGGGTTTTGCGTACGTGTCTGCCGCGAAGGGATCTAGGTCCACGTTGGCAGGCAGGGCATTCATGACCTGATAGTACGGCTTTACTTCGATCGTCTTTTTTGTACTCAACTCTTCTACAGGTGTTTTATTACAGATGGGTGTTAGTTTCACAACCACTTGCTCGGAGCTTAAACCACTACAGTCTCTCTCCGTTGCAGGTAGCACTACCCATACACAGATCCTCGCACCGCTCTTTACGCTTATAGTCTTGTCGTCCTCGGTTATGTCAAGGTTGCTGCAGTCGTCACATTCCTTGATGTGTGCGCCTGTCTTTGTGGTGGATACTTTTACCTTCTCGGCATATGCTGGTGCAACCACATGGAAACAAGCTATGTGACCATCGTCTTCCTTGGCTATTTCCTCATCTTTGGGTGTTTCTGGTCTCCAGCCGTCTGCTGGCACTTCGCTTGTTAGGATGCCCTCGAAGTTTATTGTATTGCCATCTTCCAGCGTGGCGGTCCCAGCTACGTGTACCTTGTATCCCGCTGCAGCTATTTTTCCTATGCGGTCAGCGTTAAGCGGAATGGATATCTCCACGTAGCTGCCGTTGAGTTGTGCCGTTATTGGCCCTTTATTTACGTCGTAGTCATGCCCTTGAACCCCTTGAACCTCTGCGTACGCCCTGGTGACTGAGATGCCACTTAGCGGCTTCCGGAACGCCTCCGTCTCTAGCTCCGTCCCACCGACGTATATCTTTACCGTGCAGTCCTTTGATACAATCTTGCTTCCTTCGAAGTAGTACGTTCCTTCAAGTTCAGCGCTCAGTTCTTTCGGCTCCGTGTATATACCTGTCTCCGCGGTCACCTTTTCCTCTTTGTTGGCTTTTGGCCCTGCAAGTGGCTTCGCGACGGCGGACATGCGTATCTTGCCGGCCATATGATCGTAGAGCGGCGTGGTGTCTGTTGCGCCGAGCTCTATGGTCGTGCTCTCTGTTACTATGTTGTCTGGATCTCTGTCACGGAGCTTGTTATACAGGTCGATTTTCAGGTCTTCCAGCTGCCAGCTTTCTACTGTTACGTGTTTCTTGAGGTCTCCATTTACCCCAAAGCTTACAGTGTCCGGGTTTATGGTGCAGTACCTTCCGATGGTTATTGTTATTGGCACGTCTGCTACGTAGGCGCCACGTGCCTTGGAGTACCCAAAGTCTATGCCACCCTCTTTATCCATATTGATCCTCAAGCAGTTAGAGACGTCTGTATTGTATACCACCACGTCCTTGTCTGCCTCGTCTTCGTCTGCCCTGCTTGCTATGATTGTTATCTTTGCCGAATAGACCGTTTGGACCCTTCCACTCATCTTGTAGTGTATTTTTATCGGTCTGCTCTGGCTGGGATCAAGGGCGAGGATTTCAGTCTGGTTCGTGGTTAGGGTGAGAGGATCAAAGATCCCCGTCTCCTTTAGGTCCGTACCGCCCAAGCCTTCGCCTTTTATTGTAACCTTTGCCGAAATTGGATCTGTGCATCTGTTCTTCACGGTAACTGTGAACTCGCCTTCCATTTTCCCCTCAATCTCATCTCCAGGCGTGCTTATCTCGAGGCAGCTACCCTTTGGCGTCGCCAGTATCGGTATGGATGTTTCGTATATCGTTTCTCCCGCGTCGTTGGACACGGTGAGCTTTACATCGCCACCTACGGACTTCGCACAGTTGTCTCCCCCTGTGTACCAGACGTTAAGTTCCACTTTCTTCATACCCTCTGCCGCGTTCAGCGTTGCATCCCTTGGCGTCACGTGGAACTCTATGTTGCAGGACGAGTTCTTTGTAACAGTAGCATGCACCCGCAGGGTGTAATCGTCATCTATTATCGTGTAGACGCGAATCTTGTTGCTCTTCTTGCTGTCGGAGAGGGCAATCCTTGTGGGTGTGGCTTTCACCGCAGCGTTCGTGAGGGTGATGTCTGCGTCGCCGGCGTATATGCCTGCCTCCGCGTGGACCTTTAGGCCCGTGTAGCTACCAATGCTCGACAGGGATATATCTGCGGGTGATGTGGCGTTCTGCAGGACCCTTACCTGCTCTACGCTCCCATCATAGCGCACGCCATATATCGTGTACGTGAGCCCGTCTGGTGCAAAGTACACGTCCGAATCCTCTTTCATCACACCTATCTTGAAGTTCTGAGTCTTGTCCGTCTTTAGCAGAGTCTTAGGGACCGCGACTACCTTCAGCTTCTCCTTCTTTGCAGCTACAAAGCGCTTTATGATATGATCTTTCACCCGCTGGCTCGTTGTAAGCCTCAGAACCTCTGTGTATGGGCCCTCCTGTGCTGTGAAATCGATCTCTCCCATTTCCACGTCGCCAGGTTCCCAGCTATCTTTATCGGCGCCAACGATCGTGTTGCTGTCTCCATTTTTGTTTATACGGATCTCTGCAGTCACGTGTGCCGTGTCCTTTCCTCTGTACATCAGAGTCGCCTTTGCGTGGATCCTTTGACCTGCAATTAGCTTGAAGTCGTCCGTGATTGGCGTGTTGCCATAATACAGCTTCACTGAGTAGCAGAAATCTCCAGTGCACTCCATCAAGTCTCCTATGGGCAGGTTTATTGTCTTGCTCGCGTCTCCTGCCGAGATGGTTATTGCCGCGTGGTTGTGTATCGGGTACTGGCTCACATGACCCGCTATCGTTACCGTGGTGTAGCCGTTGTCTATCGCCTCTGGGTCTCCCTCCACGTTTAGGACTATGTCGTCCGCATCGTCTGTGCTTGCAGTGATTGGGCCTCCGCTGCTCGTTCCGACTATTGCCACGATCTTGAAGTTTGAGCCGATGGGCAGGTTTGCTATTTCTCTTCCTCTCTCGTCATATACCCCCACAATTTTTACGCCGGGTATGTCTAAGTCTGGCACGCTCACGTCTATGCTCTTCGAGTCACCCGGGGCCAGCCGCATTATCGGCCCCTTTATCTTCACGTCCCCGACGGTTGCCACGTACCGTATTGGGATGATGGCGGGCACAACCACCGTTGCCTTGCCGTCGATTCCGGTATCTGCCGTTTTCAGCTCTTCTCCGGTATCTAACCTCCAAAACGTGATGCTACCCCTTACAGGCGCTTTATTCCGAGTTATCGTGATTCTCAGGGTTGCTGTTCCTGGATACAGTGTTATGGCGGCTGTTGCCAGTTGGTCAGCCTCTATGCTTACGTTAGCCTCGGCGCTCATGCCATCCTTCGTTGCGCGTATGACGTAGTTTCCCGTAAGTAGCTTGTGGATGTATGCGGCTCCGCTGCTGTCTGTGTATGCGGGTTGGCCCACGGCCTTGTGCCCATGGTAGACCACGACCTTTACGTTGCTCACAGGGTTGCCCATGTAGTCCTGGACGCTCACTTGCAGGTCCCCTGTGATGTATGCGTGTTTCAGCGCCACCGACGTTTCAGTATCTGGTGAGCATATGTGGACGTTCTTGTCCTCGTAGCCAGGGGCGGATACGGACACGTCTGCACACTGTCCTTCGTGTAGTCCGAACTCTATCTTGCCTGTGCTGTCTGGAGTTTCCGTTGCCGTTGTATATCCAAGATTTATGTCTGCAACGGCGTCAGTTATTGGATTGCCGTCTTCGTCCATCACGTATATGCGGACGGGAACCGTGGGCGTCTCGCTGATGATGGCAAAGTCCACGTCGTTACCACCGCTTACAGTGAGGCCCTCTCCCGTTTCTACGTTGTACTCTGGGAGGATAGTGTTTGACCCTTTTGGCGCGTTCGTTTCTCCAGAACTCTTGCCATTAGTTTCCACGCTCGCTCCTGATTCGCTCTCGCCACCAATCACGGCGATGTCTTCCTCACTCGCGTTTGCGGGCACGATAACGGTTCTTCCGTCCTCAGTGGTTACCTTCTTGACGAGTCCCTGCTCCAGCGCCTCCTGTAGTGTCATTAGTCGTATTGTTACGTTGTTCTCAGGCGAATTTATGATAATTTGCTTCTTGGCGACGTACGTACCGTTCTCGTCGAAGATCTTGAGGATGTACTGTCCGTATGCAAGGCCCTTTACCTCTGCTCCGCCGCCTGTAATCTGGGCGGATGCCGCGACGGTGTCTGTGACGTCATATAGATCTGCTCTTCCCGTGAACGGCTTATCTCCCTTCGTAACGATGATTTTCAGGTTTCCCACGGGCACGTCTGTGCCGGATTTCTTGACAAGGGTAACGTCGTATACACTTTCGAGGTGTTTTCCGTCCGTGTTGAGCTCCCATGGCTCGTATCCGTCCGCAGTTATCCTGAACGTGATCTTGCTGCTAGGAGTGATCACGATGTCCTTGCCAAAGTCCACCGTGGCCATTCCGTCTGTTATCTGGATCTGGACAGCCTCGTTGCCCTCCACGATCACGTGGAGCGTTGCGCTTCTTCCCGATAGGCCCACCACGTAGAAAGTGACGGTTTTTTTGAAGGTGCCCTCCAAACTGAGGGTGCTGATCTCTCCGGGTGCCGCGAATGCTGTTTTTCTTACCATCTTACCATCGGGCAGCTTCACCCCGACGATGCTGACGTCTCCAGGCACCTGAACGTAGCCTTCCGAGTCCGTTGGACCGAATGTCTTTGTCGTTCCATCCTCCAAGAGTGCGTAGACGTAGGCTCCCGCCACAGGCTTGCCTTCCAGCTTCACCTGGATCTTTGCGGGAGGAGTTCCGCTCCCAGCGAACAAGAAGTAGATTCCCACTCCAAGGAGAATGACTGCGAGGGCCACGCCCCCGAGAACCTTCGGATCCCGCCAGTCCACGTCCGCCAGGCGGTCCTTCAGATCATCTATCTTCTCCTGAATACTCTCCATAAGCTCTTCCGCGTCCATGTGTAACTATACGCTTTCCTCGTTTTTATCGCTTCGCCTCACGGGCTGGATGCCACGGTCGTACAGTTTCCTGGATTATTACAATAGACCACGGCGGCGGAAGTTGCTTTCCACTTTGCTTCTCCACGGTTTGGGTCAAATTTCTCGGTATCTACAACGGTGATACTCAGCAGGCCCCCTCCGCTCTGGATAAGCGTTTTTGCGATGCTCTCTGGGTCTGAAGTATTGCTCAGCACGTAGACATCGTCGCTGTCCGTGTAGTTGTCGAGTATTCTAAGCAGATCGTCGCAAATTTTGCCGTCCAATACTTTCTCGCACTGGCCAAGGAACTGCATATTTATCCACTCTTTCACTGCATCTCTCGCATTTTCTACGTTAAAGATAAACGCATAGTTGGAGGTGTCCAAGAAATCCCCGCTGCGTCCGTTCCACCACTCGTAGGGATTTTCCCTCACGAAATATGTGCCTGTGCTGCAGTCGTTGCAGCTGGGGCTGTCCGGACGGTGTATGCACGCCTCGCACGCATCATAGCATTCGCTCTCGCAATTCTCGCATGTTTGCTGTTCCCACCAGAGATAGCACTGACTGGTGTTTGGATCACAGCAGATTGCAGGATCCCAATTCACCGACGCGCAGTATTGGCACCATCTGTAGTTTTCAGCACAAATGTCCGTGCACCCCCCTTCGCTGCAGCTATTCGGGACCTGTGGGGGTACAGATGCCCCGCAGAATTCGCTGCCGTCTTTCGTTACGTATCCGTAGAGCCCCTTGTCGTATACCCATGAGTTGCACTTTTTTACATCGTTTGCCAGGGACTGCCAACATCCTTCTCTTTGAGAATCAACACCACTGCAGTCACTTTTTAGAGGGCCTGTGCACGTACATCCGGTGCAATTACCCTGAGAATCCGTGCTTGAAGAGCACGATGCGGGCCCAGGCACCTGCAACTCGCCCCATTGGCACCCGCCCTGCGCCCACTCTAGGTCATAATCCGAATGGTATATACTGCTCATTATTGCGTCGGAGGGATACGCCCACTCCAGCACGGTATTCTGGTTAATGTGTATGGATTTTGGCGTGTTTGGAGGTGTGCCGTCTTTAAGATCTGCATCCACGTGCATCTTCGGGCTGATGCTGCCACCGCCAGGTATGCATGTGTTAGTGAACGTTTTCTGCATCGTGAGGGAGATGTGCTTTACGTACTTGTACGGGAGCTTTATGTATTTACCCCCCGCGCCGTCTGATCCTAAATCTTCTTTTTTCACCTCTTTCTCCACTGCGTCCCCGTCCGTTATGTCCACGCACACCGTGTAATCATGCTCTGGGTCTGCTACGAGCGCCTTCGCGAACTTGCCCGTGAAGCACACGAGCTTCTTGAAGGGCATTTTCACATCTGCAGCATCACTGTATTTTACGGTTACGCTCCCCGCGAGGGTGTATTCGGAGCCAATGATCTTTTTCACCGCATCTTCAATCTTGTTTGTCAGTGTTGACGGTATGTAACTGCCTTCTACGTCCTGTGACACGGGCGAAAGCTGGATCACGTCTCTGAGCGGGTAGTTCTTGTCATTTACCTTCAGAAAGCCATCTGTCCACGGGTAATCATATTTTTCCGATCCATTTTCCATCACGACGAGCGAGGGAATCCCGTTCTTCTTGCTTACGAACCCCACGAGCATCTCCACGTCGCTGAACTTATTTGTGACGTCGTTTATGCTGTTCTGGATCTCCTTCAGAGGCACGTACGCGTAAATGAACGTGTTTGCCTCTAATGGAAAGAGGGGGTACACCACTTGACTGGTGGGCGTGTTGTCGGTGTACGCCTCTTTGTTGTCGTATATGTTCATCTCGGCAAGGGGTATTGCGCTATCGTGCGGTCTGATCTTCACTATGATTAGGTCTCTATCAGGGTCCTCTTCCACGGTGGTTGCGTCGTGTATGGCCTTTTCCGTATTACTCAAACTTGACGTTGTCAGTATCGCACCGGACACATACATCTCCGTCTGCGTCAGCGCGGTGATGAAATCAGATGCAGCGTCTTTTATGAGACTCTTGTCCAGGTCAGAGAGGGAAGTCGTGTACGTGTAGTCTTGGCTGTATAGGGCTGCACGGAGCGCCTGCGCAAACGTGGTTATTGAGTCGAGTGAGAACATGCTGGTATTGTATGCACTCTGGATCTGGGCCTCCCTTTGCTGCATTTGGTTTGTGTATGCGTTGATCTGGCTTTGTATGTTTGATGCAATGGCGATGGAGATCCCAAGCATCACAATCCCGACGAACACCGAGAACGGGGCAAAACCCTTCACGCTAGAATAACGTCAAAGAAAAAGAAAAAGCTGTGGGTGTTATGTTGGGACTGGGATTGGCCCAGCACCCTTGACCCACTTGAAGGTATCGCCATCTCGAGTGCATTTGTAGCACGTCATCGTTCCATGGGGGTCACATGTGTCTCCAGACCACTTGGAGCATATACAATACAGTGAATCTACATCAGCGTGCTTTTCTGTATTATTATTTTTATTGTAGAAGAGACATTTTGGAGTATCGCCGTATTTTGTCACATAAACTATTTTTTCACAATATCCCTCATCGTTACAACTCTCAAGATAGTTGCCATATGTGTATGGCTCTGTACCATTTTTGTTTTCCACGTGCACAGTCACAGAACTCTGAGCATCGTCGTGTGTAGCGCCATCGCAGTCGTCCCAAACCATCTGCGCATTAACCGTGTGGTCACCGGGCTCTGTGAAAGTGTAGTCAAATGTAAATGGCTCTTTTGTGCACTCCGGCGCATACGGGACGCCACAGTTAAAATTCTTGATGAGTTCTCCGTCAACGTAAACCTTTATTCTAAGGGCATATGGCTCGTACTTGCAGTCGCCAGAGTACGAAACATAGCCATATGTCTTCACGGTCACTGAGTCACCAACGTTTACAGATTTGGAACTGACATTCAAAGACACGTAAGGGGTGCACTTGCAGGTGTTTGGTTCTTTCACTGTCTGGCAGCAGCCTTCCTCGCACAGTGGTAGCTTCAGGTCGCTGGTGTCTAGCTGATACGTGCTCGGGTTTGTTGCGGCGGTGACGAAAATTCCCCCTGGTGTCGTACTCTCCGTGCCCCCTTGCTCTATACAATCGTTCGGTGTTGAAATGGTGGTATCTCCTACTGTTACGGATATGGGCAGGCAATATCCTTCCGATCCTTCTGTGCAGCTCTGGAACAGCTCTCCGTTTTCGAAGGGTGTCGCCTTGAGCTGTACTCCTGTGACTCTGCTCAGTAAGGGTGTCTCACTCTCGGTGTATTCTTGAGTGTAGTATTCAACGGGTTCTTGTACTTCGCCATTGCCAAATAAGTATCCACTGTTGCAGCTGGGCCCGCTGAGCGTGTAGAATCGTGTTGCTTCAGGTGTGTGCGCTCCACATACTTTTCCGTCCGCTTCCCAGAATAGTACTAGCGGCCCAACCTTATATGCTTCGACTGAGTCATTTCCAATCTTTACATTAGTTCTGTTACTCACCTTATTGCGCGTTGCTAGGTATATCTGGATGGGTGAGATTGTTGATTGGGTTATTGGTTTTAATCTTGCAAGGAGCACATATCCTGGAATGCTTTTGGTGCCGTCGCGGTATTCTATTCCAATGCAGTTTTTGGCAGAGTCATCTTCACAGTAGTAGGAGTAATCGTTATTGTTCCCTGGCTGTTTGTTCAACTTCACGATGTGGGCAGCGTAGTAGTGTACGAAGGGATCGTTGGGGTCTAACAAGTTGATCTTCGCGTCATATACTAGTAGGATTGTGCTTTTTTCGGTTATCCTGTCAGTAGTTATGTCGTATGCGTCGATTTTCTTGGATGCTGTTATTTTTCCATCCACCGTGCAAACAGAAGAAATCTTGTTGTCCAGCGTGACTTCTACGGGATTATCGTAGTTCTTGATGGCGTCTTGTGGGAACGTTGCGAGCAGACCGTTCCAAGCCTTCGCGCTGCTATCTCTATCTAAGAATTTTACTACTGCATATATGTCTGCGGGCTTCTGGTGGTTGTAGCCTGTGTTGTATTTCACCTCGGCACAGGAGCCTGTCTCGTCGCTCGTGTACGGAGCATCATTCCCGTGGAGGTATTCGTTGTAAATGTATCCAAGCATGTCTGCGTCGTCCTCATCCAGTTGTGGCTCGGGTACGTACCCGATAGATCCAGTATCCAACTCCCAGCGTATGGAACGCAGCTGTACCACGCAGTGCGCATTAAAGCAGTCTTTGCATTCGATATTACCACTCTCGCACGTTATATCCCAGGATGGACGCTCTCCAAAGGTGATGTTAGTCCCTATTGTTTCCTCCTTGTACGGGTCTACGGATATATCTCCTGATGAAGATTTCTGTGGTCGCGGCTTGGATTCAATATCTGCCGGTTGTGTGGCGGTACATTCGTAGTGCGGCTGTATTTGGAAAGGCGTGTTGTTCGTGACTTTAATTGCTAGCTCGCTTCCCGTAAACCCTAGCTTCGCGCTGATTGAGCTCTGAAGATCTTTTTCGTCCACTGTGGCGTCTGCAAGGTATCCGAAGTACGCCCCGTTGCAGAGGAGTGGCACGTACGCCTCCAGGGTCTTTCCGTCGTAGTGTAGTTCGTGCTCTGGCGCTGCCTTCACAGTCATACCATCCCAATACACTCCGTCGGGGATGTAGAGGAATCCTATTTTGTCTGACTTGAACCGAACGTTGCCTACTAGAGTGCCATCGTTGTAGAACGCCAGAGGTGCAACGTTTACTTCGTTCTTAGATATGTCCTTGTTGAGGGAGTATATCTTTATGTTAGATCCACTCTGTATCCACGCACCGAGCACCTTCGCGTAGTCTTCCGGGTTGCCGTCGTATTCCATGTTCAACA
>CAYVHT010000015.1:0-13697 GCA_964451455.1 uncultured archaeon
CGGCGACGTGGCCTATGATGTCAAAGGACTTCGTGACGTGTTGCACTTCTTCCGGGGAGAGAAACTCAAGGAGCGCATCCTCCAGCGAGCGCGGCTTCCTCCTGCGGAGCGGAAACTCGTGTTCCACGCATTCAAGATCATCCGGGCATCGGGAGACGGGAAAGATTACGTAATCACCTTCCCGGAGAGGCGCATAGTCGTTCAGGAGAATACCCTCGCTCGCAAGACGGCGGCGGACACGCTCTGCCTCACGTTTGGGAACACGAACGCCTATCACGAACCTATTGGAAATGTGGAGAATAAAAACCACCACTGCCCAATACTATTATGCTATATCTGGTGGGGGCTGGGCTGGTACCTGAACACATCACAGTTCTAGGGAAAGAAGTTGTAAAAAACGCTGACAGAGCGCTTATAGACACGTACACAGTCCCGACGACAGAGGTACAGATAAAAAAGATCGAAGAAATAGTGGGAAGAACGTTGGAGCGGGCAGAGCGCACGGATCTGGAGGAAGGTGCCACAGAACTCGTGATGGAAGCGAAGGAAAAGGATATTGCAGTGGTAACTCTAGGGGATCCCCTGACCGCCACAACGCACGTGATTCTCACGACGATCGCCGATGAGCGAGGAGTACCATGGAAATACGTTCCCGGCGTCTCAATACTCACATACATCCCGTCTAGGCTCGGACTGGAGCACTACAAGTTTGGCTGGACTGTTACGATTCCGCACAACTGGCGACACAGCCCATCGTTTTATGACCGAATATTGGAGAACAGAAAAAGGAACATGCACACGCTGGCGCTGCTAGATGTGGGCGATGAACCGCTTACAATACCTGGAGCAGTAGAGGCCCTGCAGTTCTGGGCAGAACGCGAGGGGAAGAACTGGGAATACGTGGTAGGCATTGCACGAGCAGCACATGAAGACGAAAAAATTGTGTTCGGCAAGCCAGAAGACCTGCTCAGCGTGAAATGGCCAGACCCACCGCACAGTCTGGTGATCTTAGGGAAGATGCACCCCGTGGAAGAGGATGCGGTTAGGAGGTTTGCCCTTGGAAGGCGTTAAGGAGAAGTACGAACGATACGTGAAAATAACTGAAAAAGCGCTTGGTAGGGTACAGATAACAGGCGAAACAGGGCAGAAACTCATAGACATGTGCAAGAGGTACTTGGAGGATTCGAAATACTTCGCAGAACAAGGGGATTACGCCACCGCGTTGGCCGCAATATCCTACGCGCACGCGTGGATTGATGTGGGCACATACCTTGGCTTCTTAAAAGGAGACGATGACCAATTATTCATACTGGGGGATTGAAATGCTCAGCGCGAGATACAGGCACGTGTTCAAGCCGTTCTTCGAGAAGGTCGCCAAGTATGTGGGCATCCACCCAAACCTCATCACGCTCACATCCATTGCCTTTGCAGGGCTAGCTGCCTGGTATTTCGCGCAGGCAGACTGGCTCATTGGGAGCATAATGGCAGCTATTGCTGGGCTCCTTGACGCGTTGGACGGGGCCGTGGCCAGATACTGGAAGAAGGAAAGCAAATGGGGCGCATACCTGGACGCAATGACAGACAGGTTTGTGGAAGCGCTCGTGCTCTTCGGCGTTGGGTGGGGAACGGGCTACTGGGCTCCCGTGTACATCATCATGTTTGCATCCATCATGATCTCCTACGCAAAGGCAAGGGCAGCCATGGAGATCCCTGTGGACAACGTAAACTGGCCGGATCTCTTTGAAAGGGCGGAGCGGCTCATACTAATCATAGTGGGCATACCCATTGCTGCCGCAATACGCACGCCGAAGACGGACTGGCTTTACATATACTTATGGGTGCTCGCAATACTCTATCTCTGCGTGGGCGTACCACAGAGGATGATGAGAGTGAAGAAACGCTTGGCGGAGGCGTAATATGTTCGGCGGAAGCATATATGGAGCAGCGGAGCGTAGAAAAAAAATATATCTAGCGGCAATAGCAATAACAGTCATCGCGGCACTCATTTTCGCGTGGAAAAGCGTGCCAAGATCTCCGATTAGCACATCGTGGGACACAAGTAGCATACAACCAGGGGATTCGGCAATACTACGGGTGACCGTCACGAACAACACGGACCACGTCGTGAAAAACGTAATCGTCTATGCGGAGCCCATATCAAAATATCTGCGGGTGTATTCGCAGCAGAGTCTGGAGAACAACACGTCAGACCCCCGAATATTTACGATCCCGTCCCTTGCTCCTGGCGACCACGCAGTTGCAACGTACCTTGTCAAGGCAAGCAGCACAGCCTACGCAGGAGACCACAGCGTACTGGTAAGCGTGGCGCTGCCAGGTACAACGTACCAGCGCTTCGCAAAGATTAGGGTGATGTGATGCGCCTTCGCTGGGACTACATAGCTGTTACACTCATAATAATCGTAGCCCTCGCAATTGGAACGTACGCCGCAGCTCACCCGCATCAAACAAAAGAGATCGTAGTAAAATGGGGGTACATCGGCCTCTTCCTGGCGGTACTAATCACAAACGCAACCCTCTTCATCGGAATACCCACGCCGACTTATATACTAATTGCGGTGGCACTCGGGATGAACCCGCTCCTCGTATCAATTGTCGCAGCAGCGGGAAGCGCCATAGGCGAGAGCACGGGATACTTTATTGGCCTGGGCAGTAAAAAAGTCTTAGAGAAGAAGTACAAGGAGTTTTACGACAGGTGGAGCCCACTATTCCACAAGTATAGCTTCATGACTGTTCTTGCAATAGCCGCACTCCCGATCCCGCCAGACGACTTCGCAGGGTTGTTGGCAGGAAGCGTGGGTTACAACTACTGGAAGTTTCTGCTCGCAACGTTCATTGGCAAACTCTTGAAGTATGGCGCAACTGCGATGCTCGCGGTAGCTGGAATACGCGTCGCTGGTCAGGAGTGGGGGTAGTCTTTCCAAAATTCCCGCAAATAGATCTCCGGCATGTCTGTTACAACCGCGTCAAAATCCCTGGGAAACGCTTTCTTGTAGTTCTTCCACGTGTAGCGCTCATCAAGAAACACAACGACACCTCGATCGTTTTCCGACCTAATTACCCTTCCAGCAGCCTGAAGGGCCTTCGCAATCGCTGGCTGGATGTACGCGTAAAACCAACCACGGCCAAACTTCTTATCATAGTAATCGATCATTGCGCGGATCTCCAGGCTCATCTCGGCAAGGGGAATACCCACAATGATTGCTCCAAGGAGGTCCTCCCCGGGAAAATCTACGCCCTCTGAAAGCGATCCACCTGCCACGGCAATGAGAACCGCTTGCCTGTCCTTATTCGCGCGGAAGGCAGAGAGCATTTGGGCAACATCAGAGGGATTCATATCGCTGCGCTGGATAAATACGGGACGGTTTGAGATGTCAAGGAATGGAAGTGTGGACGAAAGAAAATCGTACGATGGAAAAAAGACTGCAACGTTGCCCGGAATGTGATCTAGTATACGCTTAACGATGTTAGCGATCTTCTGGAAGTGCTCTGGCGTTCTGTGACTGTAACGGGTGGTAACCGTAGGAACTATCAGGTTCAATCGGTTGTGTGGGGGAAAGGGCGATTGATACTCGCGGATAACAGTGCGGCGTGGATCCATTCCCAGAACGTCTCGGTACATCTCACCGGGCGTAAGTGTTCCAGAAACAAGTATCGCAGAATGCAGGCGATCGAAGATGTCCTTGGTCACATAGGCCGGATCCAACGCCTTGCGGACAACAGAAACCACGTCGCTGTTGCGCCAGCGGCGAATATAATGCAAAAATGGTCCGTCACCCTCGTTCCAGCCCCTCAAGAAGCGAGCAACGCGGAGGAGAGCGCTTTTCCCCTTGCCCGTTAGCTCCAAATATTCCCGTCCGAGATCCTCCAAAGTATCCGCAAAATCAGAGAAATCTACGTCCAACCAACTGTAAAGATCGTCGTGCCGTATGGCTTGCTGCTCCCCAGGTTTCAGGTCAATAGAAAACAGCTCTTCTTCAAAATCAAGGAGGATCTTGTGTACCTCCGGATCGAGCCCCGTGGCCTCCTTAGCGGCGTAGGACAAGGTCGTCGTACTCAAGCCGTAGGAAATCACGGAGCGGACGCGCTCTGGCAAGTTGTGGGCCTCGTCAACAATAAGCACCACGTCGCTCAGATCTCTGTCCAGTTTCTTGAGGAATATCTTGCCGGATTGTGGAGAAAACAGGTGGTAATAATCACCAATAACAACATCCGCACCGGAAACAAGATCTGACGCCATCTCGTATGGGCATTCCTCCAGCTCCTCTGCTCTGGATATAATCTCGTCATGGTGAAGGACCGTTTCACGGAATAACGGCCAATAGCTGCCCCTTTCGTCGTGTAAGTAGTTCACGTAAAGCGGACAGAGCTCCTTTTCACGCATTCGACGGCAGAGTTCATAAAACTCCTCCCCCTTGAGCTTTCGAGCGATGGGATGCGTACACATATACTGCTTGCCTATGAACTCCACAGCGCGTATGTTTTTACTGTACTTCCGGGAAATGCCACGAACGACCTTCAAAGCCATCTCGTGCTGGGAGATCTTGGGAGAGAGGTATAAAACGAGCTTTCCATTGTTTAAAGCGTACGTGAGAGCGGCAGAAAGCGTTGCATCAGTCTTCCCTATGCCGGTAGGGGCGTGGGCAAGAAAGTGCATACTGTGGGAAACGGCATCGTACGCCTCACGCATGAGTTCAGACTGAATAGGCCGCACGTGATCGTGTCTGAAAAGAAACTCCACAAAGGAAAGGGGTGCCTTGATTTTATAGGAGTTCCGTGCAGATTTCTACGTGGCGAAGCTTCTGAAAAAAGACGGCAAAACATACATAGAACTGCCGGAAAGCCTTGTGGGCAAGAGCATCAAGGCAATAAAACTTGCAGAGGAGATCTTCGTAGTTGCTAGCGACGAAGCAATAAAGAGACTTCTTGAACGCCAGATGTACTATGTGCTTCAAAAAAGAGTCCGGAAAGCCCTTGTGAAAACTGAAAAGAGCACCGGAAAGCAGATAGTTCGAGCACAGAGTATGACTAAGGACTACGCAATACTTGAAACGGAGGAGCAAGCCCGTGCATTCTCCAGACAATACGCTGCGGACTTCAAGAGTGGAAGACTGTTGGGGGTCAAGGGGTTCGACGGTAAATACTACGTCGTGCGGTCTGACACATACAACAAAGTGCTAGCAAAGATAGAACATGTCATAAAAGAGAAAGGAGCAACGGTACAGGAAATCGCAGAGAGAACAGGGTTTGATCCCAAGCTCGTACGTGCTGTGGTGGAGATTGCAAGGGAAGACGGAATTATATATGAGATGCCGGGTGGAAAATATGCGTATGCGGGGTAAACTACTGGGCCCAAGGGTGCTCATGGATGAGCCGTACTCGCAGCTTGTAGAGCGCGCGTGGGGGGAGAAAACGGAAGAAGGCCTCGTATTATCACTCTATGAGGCAGCATACCTCCTAGAAAGGGGAAAGATAGAAGTGTACGACAAGGAAGGAAACAAAATGGACTTCAAAGAGTTTGTTCGACGAGCAGAGCAGGAAGAGAAAGAGTTCTTCATAAAGTACGTAGTGTTCCGGGACATAAGGACAAGAGGGTTCGTTATAAAGACAGGCTACAAGTTCGGCACGGACTTCCGCGTATATCCTCGCGGCAAAAAGCCAGGCGAAGCCCACACGCAGTTCACAGTAAACGTAATGCCTGAGGAGAAGAAGCTCAAGATCACGGAGATATCCAGAATGGTGCGCCTGGCCCGCGCCATCCGAACGAAGCTGATCCTTGCCGTCGTAGATTCAGAGAACGAGATCGTCTACTACAACGTGGAGAGAATAAGTCTCTAATTCTTTTTCAAACAAAAAGCAGAAAGAAAAGGGGAGATCACTTCTTGGTGATCTCTGCCTTCAGCTCGTCAAACTCGCTGGACTCCTTGCCACCCTTGCTGAAAAGCGCAAGGAGCAGGGCAAGGACGACGATGCCGACCACGATCCACGCTGCTGTGTTGCCTCCGAGCACGGAGTAACCGGTTAGCTTGCTCTTGGACAGGTCCACTGTCTTCTGAGCTAGCACAGTACCATCGGCGCTCTTCAGGTAGATCGTGGCAATACCGTCCTCGGCGTCAGCACCGGGCTTGAAGAACACCTTGACATCAACGAGCTGATAGGGCTTGATGCTGAGCGTGTCGCTGGGGTAAATCTTTGCGGTCCAGCCCTTGGGCATCTGAATGTCCACGTAGGCCACGTCGTAGGATGTAGCGCCGTTCTGGAGCTGGAGGTCAACCTCGTACTGCCCAGCAACAACGTTCACATTTGCCTCGGCGGTCTTCGCCGCGGGGACGTGAATGAGTACGTGCTTGCACTCCCTGCGTACGCCAGCGTCGTCAACGAGACAGAGCTGAGCAACTTTGTCTCCTGCGGAGAGAACATCCTTCGCAGTAACGATCATCGTGACGACCTTCGTCTGCTCGGGGTAGATGGTCTCCTCGTCAGCGTAAGAGCCGATGCCGAATGGTGCATCCACGAGCTTGGGTGTCACCTTGACAACAGTAGTGCCGTAGTTCGTAATGCGCACGGGAACGAAGGTCGTACCCTGCTTGATGGTCACTTCTGTGGGGAACTGCACGTCAAGACGGTCGCTGAAGGTGTTGGACGTGAAATGTACCTGTGTCTCCTTGCGGATGCCGTTACCGTAGGCGTAGAACGTTATGGTGCTGGGAAGCTGCTCAGAGGTATGTATCTTCGCAAGGATCTCCACAGTCCTCCCAGGACGAACGAGCACGGCGTTCTTCGTGAAGACAACGTCCTGGAAGTTGGACACAAAGTCCACTGTGACGTCAGTCCTACCCGTGTTAGTCACGTAGAGCGGTATGACGAGGTACCCGTCCTCCTCGTAGTACTCCTTGGCGCCGAAGATGTAGTCCGTGCCAGCACCCTCTGCGCCGGCAGTGTACTTCGTCACGTGGAAGCACTGGGTCGTGTCATCAACGTAATTGTCGTTTTGGTCGTAGAGCGTCCAAGTTACCGTA
Source organism: uncultured archaeon (assembly GCA_964451455.1). Lineage (GTDB taxonomy): Archaea > Iainarchaeota > Iainarchaeia > JAADDC01 > JAADDC01 > SZUA-1452. The sequence goes on from CAYVHT010000015.1 coordinate 7,038, forward strand.
TAGTATTGGTCGTCCACGTTGGACGGCACCTGAATGGTGAAAATAACGTCCTTGCTCTCGCCGTCCTTCAAGTACACCTGCGTGTGCTGAGGACCGACCGTCAGAGCGCTGGTGGCAACAATCGTGTACCATCCAGCCTGGTCCGCGCTCACATGAATAGCGCGGGTAATAGTGCTACCGGGATATACGGTCTCACAGTTGGCCGTTGCAGGGCCAGCCACAGAGATCTTAGCCCATGCGCCCACTGCGAACAGTAGGAACGCAAGAGCCAAGACCCCAAATATCTTGCCAATCTTCATGGTTTTCACCCCCAAATAGAGGTCTCGTAGATATTATATGTGCCATAAGTATTTATATACGTGTTACCACCGTTGAGTTGGTAACAGTTACAACTTTTCCATAGAAAGTATTTTATATACCCCCAACATTCTTTTGAGTGATGGTCATGGACGCGAGGCAGAAGCTCGTTTCACTTCTCCGCAGCATTGGTCTGAACCAGTATGAAGCACAGGCCTATGCGTCGCTGCTTCTCTTTGGGGAAGCAACCGCAGGCGAGCTGAGCAACCGTGCCGAAGTGCCAAGGCCTCGCGTCTACGATATAATTAGCAGACTGGAGAAAAAAGGCTTTGTCATCGTAGAACCAGGAAGGCCTGTGAAGTATAGAGCGGTAGCTCCGAAGCAGGCCATCGACGCATATCTCAAGATAAAAGAAGAGGAGTTCAAGAAAGAGGTAGAGCGAATAAAGACACTAGCCGAGCAAATAGAGAGGGAACACGGACAGAAATCATCAAAGGATGAAAGTAGAGGCGTATGGGTGCTGAACAGCGATAACGTTCTCCGTGCAGGGCTGCAGGGCCTTCTGACCACTGCAAAGGAGCACGCTGTTGTCACGCTGAACCCAGACTTCCTTGCAGAGTATGGAAACACCATCTTGCCTGCAGTTGAAGACGCTGTGAACAATGGAATCAACGTGACGCTAGTTGTGCCAAAGGGCATGCGCTCAAACCTAGCAGTGAACGGAGATGTGGACGTGGTGGAAACGGAGGCGGAACTGCCACCCGCAGTGATCGTGGACGATAAAAAGGCATTCCTAGCAATACCAGGGGATAAAAAAGGAATACTCCTGGACCATCCGGAGTTCACAAAGTCCCTGAAAGCGATGCTGGAGCCTCACATCGGCTACATCTGATTTTTACCATCATATATAGATTTTAACGAGTTTTACCGTAAACCGGACAACAAGTACTATAAGGAGGACTGCAAGAGCTGCATCGACGATGGTGCTGTGGTCCTCATGGATAAATATCTTTTCTGCATCCTTGCCGTCAGACCAGACACAAGAAGTGGATGACGATACTGGAACAGTATAGCACAGCACGGCGGGGGCACCCGCAACAACGTTCGCTTCACCTATGAGCCTTTGTCCACAGGTAAGCGAAACCGTAGAATTATGATCAAGAACTACTGTTGCACAGGCACGTATGGAGCTCCCGGGAGGAGCTTGGTAGCTAACCTGATGTGGGAGAATCCAAGCGTACGAAAGTGGAGCAGAGATCAAAAGGGCAAATAGCAGCATCAAACGCTGGTCCATCCTATTAAACCACTGCCCCACATAATAAAAAACGTGAGAGTGCTTGACCTCTTCGCCGGCGCAGGCGGGTTCGGAATCGGTTTCCGCCAGGCAGGGTTCGAGATAGTGGGCGCGGTGGAAGCGTGGAAATACCCTGCAGAGACGTACCGTCGCAACTTCCCAGGAACAAAGGTGTGGGAACAGGACATAAAGACGCTGGACGCCGCAGAAGTGGAGAATACGATAGGAAAACCTGATATTATCATAGGAGGACCACCCTGCGAAGCCTACACGGTAGCCAACGCCAAGAGAGAAAGGGATCCACTGAACAGGCTCTACAAAGACCCGAGGGGGCGGCTAACGTTGCACTACATCCGTTTCGTTGGGGATCTGCAACCAGAAACATTCGTCATGGAGAACGTACTTGGAATCATCGAGGGAGACCTCAAGGAAGCGCTACGGTACGAGTTCGGGCGAGTAGGATACGAAGTGAAGTTCAATGTACTCGAAGCTAGCAGATTTGGCGTCCCATCAATGAGAACACGCGTATTCATCTCGCCAATCCGCATAAGGCCAAAGACTGAGAAGAAAGTAACGGTATGGGAAGCCATAGGCGACCTCCCCGACCCAAGAGAGCCTCACAATATCCCAAACCATGACTACAAGGCGCTGCCAAGGCGGGTGGAAAAGGTTATACACAAGCTCCGCTGGGGAAAAGCACCCGTGTATTTCAAAGGGGCAAAGCGGGTGCATCAGAACTACATACGGCTGCATCCAAACCGTGTAGCGCCCACGGTAATGGGCTCTTCCCGCTTTATCCACCCCTTCTCCGATAGATTGCTAACGGTCCGGGAAAACGCCAGACTCATGAGCTTTCCAGATGATCACGTATTTTACGGACCAATCGAGCAGCAGTATAACCAAGCAGGGGAGGCAGTTCCACCCAAGCTCGCATTCAAGATCGCAGAGGTTGTCCGAGATAAACTGGGAGAGTTATAAGAACGACGGAGGTGAATGAGAATATGATCGTGACATACCATGACGTCCACTCTGTGGCTAAGCTCCAGGAGATCGCGCGCATCGTATTCGCGTATGACAACGTAGATCTCTTCGTGATCTCCCGCCCACAGGGGACCGCGGCGCAAACGGGCGTACCAGAGATTCATCTGGCAGCAGCAAAGAAGGGAAAAAAGATCCTAGTTGTACCAGACCTGAAGGACGCCGTGGAACTTCTGAAACCGGAGCACGTGTTCATAATCACGAGGAAGGCAGAGAAGACTCTTGATCCCAAAGAAGTGGGAAAGAAAGATATGATCGTGGTAGCTGGAACTGAACCAGATGCCACGAAATTCGACATAGACGGCCTGGAAGCAAGAAAGATAGAGCCTGAAGGCATGGGAGACGTGGGATATATGGCAACGGCCCTGTGCATGCTTAAGTAATCGGAAAGCGGGATGATGATGCCGACATCGCCTGAAAAATGATGAGATATTGGCTCACTGACCGCATTCCGTTACACTCCAGTGGAGCTCCTTACCCCTAGCGTCGTATACCCTCACGTTCTCAGCAGTATAGGGATAAGAGACGATCATGTGCACCCACCCTGCGTAGGGAAAAGAGTGGAGGTCTGCAGAAGAGGGGAGAGCAGGCCCAGGATGCGTGTGTGCCGATCCGATAATGCTGCTATCAAAAGGAATATCTGTTACGTGGTAGAGTGCGAAGGTTGGACCAGAACGGAACGGAATGTACACGATCTCCCGTACAAAGTATGCGTCCTTCGTCTTACCGCCGCCCAGAAGGCAGAAGAACTCGTTGGGATACGTGCGCCTCGCCGCCTGTAAAATCCCTTCAAGCACATGCGCGCATATGAAAACCCTCACGCATACATTGGAGTTAAAACGTTAAACAAACATATAGATACATGGAGATCCACGGTAGCTCACAGCGAATTCTCCGCACAAATATGTGGGAATATCACGAGAGCGGAGAAATAAAGACAAGACCGAAAATTGCGTACGAGCTAAGTGTGGAGTTTCACGGCAGAGAGTCGCCCGAATGGGATTGGGGCCACATAATCCCTTACTACTATACTTGGGACCACTCAAAAGAGTTTGAGACGAAACACGACTTCAAAATAGTATACACTGCGAACAAGAAGCTAAAAGAGATCCCAGAAAGAATAGAGGTTGTGGGAACAGAGTGGGTGAAGAAAGGACACATCTGGCGAGAATTCACGATAAATGGGGAATTCCATACCCAAGAAATCTGGTATAAGGAGAACTGGTACGCCGGAACACTCTACAAGGACCTGTGGATCGAGTGGGACCGCGGCGCAGCTCGAGAAGAGATCCACGTAAGCGAGGGAGATGGTATGAAGTTCCGGAACCTATACAAGCACGCCAAAGAGCTGCAGGGTCCCCCCGGCTTCTTCTGGTACAAGGCATCGTCTCAAAAACTCAGCGAATATGTCCCCGCACGAATATGGCGCTTTCTCCAGGGCCCAGTTAGCCTGTGGGCTGGCGAAACAATCCAAGCACAGGACTTTGGCTACAACAAGTGGCCGACTAACGAATGGATAAAAATAGCGCGCTCAGAAAAGCTCCTTTGGGCCAAGAAAGAGATAATCACAGAAGAAAACGGCGCAACGAAGATTACAGGAACGATAACTGCAAAGAAGTAGCATCAATCACTCGAACTCTTCCTCAACTCGCTTCACGATGTCCTTTGGTTTCTTCAGTTCCTTTAACTCAGCCTCCAAGAGGGTAGGTACCTTAACGTTTTCAGAAATTGAGATGCGAGTCTGTGACGTCACGATCATAGCGTAGTAGTCGTGAACAACACCCTTACCCCTTTGAAGTAGCTCCACCTTCCGCCGAACCACGCCGCGCGCCGCAGATAATGCTACACGCTTCGCGCCAGCAACAAAAATGTCCCAAGGCGCGCGGCGGAATGGAAAAACGCCCTTCTTGGACTTTTGGCCGTCAAATAGGCGAACGGGAGCAAGGACATCTGCACCGAGGATCGATACGATGCGACGGGCAACAGGTTCCAAGGCAGGATAGCCATGTTCATATCTATATATGGAGTCCTTTGTGGTACCTATGCGTTGGGCAAGGTCATTCTGGGATAGGCCAAGGGACTGCCTGGCCGCGCGGAAGGAATCCGGGTTGAAGTACACGAGCGTACGGCCGTTGTATACCTCAGAAGTTGGAATGGTCCCGTCAAGGATCTCAGAGATCGTGCTTTTAGTCACCACGGGAACGCCATAGCGCCGGTAGATAACGCCGTCTTGCAGCAGGTCCCGTTTGGTGCGCTCGCCCACGATGATAGGAGTCGCGCCCAACAACTCAGCAAGGCGAACGAACTCCTCCACACTCTCCTCGCGCAGGGCATCCACATTTGAAAGAACGCGAACCACATATTTCTCGCCGTCTTTCACGGCAACAAAATCCATACAGCCTCGAACGTCTGAATAATTGGCAATCTTAAAGCCGCGAGAAGTGAACGCAGTGAGCACTACGTCTATCAAGGAAGAAGTCCTGCTGCGAACGCCAAGATTGCCAGTATCATTCCCGCCTTGCACGACAGCTCAGCCTCCCGCGAATGCCCACGTATAACATATAGTGCGGAGGCTATAAAAACGAGGTCTGCAAGGGCAACGACAGGATAGTAGTATCTTCCGAAGATATGGAACCCCCACGGCCCTGGAAACACTGAAAAGAAAACAGCAAGGATGAGTAGATACGCAGCAAAGTAGGCAGACATATACTTGCCGGCAATAACGGGCAGGGTAGTCTTCTTGCCGATATCCGCCTCAAAATCTTCCAAATCCTTCATAACCTCCCTCGCCCAAGTTGCAAGGAATGCTAAAAACGCAGGGAAATATGAAAGAGCAACATTCCCGCACAGCCCTCCGTAAATGAAAGACATGCCCACCAGGAAAGCAACTAAGGCGTTACCGAGATATTTTTTATCGCGCATACGGGCAGAGTATGCGTAAGTGAGAAGAGCGGCAAAAAAGGCAGTTACAATATGAGCAGGTGTGAGAAAAGCGGCAAAGAGCAGACCCACGGCGTAAGAGGCAAAAGCAACGTAAAGCGCATAGTTTTTTGGCAGACGGTACTTTATCAGGGGGTGACGTGGTTTCTTCTCGTTGGCATCCACGTCGTAGTCGTAGTAGTCGTTTATGGCCTGAGCTGCGCCTGAGACAAATGCTGCAGAGAGAGCAGCGAGAATTGCACAGCGCAAAGACCCGCCAGCAGCAAGAGAAAACAGAAACACGGCTATAGCTACCATTAGAAAATTAACGGGGCGGAGAAGTTGGATAAGAGCCCTTACTTTCTGGACTCCTTTGCCTTTAGACGGAGCCTTTTGCTTCCGCATTTCCTGCACTTCTCCGGCTTCCCCTTTGAGCTGCGATTGTGTGCTCCGCAGTTCATGCAGATCCAAACACCGTTAAAGAGCCTTGCCTCTGCCTCTGGGAATCCCATGAGGAGATTTGGGAAGAAAGGGTTTTAAAAGCTCAGCGTCTGGGCGGAGTGAAACGCTTCTTCAGAACGTGGGTGCTAAGGCCATGGTCTGGAACGTGCTCAAGCAACAGCGAAACGGGAATTCCCTTATACTTGTACTGCTGGCTCTCAAGAAGAGCATTCAAATCAAAACCTGCCTTTTTCAGATATTCGTAAAAGAAACGCCCGGGAGTGCGCACAACGCGGGCGTGTGGAAGGGCCAGCGGCGGTTCCTTGCGATCAAGAACATGGAGAATATACGCCATGAGCACATGATCCTCCTCCGGAATCTGCGGATACGCCTCTTTAAGCTTGACAGCAAGTTCGTAAATGCGTGGGGCGCTGTCACCAAGGAAACTGGGAAAAATACGATCGTAGTAGTCCATTGGTTTCGAGAGAACGTCACCCAGATGTGCACGGGTCCGACGGTACCGCTCGAGCAGAAATTCGGATACTGCCGTATGGGACTCTAGGACCATGTGCTGAATATGTGTAGTGGTTAAATAAAAATCCGGTCTAATCGTGGTGTGATGAACCTGCGCAGGGCTGAGCTTCGCGATGATGAAGATCTTGAGTGCTGAT
>CAYVHT010000016.1:0-13416 GCA_964451455.1 uncultured archaeon
CGCGATGGCTCGCCGAGGGGTGCCAACGGGATGTATATGGCTTTTTCTGTTAGTAAGAAGTCAAATGGCGAGCTTATGTGCTTACCACCCACGTTTTCCAGGAGTTCTATACTCTTTGGACTTATCCCTACGATGGAAGCATCCTTTATTTCATCTCCGACTATGTTGAGCAAATGTTCAGGGCTCTTGAAGCGAATGATGTAGTTTCCTTTGATGCGAGACTGCTTCGTCATTGCTGGCAGGATCTCGCCTATTGCTTGTACCCGTGCTTCGAGCCGTTCCACGCGCTTCTTTTGTTCGGATACCAGGATGTCCAGCACCTTCTTTGGATCCTCCACAACAAATCTGCGTGGCCTCGCTTCTATCTCGGTAATTAATCCACTCTTCACGAAGTTTTCAAGGATTTCATACGTCTTTGTGCGTGGGACTTTGCCGTACTCGGAGATTTCCTTTGCTGTGGCCTCCCGTAGCCTGAGAATAGCATACATAGTTCGTGCCTCGTACTCTGTTAGTCCGAGCTCCCGCAGTATTCGAAGTAGTCCTTCGTCCACGTATTTCTATGCGCCCGAGAGTATAAATAGGGTAGGGAGTAGTCATATAAACGCTCCCTGTGTTTTACTCCCATGGACGATGTGGTCATGTTCGTTGCTCGGCACGGTGGTTGGAGCTATGGGCGTTCTGTTCGTCCGCCGGAGGCTCTTTGTCCTTTCTTGCTCCGCGTGTCTGCTGTGGTGAACGAGCGGGTGGATACTCTACTCCCCGAATATTTTGAAGGCTTTGATGCGCTTCACACGGTGTTGGAATCCATAGTTTCGTCGGGAAAGCCCTTGAGCAAGCAGCTATCCTCTGCTGTGCGTGGAAAGAAGGCTCGAGAAGCATGGTCATTCATCCTTGAGTCCATTGTGTCGAAATATGCCCTAGATAAGAAACCTGCTGCCGCGTTCAAGGATATACTCAAGATCTATTCCACCAGGTATGTTCTTCGGGCCAACGGCCGGCTCTGGGAGCTGGAAGAGGATATTGGTGATGAAGTGGACGCTCCTGCAGACGGCTATCAGTTCATAGCAAAATATGGCAGTTGGGTTGTTGTCAAGAAGCAGAAAATCTCAGCGAATACGCGCCCCGTTGACGTGATCCTTTACCTTACGTCCGTTTCTAGCAGCGTTTATAACGGCTATTCAGCCTTCTGCCAGAAGGAACCCGTGGCGATTTCCATAGATGAGCTGCCCTCCAGATCTGCGGATCTTGACAAGGAAACACTAATGCATACTCTTGCGGGCTTCTACGAGCTGCTCCAGCGCTCCAAGTTTCCAGCACACTACGGTCCAGCCTACGACAACATCAAGCCACCCAAGCGTATCCGCGGCGTGAAGACGAAGTAGTTTTATTTCCTTTTCTACAACTACCTATTAGTCGTCTGACTGAGCGGGGGCAAGCGCCCTTTTGCTGTTGATGGGGCCGTGGTGTAGCCTGGCCTAGCATTCGGGCTTTGGGAGCCCGCGACCCGAGTTCGAATCTCGGCGGCCCCACTCCACCGCCATATCACACATTCTTCGGGGTTTTAGGGGCGGTAGCTCTATCGTCACGCTAGCTGGACAGCGGCTGTGGGAGCGTCCCTCAAAAATCCTTGTACTCTGCGTTCGCCATGTCCAGTGCGTCTTTCGCATTCTGCGGTCGCCGGCTTTTAATCCTGAGGTAGTGGTGCTCAGCGCGGGAAAGCTTTATATACGAGAAACCTTATTTTCTCGGTGGTATTTATGAAGGAGGCCCTGAAGGTGCGCGTGTGGGACCGCTATATTGTTGTTCCCAAGCTTATCGGCGCTACATTCATCCTCATCTCCATAATAATGCTCGTATACACGTCCATAGCAGCCTTTGCGGCCTATGATCGTGTGAAGGATGTACGCGCCTGCGTTGCTGCTGCGCAAACTGCGGCAGAATATTCTGTGTGTGTCCAGAAAGGTATGGCTGCTGGTGTTTATGTCTACGCGCCGAAGGACTTTGACCCGGAGCACACTGCGGTGCCCACGGACGAGCTTTGGTCCGCGATCTTGCCCCAGCTCTCCTGGTGGTTATTCTGGCTTGCAGTCCTTGTAATATCCATAGTGATTTACCGCGTGGGTAAATTCATGATTCCCGTCGAGGAGAGCGTTGCAGTGATTCCCGTTGAGTCGGCACCGGCCAAGAGCGAGGAGTCGAAGGAAGATAAGCCCAAAACAGCGAGGAAACGCCGCTCCACTCGCAGGAAGACTACAAAGGCCGCTAAGAAGTGATTCCTAGCAGCTTTGCATATTTTTCTAGTATTTTTCTTATTCGCCTCCTGTGTTTTAACCCACCCATGCTCTGGGCCACTGCGCGTATGCTTCCTGTTCTTGCCACGGCGAGGAGAATCTCTTTGTCTTCTTCTTTGGCTAGTCCTTCTTCTATCGCCCTTTTCGCTATCTCCTTTGGGCTGTATTCGCCATACCTACGCCTTTCTGGATCCTTTGGAGGGTCATAGACTTCTATGAGCTTGAATTCTATTATCTTGAGAGTAATGTTCTTCCCATAAATCTTTCGCAGCTCTCTTTTCAGGCGGTTGAGCGGCAGGCCTTCTTTTTTTGCTTCTTCTTCGCCAATTTCGCTCATCTTTTTCTCGTAGACGCGTAGAATCTTAGCGACGCCCCGTATCTTTCCTCCAGCGTGTATTTCCACAAGATCTCCGGGCAGTAGTTTTGTGTTTTTTCGTATCGTGATTGTTTTTTTACCTTCCTTTACCAGTGGCCAGTAGCGCGCCTTGAGCATTAGTGCCTTCACATTGGGAACTATGCCTGCAGGTTTTTATGCGTGTGCGCCGTTATACTCGCATGCGGTTGGTAGCAAGGAAGCTGGACCTGGATGCTGATGCGCACATAGCGGTCCTTAACCAGAGGGATGCGTCAAGGATAGGCCTTGTTCCTGGCAGCAGGGTTGAAATTGCGCACGACGGGAAGAGGTTGGTGGCTATCGTCGATTTTTCTAAGAGTTACATTAAGCAAGGTGAGATCGGGCTATTTGCGGATACATGGGATGCCCTTGGCCTGGATGGTAGTAAGGATATAGATATTTCCCCCATGCCGGATCCGGAAAGCACGTTTTATATTCGCAAGAAGCTGGACGGGAAAAGACTTACGGATGAGGAAATCCATGCGATTATTCTGGACATAGTGGAGAACAGGCTGACCTCTGCAGAGGCAGCAGCTTTCATATCTGCGGCGTATATCCATGGCTTCAACGCTGAGGAGACCGTTGCTCTCACCAACGCGATTGTGGCATCTGGTGAATCCGTGGCCATTGAGAAGGAGCCTGTTGTCGATAAGCACTGTATAGGGGGCATTCCCAACAACAGAACGACCATGCTTGTTGTTCCTATCCTTACATCCCTTGGGTTCTACATGCCAAAACTCTCATCTCGCGCCATCACGTCCCCTGCAGGAACGGCAGATACCATGGAAGTGCTTGCGCCTGTGGATCTGGACGCTGAAACGGTAAAGGAGATAACGGAAACGGTTGGCGGTGTCATGGCCTGGGGCGGGGGAACGAAGATTGCTGCTGCGGACGATAAGCTCATAGCCATCCGCCGTCCACTCTCTTTGGACCCGAGAGGTATGCTCCTGGCGTCTATACTTGCAAAGAAAAAGGCGGTATCATCTCAGTACGTGCTAATAGATATCCCCGTGGGCCCTGAGGCGAAGATCCCAAATATTCGTAAGGGTGAAGAGCTAGCGGAGCAATTTATAGATATTGGCACTCGCTTGGGCATGCACATGAAGGCAGTGCTCACGGACGGTTCTGCACCCATAGGCCGCGGTGTGGGGCCAGTTTTGGAAGCGCGGGATGTTTTAGAGATTCTCTCTGGTGCTGGCCCACAGGATCTTAGGAAGAAGGGTGCTGAGCTGGCTGCACACATCATATCCTTCGTGAAGGGCATTCCCTTTGACGAGGCCCTCCGCGTAGCCGACGGTCAGATATCCTCTGGAGCCGCCCTGAAGAAGTTCAGGGAGATCGTCGAAGCGCAGGGGGGAGACCCTGACGTTAAACCAGAGGATCTCAGGCCAGGCAAGTATTCTGAGACGATTTTCGCCGATAGAGACGGGAAGGTATATCACGTGTCTAACCACGCGGTTGCACGGCTGGCAAGGGCTGCAGGAGCGCCTTTCCAAAAGGGTGCCGGCATCTATCTCCACGTGCGCGTAGGAGACCGTGTCCACAAGGGGGATCCGGTGTACACCCTTTATTCTGACTCCAAGCGCTTGCTCAAGGATGCTTTAGAACAGGTAGATGGTGTCGTACGAATTGGGTAAGCTATTTATTTTACATTCCCTTTTTCTTCTGATGCTCGTCACGTCGTGGGATGCACTTGTCGAGAGGTTTCCGTTCTTGCGCGAGAATGCAGACAGGCCGGAGGTTGCAGCGCTGAGGGACTATGTTCAGTCCGGCGGGATTTTGAAGATAGCAGAAGGGGATAAACTACGCATTGTGTATCCCACGAAGGAGATCGTGGATCAACGTGTCGCTCAGTTGCGGAAACAGAGGACGTACTATGCTAAAGAGCTCAGCAGGCTCCATAGCATTGACAGAGAGCTCGCACCGGTGCGTCTGGCCTTTGACCCGCTCTACATCAGGCACAGTATGAAGATGCTGGCAGATAGGAAGTACCGCGATGCTTTTAACAAGTTGGGCTTCACGTGGAAGCATTTTCTCGATAAACGTACACGAAAGATCATAGAGCAGTTCATGGACAATTTGGACTACCGTAAGCGCGTTTTGGATGCTTTAGACAACTCTCCTATCTACAAGAGCCGTGCGTTTGGCTCCATTTCTGAATCCGCCCAGTCTACTCGAAAGGACGTTGTAAACAAGCGCATGGAGCTTCTGCGGAAGAAAATCGCCGATCTTGACGCACAGATCACACGCCTCTCCCTTCTGAAAAGGTGGATGTAGTGGGTGACGTTGTCTCTTTTATCCTTGAGCGTAACGGATTTGATTCTCTGAACCCTGTGCAGGCAGATGCCATTGCTGCAGGCCTCCTTGATGGAAAGAATCTTGTTGTTTCATCTCCTACAGCATCCGGAAAAACTCTCATAGCGGAAATCGGAATAATTTCCACGGTTCGTAGGGGCAAGAAGGCTGTCTACGTCTCCCCCCTTCGCGCCCTGACGTCCGAGCATTATCGCGAGTTTAAGGAGAAGTATCCTGAGCTTCGCGTGGCCATATCTACGGGGGATTTTGACTCGGCGGACAGCTGGGCTAAGGATTATGACGTTATATTCACCGTTTATGAGAAGCTAGACTCGCTTCTTCGCCACGGTGCCCCTTGGCTGGCGGACGTGGGGCTTCTTGTGGTTGATGAGGTTCACGAGCTAGACTCTGACCGTGGGCCGACCATTGAGGTGCTATTGACGCGTTTCCTTGCGTTTCACTCTGCTCAAATCTTGGCCCTATCTGCAACCATACCCAACGCGCCGGAACTAGCTAAGTGGCTAGGTGCGGAGCTAGTGCAGTCTGATTGGAGACCCGTATCCCTGAAGGAGGGTATCCTTTACGATAAAACGGTGCTCTTCGCAGATGGTGCTTCGCTGGAGCTGGACTCTGATCTAAAGGACGATCTCTCTGCCTTTGTGGAGGACACGCTGAAGAGGGGTAAGCAGGTGCTCATATTCGCCAACACGCGAAAGAACGCGGAGAGCATCGCCCGGCGCCTCCGCAGGCTTGTTGCTCGATATGCGAGGCGTAAGAGCCGCCTTCGCCAGATTTCTGACAAGATCCTTCACGCGCTTGAGAGTCCAACTGCTCAGTGCAAGGAACTGGCTGAGGACGTGCTTAACGGTGTGGCCTTCCACCATGCAGGCCTCGTGTCTGCCCAGAGGGAAGTTGTAGAGAATGCGTTCCGGAGAGGGGACATCCTTGTCATTGTAGCCACACCCACCCTTGCTGCTGGAGTGAACCTGCCAGCGTATCGTGTTTTAATCCATTCGGTGAAGCGCTATGGTGGAAGAGGCTATGAGGACATTCTTGTGAGGGAGTACAAGCAGATGGCAGGACGGGCAGGGCGACCCAAGTATGACGACCATGGGGAGGCGGTTATTCTGGCAAGGAATCTCTCGCAAGTAGATTTACTCATGGAACAGTATGTTTTTGGCACCCCTGAGAACATATATTCGCGTTTGGGGGTTGAGCCGGCACTGCGATTCCATGCTCTCTCCCTGATTGCAACGAGGGTCACTCGTTCCCTTGATTCTCTTCGCTCCTTTTTTGCTCGCAGCTTCTACGCCTTTCAGTACGGTGACGTCTCTGCGGTGGAGGCGAAGTTGGACGAGATCGTTGAGTGGCTCGTGAAGAATGGTTTCATATATCCTGGTGAGGATTTGAGGCCGACGGAGTTAGGTAGGAAGGTTGCGCAGCTATACATCGATCCATACACTGCAAAGGGTTTCGTGGATTTCGTACGCAGCCCGCGCTTTGGGGAAACGCCTTTCCTATACCTCATCGTAGATACCCAAGAGATGCGCCCGTACCCTTCGGTTCCACGCAGCCAGGAGGGTTACTATTGGCAGGTGGCAGAGGAGATCGCGCCTGAGCTGGGGATTGACCTGTATTCCTACGAGTTTGACGACTTCCTTTTCCTGAACAAGCTGAAGCTTCTTCTCATCCTTCGCGAGTGGGTCAACGAGACCACGGAGGACAAGATCTTGGAGAACTACGACGTCTCTCCCGGCATTCTGAGGGCCTACGTGAGTAACGGAGAGTGGCTTTTCTACGCGCTGGAGGAGATAGCAAAACTAATGGATGCGAAGCGCGTGGCTAAATTCGCCAAGATCTTCCAGGAACGCATTCACTACGGCGTAAAGGAGGAGCTGCTACCGCTTGTGCGGCTAAGGGGTATTGGCCGGGTGCGTGCAAGGAAGCTTTATAATGCTGGATTTCATACTGTTCATGATATAGCGGGTGCTGACCCACGTGTGCTGGCGGAGCTGATAGGCCCCAAGACTGCCAAGGCGCTGCTGGGTCAGATCGGGCGGAAGCTGTCGGATATGGAGGAGAGAGATATGCGTACCGTCGGCGTTCGGGATCAGACGACCCTTGATGCGTTCATGGAGTGATCATCATGGAGGAGCTCAGCGTTCTTCACGATCCGGATACGAGGCGGGTTCTTCTCGGTAGAAAAGCTTCTTTGTATTCTCGTGAGGGCTTTCGGGGTGCCTTGCACATAGGGCGCGTGGAGGAGGATGGCCCCTTCAAGGGGTGGGACGTTTACGTGGATGCACTCTACCCACACGTCATTTTTGTTGCTGGAGCGCGCGGTTCCGGCAAATCGTACACGCTAGGCGTTTTTGTGGAGGAACTGGCGGAGAAGAATCCATATGTGGGCACGATTGTCATAGATCCTGTGGGCATCTACTGGTCCATGCGCCTGCCGAACCGCCAGACCGACGAGATACGTGCATTAACGTCCTGGGGTCTCACACCGAAGGGTTATGAGAATGTGCGTATATTCATTCCTGTGGGTGCCGCAAAGGACGTCCCCAAGGGCACTTACGACGACCTCTTCTCAGTAAAGCCATCCATGCTCACCGTTGAGGACTGGGCGCTCACTTTCGGGGTGGATCGCTTCTCTCCGTCGGGAATGCTCCTTGAGAAGGTCTTAGAACACGTGAAAAAGGAGTATGGCGACGATTATTCCTTAGAAGATATAATCCACACCCTTGAAGAGTGGGAAGAGATCAGGGACAAGGACAAGGGATTCAAGCCTGAAACGATACGTGCGATTCTTTCTCGCTTCTACGCTGCTAGATCTTGGGGTATTTTTTCCGAAACGGGTACGGCGCTCTCTGACCTCTCTAAGCCAGGCGTGATTACGGTTATTGACGTATCCTTCCTTGAGGAGAATGTGGGTGCGTTGGTCATTGGCGTTCTTGCTAGGCGCATTCTTCAGGCAAGGAAGATCGCTACGCGCCAGGAAGCGGCCAAGATCCTTGATCTGCCAGAGTCCAAGAAGCGCGAGATTCAGATCCCGCCCACGTGGTTGATAATAGACGAGGCGCATACCCTTATGCCTTCAGGGGGTAAGAAAACCCCAGCGACAGATGCGCTGATCGAGTACGTGAAGCAGGGGCGCCGTCCGGGTTGTTCCCTCCTTTTCGCTACGCAGCAGCCCGCCGCTATTGATTCCAGGGTGCTTTCCCAGTTAGATATGCTCTTCGTCCACAAACTCGTTTTTACAGACGATGTGAGGGCTGTGGAGAAAAGGATGCCCACAGTTTTGCCCAAGGAGTATCAAGGGGTTTTCGTGAAGCGCTTGCCCATAGGTGTGGCAATCGTTGGCGATCGTGCAGACTCCACGTCTCGGGCGCTTCTGGTACGCGTCAGACCTCGTCGTAGTCAGCATGAGGGGAGAGAGATAGCGGTGGATGCAGCCATGGTGGCTGCGCAATCGCCTTCGAAAGAGTCTAAGGACGCTGTGGAATCGGCGCCTGCGGAGTCGCCACCCGATGAAGGTATAAAGAATGAGGAACATAATGATAGTATGGCTGTGAATGAAGGAAGGGTGCGTGCGCTCGTCTCCCGCATCATGGAAGACAAGGCCCGCAGTATGTTCACCGGGTACAAGCACGGGTTGTTGGGGAGGATGCTCGGAGGTGGCAACGAGATCCTATCCATGGAGTTAAAGTTCGTCCCGGTATGGGAGGTAGAGTACTCAGTCTTTTCCCAGCCGCGCAACGTGCTTACGGGCATCACGTACATCGATGGATATCACGGCGAATTCATTCACGTGGTTGACGGCAAGATCGTCTTCTCACGCGGCCTCAAACACATATACAAGCTGCCGAGGATGCAGGCTAAAATTGTAGGTTTTCTCTATGGTGTTCAGCAGAAGGGTCAGCCCGCGCCGACCCTTTCCGAAATCATAGCAAAAGGCCATGTTCCTGCGGAAATTGCGGAGAGAGATCTTGCGCTCCTGCGTGATGCGCGCTTCGTCGTGGAGAAGGATGGCAGGTACTTCCTCAACATGGATCTCATGCTGCCTTATGACCCCACGGACCCAGTTCTTGCCAGCTTCGGCCGTCTTCTCGTCTCTGAGATGAGCATATCTCCTGACGACATCCTCTCGGCAAACTTCGGGAAGGAGCGAGTCAAGGACCTGCTCCCCGCTCTCTGGCCCGGCATCGTGGTCAAGAAGGTGGGTACGATCTACCGTCCTGTCTGGGTCGGGGTCATCAAGCACAAGGGGAAGCAATATAAGGTGTTCTTGGATGCAGTAACGGGCGTCTTTGAGAAAGAGCTGCCAGTATTGGGGGCGAAGCGATGAACGCGCCTGAACTCGCTGAACTATTGCCTAAAAGAGGCACCATCGCAATATCCGGAGGGAAGTTGGAACAAGAACTTGTTTCAGCGGTAGCCTATGCCAACCAGGCTGGTGCTTCCCTCCGTCTCATTCCTCTTTCTCCCTTGCAGATTCGCTGGGCCACGGAGCTAGATATTCCCGTTGTCCGTGGTTATCCAACATATTTCATCCTTCAGGCAGAGTATAAAGGCCCCGACTATCTTTTACAATCTCAGAGTGACTCCGTCTTTGCTGACAGAATCATGGCTAAGATGTCAGAACACTTCTGGGCATTTGTGACCAACAACGTCAAGGATATACTCGTTGAGGCAGTACCACAGTTCATAGACTATACGCTGGACGAGCTTTCTCTCTACGGTGAGGTTTTGGGCAAGCGAAGGAACTACATGGGCCACGTACTTATAAAACTCAGACCTTTGGGCGATGACTACTTTCACCTGGCCCACGTGCTCCGCGACGTGCCTGGCGTCATAGATGCAGGTATATATCTTGAGCCGCCAGAGAAAACGGTTGTAATAAAATAATTGGGGTGTCGTCAGCGCCCGGAAACGCTGACGAGCTCCGGCTTCTTCATGCGCTTGTCTATAACAAACATGTGCTTGTGGCCACACTCGGAGCAGATGGCTATGTACGTCGGCCTCTTGTTCTGCTTGTAGACCTGTGTGACCTTGTGGGCTTTGATCTTGTTTGCACCGTATCCGTGGACCTTCTTGGCCTTCTTGTGACGCTCACCCCAGGAAAGGCCGCGCGGGTTCTTCTTCTTGTACTCCTTGAGCGTGTGGAGCGTGTGCTTGCCGCATTTCGGACAGTATAGCTTGATCTTCTTGGGTAGCTTCATGAGAATCACCACTCTACGGCTAAAAGCATGGTGAGAAAAGCTTTTTATTGTTAATTTAGTAGGCTACGTTCCAGCACCGAACGGATCTTCTCCGGGTCAAACTTCAGTCGTATGAGGCGAGTGTTGCCTCGGAAGCCCTTTCCCGCCTGCTCCACATGTAGTAGACCGTACATCGCCAGCTCCGATATATATTCTCTGAACCAGCGGTCTGACACGGCGTCCCTGCCCAGCTTATCCGCCAGCTGCGTGTATGCCGTGTACACCTCACCTGACGTGAGCACTGGCTTGCCCTCTCCAAAGAGGCGCATGCCAGCATTCTTCTCCGCCAGCTGGGCGATAGCCAGGAGCACGATTTTTTGGTTCAGTGGGAGCTGGGACACCATGTCCAATATGATGTCTTCTTCTACCTTTTCCTTCGCTTTTTCTAGGTGTTCCACGGTCACCTTCTCTGCTCCTTCTTCGTCCGCCACGTCGCCCGCGCGTAGGAGCAGCTGTAAAGCGTATCTGGCGTCTCCGGACTGTCTTGCCGCAAAGGCTGCCGTTTTTGCAATGACTGCAGGGTCCACCGTACCTTCCTTGAATGCAATTCTTGCGCGGTCTTCCAGGATCTTTCTAAGCCCTTCCGCGTCATATGGCGGGAATACCATCTCTTTCTGGCATAGTGTGCTCTTCGTCCTCGCGTCCAGGCGATCTTTTAGTGTCAGGACATTGGATATGCCTATAATGGATATAGATCCGTTCTCTAGCTCGTCATTGGCCCTGTTAAGTCCGTAAACGGTGTCGGCTATGTTCTTCAGCATATCTATCTCGTCTAGGATGATTATGAGGCGCAGGTTTCTTTTTCTCACCTCATCCAGGATCCGCTCATAAATGTAGGAAGTGGGGAGGCCTAGAAAGTTTTCTTCTTCCCTCAGCTCCTTAGCTATCTTGACGAAAACGTTTGTACGGGTGTTGTGCATGCGGCAGTTGAGGTATATGGCGTCTACGCTTATGCCGTGCTTCTCTGCGAATTCCTCAACTTTGCGGACCACGAACTTGGCTACGCTCGTCTTCCCTGTTCCTGTCTTACCGTATATGAAGACGTTCTCTGGTTTCTTGCCTGAGAGGACGGGAGCGATGGTTTTGGTAAGCTCTTCTATCTGCTCTTCTCTGTAGGGCAGGTGGTCGGGAATATAGTGGGGGGAGAGCGCATCGCGGTTTTTGAACACAGTCTTGCCCTTTATTTGGCGCTCCAGAATCTCGTCAATCATCCCGCCCACCTAAACCGTTATTAATTCCTTTGTGCGAATGTTCTTATAGAGTATTGAGGTGGTGATGATCATGGGTTTCCTTGACAAGATCTTCGGTGGCAGCACTCAGGAGCCGGACATTGAGGAATTCCTCAACTCTTTGGGAGAGGAAGACGAGATTGAAGAGGAGGAGGCGGAGCGCTATGTCAAGCCCATTGCGCTCAAGTCGTCTCAGGATTATGACAAGATAATTTCCGAGATCAACAAGGGCAACATCGTTCTCCTTAACATACGCCCCATGTCCACGAAAAATGCCATTGGCCTCAAGGATGTGGTCACTCGCATTAAGGAGACAGTCCTTGGCATGGGTGGCGATATCGCGAGGATCTCCGAGTTCTACATTCTGATCACGCCTGCTGGCATAAAGATCGTTAAGCGTCGGTCGCAATGAGGCTGCAGTATTCTGCACCCGTTCTTTCTTTTCCCCTTGATGCCGTTTCGAAGGTAGTTGCTTCTACCCTCAAGAAGAAACACTGGCACCACTTCAAGACGGGTACTGTGAAACTCGTCTACGTGCCCATATGGATATTCACCTACGAAGCGTTCTACGAGCAGAACGGTGTGGTGACCAACGAGACATCTGGCAAAATAGCCGTGGACGCGACGGATGGACATATATGGGAAGCTGTACCTTACGTTTTGGACGAGATGCCTGTTGATTTGACTCAGGAGCCACGGCACGAGTATAAATTTGAGGCGAAGGACGTCGTTATATCGAAGGATGAGGCAAAGGATCTTGCCACGGTGAAGCTCTCTTCCTTGCTCGGTGTTCCTCGCCAGAATATAAAAATCGTTGGCGGTGAAGTGTATCTCTGGCCTCTTTGGCGCGTCTGGGTGGACGTTCAGAGTGGTACGTATCGTTTGGACATAGATGGTGTGTCGGGTGCGTTGTTCGGTGCGGAGCAGGTGCCCGAGAGGGAACTGGGCTGGTATGAGATCACTGCGGAAGTGTTACAGGAGTTGCATTCGCCCTCTGGCTGGGTGAAGTACATAAACCTCCTCGCAGATATCCTTCACATTCCGCACTGGGCCATGTGGGGAATCATCGCCCTTATATTTCTGCTCTTCCTAAAATGGTTGGGCCTATTCTAAGGCCGAGGTGTTTCCATGCAAAGGATCCCCACGCACATCCCTGGGCTTGATTCTGCCCTCCAAGGAGGCCCCGTGGAAGGCTCGCTCGTTCTAGTTAAGGGTGCTCCGGGCGTGGGAAAGACTATATTCGTCCTCCAATCTATTTACGCGGCTGCGCTTACCGGTGAGACTGGTATTTACTTCACCTTTGATGAGGCGCCACAGACTATTGGTTGGTACTCCGCCATATTCGGCTGGGACGTGCCAACGCTCCAGAGGGGCAAGAAGATATACATATACTACCTCAGCGAGCAGGAGTATGAACGCTTTCGGCCTGACCGTCTTGACACACTTAAGGAACGCCTTGAATATATAATAAAGTCCACTGGGGCCAAACGCGTGGCTATAGACTCTATGACGACGATTTCCCTCTACCTCGCGAGAACTCTCGGCCTCCACACGGAGATAGACGTGAGAGCAGTTATTCAGCAAGTTCTCCGCACTCTTTCAGATCTTGCCAAGTCCCTCGGCATTCTTCTGTACATCACCGTGCTACCTGACGATCCCGCGATCTCCACGTATGAATCCATTGCTGATGGGATCCTAGAGCTCTTCTATTACGAAGATGTGGGTGGCGTTACCCAGAGAGGGCTGAGAATACCGAAGATGCGTGCTACACACCACCCTTTGGACCGCCTATCTGTCTATATTGAGCGCGAGGGTATAGAAGTGGAGTCGCTCTAGCGCCAAACTTTTAAATACCATCTTGCACAATCCTCATTGCCTTATGCATTTGGCCTGGGCCCGTAGCTCAGTCCGGCAGAGCGCCCGCCTCGCACGCGGGAGGCCCCGGG
>CAYVHT010000017.1:0-13170 GCA_964451455.1 uncultured archaeon
TCACTCCACCACGATTGCTGGCTTGAACGGCAACGCGTTCTTTGCCTTGGGGTGGTTGTATTGCTCCACGATCTCAATGGGTGTATCAATCTCCGCTTCTATAAATGTCTTGGCTTCTATCAGAGCCCTCTTTTCCTCTTCCTTAGTTCCGATGACCTCTGGAATCCTCTTAGGGTTCTTCACGGCGGAGGTAATTAGTTTGGCCACGTCCTTCCTGTGGTCTTGCGGAATTGCATTCATCAATGTTCCCACGTTTCTCTCCCCTTTCTCCAGCAGCTCTCGGACTCTTCTGAACGCGCTGTACTTCCACCCCTCCGCCAGAATCACAACCACGCGCTTTGGCTTATCCACCTTGGCCAGCTTCATGATCTCCCTGATGTCATCCACGACTCTCTGGATGTATTCTTCCATTTTCTCCATGCGCTCGTCTATCTTTTCCCCTTTTGCCTCTGGGAACGGCGCAACGGAAACAAAGCCTTCCTTGCCGAAGACCTCGTGCCATATCTCTTCCGCTATGTGTGGTGTTATTGGTGCCATGATCTTTACCCAGTCCTCGAGTGCTCTGGAGAAGACCTCCTTGTTGGGTGCATTCGTTGTTCTCCGCAGATAGTACTTGACGGCGCGCCAGAACTCGTACCATGCGAGATTCACTATGTTCCTCGTGTTTAGCTTCTCATATTCCCCATCTATTTCTTTGATGATGCGGTTTACCTTGCTCTCGAACCAGCGGTCTATCTCCCTGTATTCAGATGTACCAACGTTATACCACTTCCTCACGAATTCCATCCACTTCGGTAGCTCTTCCACCATTGCGTCCGCGATTGTGGTATCGAAGTTGGCGTCTTCTAGGATTACGTTGCCAGAGTACGCTTCTGCAAAACGTGTTGCGTCTGCTCCCCAGCGTTCCTGTGCCTGGATAATTGTTATGAAGTTCCCAGAGCTCTTACTCATCTTCTGGCCGTTCAGGAGGACCCAGCCGTTTGCCGTCCACCTGCGTATGTGCTTCCCCGGGAATATCGCCGCATGGTGGAAGATGGAGAAGGTCACGTGGTTCTGGAGCAGGTCCTTTCCGGTGCTTCTCAGGTCTACGGGGTACCAGTACTCGAACTCCTGGCGCATCTTCTTGATGATGTCCTCGCTTGTGCCTATCTTCTCCGCTATCTTCTTTGGATCGCCCTTTCCGTAGAAGATGTAGTCGAAAAACTCATCGTCCAGGGCATCCACGTTGATTCCAAACTTCTCCGCGTTCTGCAGGTAGTGTGCGATTGTGTAGTATGCCATGTAGATCGTAGAGTCAGAGAGCGACTCGATGTACTGTGAATCGTCCCATGGCAGCTTGGTTCCTAGCGATGATCGAACGTCTCGCGTGCATGCCCAGGCATGTAGCCATTCTATGGTGTGTTCTACTGCCTTGCGTGCGTCTGGCTCGGGATCGAACCTGGTTGTCTTCAGTGTCTCCCTTGCCATCTCTTTCCAGTGTTCATCCGAGTACTTGAGGAACCACTGGTTCTCTACAATCTTTACGAGGCATTTGTGGCCGGCGCGGTCGATGATCGGGACTGGAGTAACCCACATGGTTATTGCCGCGTCCATTTCCTTGAAGCGCTCTATAATCTCATCCTTGACGTCCTGCACGGTTCTCCCGGCGAACTCTCCGTAGATCCCCTTTAACTTACCCGTATAGAACTCCTTTTTGTATATCTCGTCCGTCGCCTTCTCTAGAGCGTCTACGTCATTCTGGCTCTTCACACCGTACTTTTCCACAGCGTCCCTTGCTGGGAACTCGGAGTAGCCATCTACCTCGATCAAACTTATTGGCTTGATCCCCTTGACGATCTCTGTGATGCCATACTTCTCCAGCGTTTCTCGATCCCTCTTAATGTCTTCCAGCGCGATCCAGTCATATGGGGCGTGAGCAGGCACGCCCATGACGATACCCGTTGCCACATCAGGATCCACGAAGCTTGCAGGAAGTATGGGTACTTCCTTGCCCGTCACTGGGTTCTTCACAGTTTTTCCAACGAGTTCTTCGCCTTTCACTCGCCCAATTATCTTAACATCGTGCAGCTGCTCCTTCAGGTGTTCTGCACCCCATTCTGAGATGATCCATTTCTCTCCATCTACTTCCGCGATCACGTATTCGTTCTCGGGGTTGATCCAGATGTTCGTAACTCCATAGACTGTTTCGGGACGGTATGTGCCCGTTGGCACGACGGTCCCATCATTCATCCTAAACTTTATGACTACTATCTCTTCGGGGCCGACGCCCGCATACTCGTCCTTCCTGTCGTGGTCGCCAATGGGTATTTTTTCTATCGGACACCATACTACCGGGTGCGTTCCCTTCACTACGAGGCCCTTTTCGTGCAATTTGTTATACTGCCAACGTACGAACTTGTCATATGGTGGGTTGAGCTCAGTAGTGTGGAAACTCCGCCTCCAGTCGATGGAGAAGCCCATCCTGTGCAGTGCGTTCTTCCATCGCTCTGAAAATGTCTTTATCCACTTTCTTGGGTCTCCAAACTCCTGGATCTCCTCGTCCGAGAAGCCGTAAGTCTTAAGGATCTTTATGTACTTTGGATCACCCTCACGAATCCTTCGCGCCGCTGCAACGATGGGCTGTCCGGTTGCGTGGAAGCCCTGTGGAAATAGGACGTTGAAACCCTTCATTCGCTTGTATCTCGCGTAAATCTCAGTGTGTAGCTGTGAGTAGAGGTGGCCAAGATGCCCATCCCCGTTCACGTAGGGATACGGAAACGTGACAAAGATTTTTGGCCGCGATGGGTCCGCGTCCGCCTCGAAAATCCTTGATTCCTCCCATTTTCTCTGCCATTTTTCCTCTATACTCTGCATTTTTTCTCTACTCAACACAAACACCTCCAGCGTTCACACTAACAAAATCTTGGGAGAAAACGTCAGTCCTGGAGAAGGCAAACACCTGACACGGAAATACTATGCTCCCCAGTCTTTTTAACCCTGGCACATTCGCCCTCCGAGTTGGCACGCAGCTTCTTTATCAATTTTTTCACGCATTTCCACTCATGGCTGAAAAATGGGTTGCAGTTTGGGATTCGTCCAAGTGTATCCAATGTGGTCTCTGCGTGGGTGTCTGCCCGGTTGGCGCCATGCGGTTGACGGAAAAGGGCATTGAGATCGATGTAAACAAGTGTACTGGCTGCGGGATATGCGTGAAGGGATGCCCCGTTGGAGCACTTCAACTACAGAAGGTCATAATTGAAGCGAAGAAAGGTGATGCTCATGAGGAGTGATTGGGACGTTGTTGTAGTCGGTGGTGGTCCCGGCGGTCTCTACTTTGCCATGAAGGCCGCCGAAAAGGGCCTTCGAGTCGTGGTTCTTGATAAGAAGCAGGAAATAGGCTCTCCCGTGCGCTGTGCGGAAGGCCTTGGTATGGATGCCGTCCAGATGCTCGTAAGTTCTGGCCTTCCCGATTCAGAGAAGTGGAAGGGTTGGTTGGTCCACGGTGCTTACCTCTATGCCCCCAACGGCAAGCGCGTTCATGTTCCTGGCGACGGCTACGTTGTTGAGCGGACCATGATGGAGAAGGAGATGGCAAAGGCTGCCACGCGCAAGGGCGCAAAGGTTCTCACGCGTCACGATGTCTATGGTGTCATCATGGATGGAAACAAGGTTGTGGGCGTTCGTTCAAAGTTCCTCGGCGAGGATCGCGAGTTTTACGCGCCGCTCGTCGTTGCTGCTGACGGTTTCGAGTCTATGGTTGCCAGGTCCGCCGGCCTCAACACTTTTCAGCCAGCTTATCACGTGGACTCTGGTTTTGAATACGTCATGACAGGGATTAACCAGGAGGCGGACGCAATACACCTCTTCTTCACCAAGAGCGAGGCACCGAGGGGCTACATATGGATATTTCCCAAGGATGAAGATACGGCCAACGTGGGTATCGGTATCGACGCACGCGACGAGAAAACGGCCAAGTATTATTTGGACAAGTGGATGAGGGGGCACGACGACGAGTATGGGTTTTCTAGAGCATCCATTATTGAGGTTCGTGGTGGTGGGATACCTGTTGGTGGGTTCTTGGATAAGATGACCAAAGACGGCCTTATTGTCATCGGCGATGCGGCGCATCAGGTGCATCCTCTCCACGGCGGTGGCATGTTCCTCGCTATGGAGGCGGCGGAAATAGCGGCAGACGTTGCGGTAAAAGCTTTTGAGAAGGGCGATTTCAGCGATTCTGTCTTGGACGAGTATAACAAGCGCTGGTGGGAGATCCGTGGCCATGAGCTGCAGAACGCCCTGAAGCTCCGGTACGCATTTGAACGTTTGGATGACGATGATTTCAACTATTTCGCAGAGGTTCTCAGCGATGACGATATCCTTGCCTTTGCCCGTGGTGATGTGGACAGGATAAAGGCAATTGCCATTAAAGCGCTGAAGGAACGACCACAGCTCGCCCTGAAGTTCCGAGAATTCATTGGCGATGCTGTGAAGGGACTACTTGGCTGACGCCTTTTTTAATTCTCTTTTATATATGGCGATCCACTCCGCAACGATATTTCTCTCTAGCTCAATGAGGTTTAGGATGCTTACAGGATAGTTTTTGTGCCCGTGGAGCTTCAGCCACTCTGCTAGTCGCCTTATGTTATCCCGGCGTCTTTCGGAAAGCTTTCCGTAGCGCGAAATACTGTTCAGGATCTCCAAGTCCTTGTTCACATGGTGTTCCCAGAAGTACTTCGTTCGGGGCAGCCGTTCCCAGACTTTGTCCAAGCTTTCAAGAACGTCGTCTGTTATTTTCCCCCTTCTTAGCTTCTCTACGAGCCCTTCCGGATTTTTGATGCCTGCTATTCTCGCAACGCGTTCTACAGCGAGCAAGCCATCGTCTCCATATTTATCTAGGAACTCCCGGATCCCAATTCGCATCCATTCTCTTGCCGTTGCCTTGTTATAGACGTCTAGATCTACAACCCATCTTTTAACGTTCTCCGGCGCTAGATCGCTTATGGTGACGTCATTTCTCCTCTTGGTCACAAGGTGATTCCACGCGTGGCGCACCTTTGCGATCTCCAAGAGGTACTCCTCTGCACTGGGTTCCGCCATCCACATCTGCACTGCTAGTTTGCTATCCCTTTTTTCTAGTCCCCATGTGACGTTCTTCATGTGTGCAACAGTAGGTGGTAGCAAGGTCGGAGCGTCTTCTTCTTTTATCGCGGTTTTGTAGTCCTTTACCGCAACCTTCCCAAAGGTGTGCTTCCCAGTTCTATCGACGAGCTTGGCTTCCACCACCTTTGGCAGCTCCAGCTGTCCGCGCCCATGCCATACGCCCACGGGGATGATGTATATCTTCCTGATTCCATTTACGCCGCTTTCGAGCTCTACAGGCTCTATATTTCTCCGTTTTCCCTCTAAGAAGCCGCTTATTATATTTAAAATCCGATCAGAAGATAGCTTTGCGCTTCTTTCTTGCATACCGCCACCCCTCATTTGCTGCACCAATCTAGCTATGGATGTCCAGCATAATCTATTTTCCCGCGTATTTAACGCTTCCATGTGATTCCGTGCTCTGTTGTGGTTACTTTTATTTTTCCAGCATCCAGCCATTTCGACAGAATTGATCTTATCGGGACCATATCCAGCAGCACGAACTCTGGTTCTATCTTTAGCCCATAAAATTCCATCATCCGCACTGTAATTTCTTCCAACGTACCCCCTTCTTTTGTAGCATCCCAGAGGTCTTTTTTCATCTGTTCAATGGCCGCGATGTTCTTTTCTATGAGCTCTATTGCATTTTCTCCATCCACGATGGGCCCGTGCCCCGGGATTAGTATTGTATCGCCTTTTATCTGTTCTTTCAGCCGTTCTAGCGTATTTTCAGCCTCGAAGACGTCTGTGTGATATAGTATCTTCACCTTTTCCAGCAGTTTGTCTCCGAAAACTGCATCACCCGCGAAAATCACGTTTTTATACGCGAAGGCTGTGTGTCCAGGCGTGTGGCCGTGGGTATTCATCGCCTTTATTCCGAGGATTTCGTCTCCCCACCAGATTTCGTCTGTTACGGGTACGGAGTCCCCCGCGATGAACGTGAAGCCCCTAGTTGTGTTCACGCCGAACTCCAATACATTTCTCAGTGTTGCACTTTCTGTCAGCCCTACGCACCAGCGGTGAGCAAAGGCGCGTTCAAACCCTTTGCATTCTGCGATGTGGTCCACGTGTCCGTGAGTTAATAGTGCAAACCGGCGTGCGATCCCGAGGGAATCGATCTTCTTATGTATCCCCTTCGCCCGCCCCTCTCCGTAGCCCGGATCCACCACAAATGCAATTCCGTTGTTTGCTATGAGCCCCGTGTTTGGTGAGCCAGTCATTACTAGCACGTCTTCCGCAATTTCCTTCCATGCCATGGTAACAGAACGTCTCCCACCTTTTTATTCACGCTCGCCCATCTTCTTTCGTGAGGGGCTACGCCACGGTCATTGCATCTTTGGTTCTCTTTGTTGTTCTAGCCTCAGCACTCTCTGTGATTCTCGCTCAGAATATTCGTGTTTCCGCGAGCGTCGCCCAGGCGAAGCAGTTCGTTGATTACGTTGCGCAGCAAAGAACACGCTATATCGTCCAGCTGGTCTCCTACGATTGGAACAAGGACTCAAATACACTCCTACTCGTTCTTAAAAATGGTTCTGAGGCAGTTGAGCTGAATACTATTTATGTTCTGGCTGATGGGGTTCTCCTGGGGCACTGCGGCGAGCTGAACTGTGTTGAGTCCACACCAGATGGAAAGCTTCTTCCTGGCGAGGAGTTCAACGTTGTCGCAGCCGTTCCATTCTACCCATACCGCATTTCCGTTAGTGTTGGCAGGTATGGCGTCTTGAGCTTTGCTTCAGAGCTGAACAACTGGCATCCTGGCTGCCGCTACCGCCGTCTTGTCCTTATTCGCAACCCGTCTTCCTCTCCGCTTCCGTCGTTCCAAGTACCTGTAGATTTGGACGCGAATTTTGATTATGCTCGCACCACTTCTACAAACATTTTGGTTACTGGGCCCGACGGTCTGACGGAGATTCCATTCTGGACGGAGTACTGGAACGTTTCTGGCAATTCCCGGGTATGGGTTCGCGTGGATCTCCCCGCCAACGATTCTAACTACGTTTTCCTCTACTATGGTTGCTCTTCTACTCCATCGTATTCTCCTTCTGACGTGTTTCTTGATGATATTCCCGATCTCGTAGCGTACTGGCCCCTTGACGAAAATTCTGGTGGTATTACCCACGATGTTAGTGGGAACGGTCACGATATGAACGTCTATGGTGCTACATGGGTTGCTGGCTACAGAGGATCCGGAATATATTTGGATGGCGGAACGGACAGCTATCTGATCGCTAATCCATTCAATGGGTTCCCCTCCAACGCCATTACTGTGATATTCTGGATGGAGACCAACGACACTGCAAATAGCGGAACGCCACTATCCTACGCTACGGGTTCAAACCCTCACGACAATGAGTTTACCCTCTACAATTACCAGAACTTTCGCATCTATCGTGCAACCACAGGATACACATATAGGCAGACTGGCGTGTCTGCTAACGACGGCGTGATACACCAAATTACAGTGGACTGGAATGTAGATGGTTATACGCACCTCTATAAGGATGGAAGTCTAGCGTACTCTGGAACAGACCTCGCCACAGGCTACTCTGTTGTTGATGGTGGTGCTTTCGTCGTAGGGCAGGAACAGGACAGTGTTGCCGGTGGTTTTCAATCATCTCAGGCCTTTGTGGGCAAAATCGACGAAATTATGATATTCTCTCGCGTCCTCGCGGCGTCCCAGGTTCAGGAGATATGCGATGAGGACTACTTTGTCTCGCCATACTATCCTGGCCACCTCCTCATCCGAAAGAACGATCCTGGCGTCTCTGTAGATTTGCGGCCTGTTGAGGCGTATTCAGAGGGAAGTAATAAATAGGCGGAGGTGTTAAGTTAATGGTGCGCGGTTTCACGAATGTCATTTCCAACCTCATATTCTTCATAGGCGCCCTGATAGCAGTGGCTCTTGCCGTTTCAGCCATTACGGTTATGCTTCAGAACGTTCAGACTGCTATGGAGCAGAAGGCTGCCCAAACGGTGAATAAGACGGAGACGATAATAGATATAGTTGACGGTGGCGCGGACGGCAACTACCTTTGGGTTTACGTGAAGAATACTGGTCGTACCAACCTTGATGTAAATAGCATGGATCTTTTCATAGATGGAAAGTATGTGGGGAGCTGTAACGACGGGACTGTAGTTTGCACGGACACATCTGGCGACTACGTCCTAGGACCAACGGAACTACTTGATGTGAACACGCCTTGGCCGTACTCATCTGGGTCGTGGAGCGTGAAGGTAGTGGCGGGGAACGGCGTGGCAACGGATCCATACACGGTGGTGCTGCCGTGAATGCTGTATCCGAGCTGATGCTCTTTACTGCCGCTCTCGTTCTCTCCGCTGTTGTTGTTCTATCCTTTATACCTACAACAAACCGGGCAGGGGACGTTGGCGTCTCGGCCACCAAGCAACTGGCATCACAGGCTGCATTTTGCATAGAATCGGTGTATTCTGACGGTAAGGACACGAACATCTATGTCTATGGCGTTTCCCAGTCTTATAAGTTCCAGCCGCGCGTCTACGTAGATGGGCAGGATGTTAACGTCATATCGTACGGTCTCCTAAAGGATAAAGGGGGTGACGAGTATCTGGATGCCGGTGATTTGGGCTACGTGGAGATCAATGGGAACATCTTTGACCGAAATTTACACGACGTAGAGGTCTGGTTGGGGACAGACCGTACTCGTGTGCGGGTTCTGATGAATGGCGATTCAGGCAACTGCACTTAAACGACGCGAATTACGTTGCAGTTCTCATCTACTTCTACGAAGTGATGTGCTCTCCCTTCTCTGAACGCCTTGCACTGGTTCTGTGGCAGGTTGTCCACAGGTTGGCGGGGCAGGTGTGCCACATCGCAGACCCAGTCGTTTACTTCCCAACCTGTCAAGTACGTGTCTGAGAGGCATGGGCCTGTCGAGAGGTCAATTCCTTCCTTATGGGCGATGCGGCAGAGTTCTACGCAGTGCTGGGCTGCTATCTGCCCCGTTTTTTTCTCTAGCATCCCATACGTCACCAGCACCATGAAGATTGAGAAGCCGATGAAGATAACTATGAGTGCTACGAGCCAGGGCGATGTTCCCCGCATGTTACAAATATGTCTTTACACATTCAAAACCTTTGCGAGGATGTATATAATTGCTGCAAATCCGAGGATTTCGCCCCAGTCTTCTAGTGTGAGTGCCTTGATTCCAAGTAATGTTGCCAGTGGTGTGTAAATGGCAGCTATCTGGATCAGAATGTCTGCCCCAACCGTGGCTAGCAAGTACTTATTCTTCCACAGTGGCACATCTCGAATGACGTCCAGACGCACTAGTTCCAGGAGGACAAATCCCGTGAGGGCAGCACCCTGTGCTAATGCAAAATCGTGGGCGTTTATTACGAACACTCCAAGAATGCCCATCCCTAGAATTACACCAAAAAGCAGGATGCGAACCTTCTTGTCCCTCTCTGTTAGCAGGCCTTCCCCTCTTTTCTTCGGCGGGCGTCGCATGATGTCCGCGGGCGCAGGGTCCGCAGATATGGCCAGTGCTGGCGGACCGTCTGTGAGTAAATTCATCCAGAGAATCTGTACCGGTTTCAACACGACATAGCCAAGAACCGAGCCGGTGAATATGGCAAACACTTCACCCATGTTTGCGGATAGCAAGTATATTACGAAGGACTTGATGTTGTTGAAAATGCGCCGTCCTTCCTCAATTGCTGCGACAATCGTGGCGAAGGAATCATCCAGAAGTATCATATCTGCCGCTTCTTTTGCAACCTCCGTCCCTGAGCCCATTGCCACTCCAATGTCTGCCCTCTTCAGTGCAACCGCGTCGTTAACGCCGTCTCCGGTCATGGCCACAATATGGCCTTTTTTCTGCAATGCTTCAACAATTCTTGGTTTGTGATGCGGCGAGACTCGCGCAAAGACCGATACTTTGTCCACAATTTCTGCCAGTTCTTCGTCACTCATCTTATCTAGCTCTTGGCCTGTTATCGTTCTCCCGTTTAGCCCGAGGGACTTCGCAATCGCCTCTGCAGTTCTGGCATGATCTCCAGTTATCATGATTACGCGAATTCCAGCTTCCATTGCTGTTTTCATCGCCCTTACAGCATCTTCTCGTGGCGGGTCAAGAAGGCCCAGAAAACCTGCGAACGTTAGTTTATCTTCGGGATCTTCCCCGTCATATCGTTTCCACGCAAATGCTATGACGCGGAGCCCACGCGCCGCCATGTTATCTGCAATTTTTGCAAGTTTTTTACGCTCGCTGGGATTGATGGTGCATAGTGATAGGACGATTTCTGGAGCGCCTTTCATGTATGAGTATTGTTCTTTGCCTTTCTCCACAATTACAGTCATCCTTTTTCTCTCCGAGTCAAAGGGGATCTCGCTTATCTTCTTTCCCTCAGGTTTCGCTATGTTCTGTGCCCATTGGAATATTGCTTCCTCTGTCGGGTCACCAAATCCGCTCTCGTCCAGTGAGTGGCAGAATAATCCGATCTCAGCCATCATCTCTTCGTCGCCGTATGTTTCTACCACCCTCATCTTGTTGTGTGTCAGCGTCCCTGTTTTATCCGTGCAGATAACGTCTACACTACCCAGCGTTTCCACGCTCTTTAACCTGCGGACGATCGCCTTCCTTTTTGCCATCTGATGGACGCCGAGTGCAAGGGTGATCGTGACCACTGCAGGGAGACCCTCTGGTATTGCCGCCACAGCAAGGGATACTGCGGTTAGAACTGCGTTCACCACGCCGTTTACACTGGGATCGTGTATGATTAGCACGATTGCAGTTACTACGACGATGCCCAGTATGGCCTTTGTTATGAACGCTCCAAGTTTTTCCAATTCCACCTCCAGATGCGTTTTTTTGTCTCCGGAATTCTCTATCTCTCTGGCTATCTTGCCAATCTCAGCGTTTCTACCTGTTGCAACGACTATTCCCTTTCCGTGGCCACGAACAACGAAACTACCCATATACGCCATGTTTTTTCTGTCTGCGAGTGCAGTGTCCTCTGCAAGGGCTTCAACAACCTTCACGACGGGTACCGATTCTCCCGTTAGTAGGGATTCGTCGATTGTTAGGCCTTGCGCTTCCACAATCCTTAAATCTGCGGGAACGGCGTCTCCCTCCTCTATGATAACGATATCTCCAGGGACTAGTTCTGTTGCAGGGATTTTCATCGTTTTACCATCTCTTACCACCTTTGCTGCCGGTGTCGTCATGTGCCTCAGTGCTTCCAACGCTTGCTCTGCCTTGTACTCCTGCACAAATCCTAGAATCCCGTTGAAGATAAGTATGACCATAATAAGGACGAAATCAGTTACTTCTCCGAGGAGCGCGCTTAATCCAGCCGCAACGATGAGGATGTAGACAAGTGGGTCCTGAAATTGACGGATAAGTAGGCGTACTGGCGACTCTTTTCTTGTTGTCTCAATTTTGTTCTCTCCGTACTTTTCCAGCCTTCTTCTCGCGCTTTCTGGCGATAGTCCTCGCTCTACATCCGTTTTTAGTGCGATCTCTATTGTTTTAACGTTCTCTGCCCACCAACGTTCCACGGTATGAATACGCGCAGGAATTAATAATGCTTAGTGCTCAGTCTTCTCCCGCCAGCCCATCTTGCCCAGCGCCTGTGCTGCTAGCGCCGTTCTAATCTCCTTTGCCTTAAAGAGACCGATCTTTACTGCCTCTGCTGCGGTTTTCATCATTTTTCTGTTTGCTAGCAGCATTTCTGCATATTCTGGTGAGTACACGTTCTTGTGGATTGCAATAATTGCCTGCGCGATCTGCTCGTTGTTTAACCCCCTGCTTCTTAGCATCTTGGCTATGCGCAGATACGTGCTTCCCATCTTCTTCGCGATTTTCTCCTGTGGCGTACCGCCAAAGTACTTTTCGCTTGCGAGCTTTGCCCGCGCAATGGCAATACCCTTCTCGGGATTCTTTCCCTCTAGCATAGCAGTTATCATATACGCGGGGATCTCTGTGCTTATGTCGTATACCTTTCGCGCCTTCGGCACTTTTTTCGGCGTGCTCTTGAAGAATCTCTCGGCGAGCTCCTTTATTTTCCTCGTTTTCTCTGATGCTTGTCCGCGCTTTTCCATAACGTGGGCTGCCGTTGCTAGCTTGAGTATCTGCTTGAATTTTTGTGGGTCTTTTTTCCATAGGGTGAGCATGCTCTCCATTGGATCGTAACCGCCTTCTGTCAGCTTGTCGAGGGCCCGATACAGGGGGTGCTTTTCATCAATGTGTCTTTCATACTTCTCAATCTCTGCCAGCATTGTTCTTGCATCGTTCCAGTTTTTTCGTATCGCTTTCCTTGTCTTTCTTGTTGCCCCGAACTTTTCCAGAAAGTCGCCCCTGTGGAACATTTCGTGCTCATGCGCGCCCCTTTCCATAATCGCTGCAAGTTCTCTTGATCTTGGTATGCTGATCTCCCCAGTTTGTGGGTTAAATGCCACGTTGCCGAACTCCAGGGCGTTCAGGGCATTAATTTCACGTATGTCTTCTCTCGCCAGGTGTGGATTTACTCCTCGTCGTTTTAACCAGCGTACTGCTCTTTCTTCCACGACCATACCATGCATTTCGTCTAATTAAATCTTTTGCTCATTTCATTTCGTGCGGTCAGCCATTGCCCTCATCTCTGGCGGGAAGGATTCTATATACGCGATGCATCTGGCGCTCTGGCAGGGGTTTTACGTCAAAGCTGCAGGAATCGTTGCCCCGCCGCCGGACTCAGTGATAGTCCAGCACGAGAATGTTATTTTCGCCACTGCGCACGCTGAGGCGTTGGGTATCCCCACAATAATCTCTGAAGCCGGCTCTGGAGAGGATGCGGAGCTCGATGCGCTTCGGGAAGTTCTCCAACGTGCCAAGGAGTTATATGGGGTTGAGTGGGTGATTGTCGGCGCGCTTGCCTCGGACTATCAGCGCGTGCGGTTCAACTATGCTGCCAAAGACGTTGGTCTGCGCGTGTATACTCCTATCTGGCACCTCGAGCCAAAGAGATACTTGAGACAACTGATGCGCGACGGTTTTGAGTTCATCATCACCCGTGTCGCGGCGGAGGGTTTGG
>CAYVHT010000018.1:0-12086 GCA_964451455.1 uncultured archaeon
TTCCTCCCCGCCGCGGACGTTTCTATTAGCATTGAGTCTGCAAGTGTGGTCCCCGATGGGCGGGTTTTCTTGAAGCTTCGGAATATTGGATCATCTGCGGGCTATGCTATGCCCACGGACATAAGTATCAAGTGCTCCGGTGGGTTCTCCGCCGAGATAACGCCCCAGAAGGCGTTTTTCGTGGACGCCAAGGATGCCACGATCGCGGAGTATGACTTGAACGAGACCGTTCCTGTCGGCGCATGTACCGTATACGTAGAGGGTGTTTACGGCGCGGACAGGGACAGGATGGACTTTGAGTTTAACGCAAATATCCCCGTTCAAGTTCGAGGCATAAACGATCCATCTAAGATTGAGGTCCAACGCATTGTCTATTCTCCTCGTTTGGAGCACATTATCGTCTACGTGAAAAACACGGGTTCTGTGCCTACGTGGGCGACGGTTTATCTGAAGAACCTTCTCGTTGATGGTGTTCCCACGACCGTAAAGACTCGCCAGGGTCTTATTCGGGCGGGCCAGACTGCCAAGCTCTATGCGAAGGTCTTCTTGACTGACGCAGATCTGCTGGATAACTCCGAGGTTCACTACACGGCCCGTTTCGGCAAGGACGCAGGCCTCCCTGTTCACATAATCTCCGGAACGCTACCACTGGAAAAAGAGACCCTTCAGGACGTTGTTCTAGAGTGGGTTAGTGAAAACTACCTGCTTGTGAGCGCCGCACTGGTATTAATAATAGTTCTGCTCATCGTTCTACGGAAACGGTGAGCGCCGGTGCGGCATTTCCTTATCTACTTTGCAGTGGTTACTTTTCTTCTCACCACAGCCGCAGCTGGCGATATAAACGTTCTTCCCGGCCATGTTTATGAGGTAAACCTTCTGATCCAGTACCCCCTTCCCTCTGATACTGCGTGGGCTGGTGTTTACGGCGATGTGAGTGTCCAGTCCCCCTTGAGCGGCTCGACGTACCCCGGTCCGTTTGGTTACTTTTCCATATCTCCCACTGTCGTCAGGGAGGCCAATTCGGCATCTGTCCAACTTGTCGCGGGGGATAAGCTTGCTGTATCGGATAGAAACAACTGGTATATTGCGCTTTCAGACAATTCTGATGTGAACTTTGATGATCTACGCAGCAGCTGTGACGTAAATTTGGATTCTCTTCTTGACGGCAATTTCTGCGATATTTGTATGCCATCTGCGACGTTTTCACAAGATGCCAACATAAGCGTGCGCGGGAAGGATTACTGTGCAAGGGAAGCTGTGCTTTACGGCAACGTCCCATCGTACGTTCTCCTGGATCAAAATAACGATCCCGTGTTCTTGGGAAAGATCGGCTCCTACGATATAATGGGCGCCGTCCATGATTTCGGCGTTCTTATCAATGTCCCAGGGTCCGTGACAGAGTACGTGTATCTAGTGCGTGCGAACGTTTACTGTGGCGACGGAGTGTGCGATCCAGGCGAGCTCTCCTGCTCAGACTGTAAAAATCTTGTCGTGGATGTTGCTCCGACTTCCGCTGACGCAAACATTGGTCAATCAATCTCTTTCTCGGGCCATGTGATCAACAATGGGTTCTACGGAGTTACTGTGCAGTCACTATCCGTGGTTGTCGTTTCAGGGGATGCTAATGCGATCTCCTACAGTTTCTCATACCCCTCTGGCGCTCCACCCCACCTCATCCCCACTGGTGCTGATTGGAACTTCCAGGCATCTGTTTCAGCTTCTGCCGCAGGTGAGTATACCCTGCAAGTCGTTCTCAAGGATGTCTTTGGAGCAACGTATAAGTCAAACACCTTCGTCCTTCACGTGGCATCTCCCCCACCTCCGCCTGAGCAAAATGCGCCCGTTACGTCCTCTGGCGGAGGGGCAAACATACCTGCACCCGAGCAGAATACAATAGTGGAGTTGAACACGGGAGGATACTACGTTCCGTGGGCCCACTGCATATCGTACGTCAAGATCACTGGTCCAGACCGTGTGAACTCAAAGCTTGAGGAGAACGTTGCCGTGGATCTATATGTGCAGAACGGAGGAACCTGTGACGAAAACATAGATATTGAAGTGTCTTCATCGCCAGATGAAACCATCTCTGTGTCTCCAAAGGAGTTCGAGCTTCCAAAGGGTGTGGGAAAAACCGTTACACTTCACGTAACCCCTGAGCATCCCGGGCTACACGCGGTTGTGGTTTCTGCGAAGGGCATCGTTAGTGTTGACCACAAGATGCATCTCTTTGTCTCCAATGAGCGTGCAGGCGGGGCGGAGAACAGGAACTGCCGGGATGACATTGCGATTCTCGCCCCAGATAAGCTCGTGGTGCAGGAAGGAGATGTCATTGGCGATATTGTCGTTAGAAATATTGGCACGTGCAGAGACGCAGTGCGTATTGATGTGCGAAAGATTTTAAACGGCTCAGAGGTGCCCATAGACCAGAAGGAGTTTAGATTATCGGGCGGGGAGGCATACACGTATAAGATCCCGACGCTTGCGGCTGGTGACTATAAGATCACAGTTACTGCAGGGCAGAACACCCATGTTTCCGAGATTAAGGTCACTCCCAAGCCGCTCGTTGGCGGGATGTCTGACTTCATGTCCCGTGCCAGTGTAGCAATTTTTGCCATCTTGCTGCTTGTGCTGATCTTCGCCGCGGGATACGTGCGCTACCGCTATCTCAGCTGATTTAAATAACCTCTCTTCATATTCCATACATGCCAAAGGGCCTGCTCCTGCTCATTTTGTTGCTACTAATCGGTGGATACTACTTTTTTGCTCATAATGGGGGCGGTTCTTCTCCATATGCCCTGCCATCTTTATCTGGTAGTGCTAAGCTCGTACGCGCCCAGAACGGCTATACTGTAATATTTAATGGCAAGCTTCACTTGCCACAATCTGCTGAATACAATATTGCTCGCCTCACCGCTAGTTTGGTTGTGGATGGCGTGCCCTTAAAGACGGAACCTCTGCCCGCGTCAGTCGTGAAGGGACCTTCTGACTATCCCATTTCCTTCTCGCCAAACGTTCCGCTAAGTGCGCAGTCTGTTAGCGTAAAAATCGGTGGTAATGTCGTTTCCGACGGTAAGAACTACGAGGTGTCCGTTGAATTCCCCGTAGCTCTTCCTGATAAGAGCTTGCTTGTCAAGGATCCTTCCTTCTCCCTGTCTGTCTCGGATGTGCACCTCACGGGCAGTTCCAAATCTGTGAGCGTTGCTGTGCATGTAAACAATCCGAATAGCACTGACATAAGCTTCTCTTCCCTTAAGCTCACTCTGGGTGGCGCCACGCAGGACGTTCCCATTTCTTCTGTATCGAAGAATTCAGATGTCAGTGCTTCACTTGAGTACAGCATTCCGGCGGATGTGACAAGCGTTGTTGCAACAATTGCGGGCAGGTACTCCGCGTCTGGCCAGGAGTATTCCATCTCTCAGAGCTTTGACCTAAACGTTCCAAAACTATCGCCTGTCCCTCCTGTGGCTCGTGTATCTGCAGAGTATTTAGGTATCGCAGCCGATGGTTACTCAGTTAAGCTTTCTGGCAGCGTGGAGAATCCCAACGACTTTCCCATCATTCTTGATTCCCTGAACGCAGTGGTGAGCAGCGGAGACGTCTCCCAGGATGTGAACCTGCTTTCCAACGTTACGATTCTCCCAGACGCTAACAAGTCCTTCTCAAAGACCGTGAAGGTGCTCTTCGTGTTTCCAAGGGCTACTGCAAAGCTCATAGCACACTATAACGGGGCTGATCACGTTCTTGCAACGTTCCCCGTAGGTGTTGCGGACCCAAGCGACTTCATTTCAGCTCCTTCCGTCTCCGTGAATGTGTCTTACGATTCCAACGCTGGCGTTTGTACATTCACCCCGAAGATCACGAACAACAACTCATTTGCTCTTGATCTTAACGACGTGGTGCTTTCTGCTGGCAGCGTTACTAAGCATTACGACGTTTCTTCAGTGGATAAGAGTGCTACGCAATTCCTTGGTGCGGTGGAGGTCAATGCCTCCGGCGCAGTAGTTGCTACAATCTCTGGGGAGTATGGAATAAAGGGCATGGGCATTTGGATCCCCTTTACATATAGTACGGAGCTGAACTGCCTGTGATCACTTGTATAATGATTTCCACAGTGTTTTGTTGAATTCTTCTAGCTCTTTCTTTGTCATTAGCTGGCTGATGTAGTCCACGTAGCCCTGTATCATTCCTGCGGCATCTAAAAGGCCCCTTTGGAGGTCTGCTGCATCTATCATAATCTTTTCAGGTCCCAGAACCTCTATGACGGATGGCCCGTAGTTGAAGAGGAAGCGCATGAGTGGTTCAAAACTCTCTGCCGCCAGTTTCACCTCAACGTAGCCGGAGTATGCCCCTGTGTCCAGGCGCTCCAGTTCTGGTATTGCGTAGTGGACCACGTGTATCCCCGGTTCCTTCTTAAGCTTTTTGAGGATTTGTTCCAGGGCTCTCTTCAAGGCATTCTCGTCTATGCTCTGCGCCTCTATGATTGCGTGGATGCGTATGCCCTCCACAGATTCCCAGTCCTCTGGTTTTAACGCCTCTTGTATGTTGTCTGCTAGCCTGTACTTTGGTGGATATCCCTCTTTCACGACTATTTTGAGCTTTATGAGCTTCTTGAGGGCATCCATGACGTCGCGGACGTCCTCATGAATCTCTTCAGCTATTTCCTCGGGCGTCTTTGGGCCTTTGTAAAGTGCAAGTCCAACCTTGCGGTCCATATCTGAAAACATGTAACTCATTGGCAGTGTAGTCTTGAAAAAGGAGTGCATCATTTTACTACATGGCCGTCGATCTGAACGTGGCTGCCACTGAAGTTGCAAAGGGCGCTTCTTCACTTGTTCACGTGGATCCCATCATCTTGTTCGCAGGTATCGGGCTCGTAGCGCTAGCAATCTTTCTCATATTCTTTCTGAAACGTGTTATCGTGAACTCCATCCTGGGCCTCATCACGTTTCTCATCCTCTACTTTCTCGGGATAAAGCTACCTTTCCTCGCTACCTTTGTTGTCACGTTGCTCTTTGGAATGGCAGGTGTCGGAACTATGCTTATCCTCTATTTCTTCGGGCTGGTTCCATAGTTGTTACTACTGGCTGCTCCTATCTTATTTTGCTCTATTCTCCCACCATAAGACGTAAAAAAGCCAAATGCCATCTTACTGCATGAAGACGATAGCATGGTTTGAGGAGATTACAAAGGATGATGTCGCCCTTGTGGGTGGCAAGGGCGCGAACCTCGGAGAAATGACCCGGGCAGGCTTTCCCATTCCCCCTGGGTTCGTTGTGACCGCGGACGCATATTTCTACTTCATTGAACAGACTGGCATAAAGGAGAAGATTCTTGAAAAGCTAAAGGGCCTTAACGTGGATGACACGGACGAATTGGAGCGTATTACTAAGGAGATCCGGGATCTGATCATCTCGACTCCCATGCTCCCTGAGATTGCCGTTGCGATAAAGGATGCCTATGCAAAGCTCTCCGAAAAGGTGGGAAAGGACCCCAATAAGGACCCGCCGTGGGTTGCTGTCCGTTCTTCAGCGACTGCGGAGGACCTACCAGATGCGTCTTTTGCAGGTCAACAGGACACGTACATATACGTCAGGGGCTACGACGATGTTCTAGATCACGTTAAGAAGTGTTGGGCATCTCTGTTCACCGCAAGAGCGACATACTACCGCGAGAAGCAGGGATTTGATCACACAAAGGTGGGTCTTGCTGCTGTCGTCCAGAAGATGGTGAACTCAGAGGTCTCTGGCATCATGTTCACGGCTCACCCGGTCACTGGCGAGCCAAAGATCATCATTGAGGCAGGCTGGGGTCAGGGCGAGGCTTTGGTCTCTGGTATGGTGACGCCTGATGAGTATATAGTTGACAAGAAGACGTTCAAGATCGTGAGCAAGAAGATCGCTGAGCAGAAGATCATGATCACCATGAAACCTGGTGGCGGCGATCAGCAGGTGCCTGTTCCTGCCCACCTTCGCAAGGTGCAGAAGCTTCCCGACGACAAGATCATAGCCCTTGCAAAGATAGGTGCCCAGATTGAGAAACACTACGGCCACCCCCAAGACATCGAGTGGGCTATGGAGGAGGGCAAGCTCTACATCGTCCAGGCAAGGAATATTACGACCATTGGGAAGTTCAAGGGCACCTCATCATCGGAACAGTCTGATGCAGATGCTGAACCCATTCTAAAAGGCCTTGCAGCGTCTCCCGGAGTTGCCACCGGCCCTGTGAAGATAGTCCATGACATTTCCGAGCTGGACAAGGTGAAGAAAGGTGATATTCTCGTTACGACAATGACTACGCCAGATATGGTTCCGGCTATGCGCCGAGCAGCTGCCATCATTACAGATGAGGGGGGTATGACCTGCCACGCCGCGATAGTGTCAAGAGAGCTGGGTATCCCCGCAGTTGTCGGTACTGGCAACGCTACGAAGGTGCTCAAGGACGGAGAGATCGTTACTGTGGATGCTACCCGCGGTGTGGTTTACAAGGGTAGAGTGAAGACTGGGGAGTCGGAGAAACCCGTGGAAGTCCTTCGTTCAGGTTCCGCACCGCTTATCACCGCCACGCTCGTGAAGGTCAACGTGGCCATGCCCGCCGCTGCAGAGAGGGCTGCTAAGACTGGTGCGGACGGTGTGGGTCTCCTCCGTGCCGAGCACATGATTACGGCCACGGGCAAACATCCTGCGTGGTTCATTGAGAACAACAAGATTGATGAGCTCGTTGAGGCTGTGAAAAAGGGCATTAAGACTGTTGCGGAGAAGTTCTATCCGAAGCCCGTATGGTACAGAACGTTTGATGCGAGGACCGATGAGTTCAGAAACCTCGAGGGCGGCGAGAAGGAGCCCGAAGAGGACAACCCCATGCTCGGCTGGCACGGTATCCGCAGATCTCTGGATCAGCCGGCCCTCATTCAGGCTGAATTCCGCGCCATAAAGGAGCTTCACAGCGAAGGGTTGGATAATGTGGGTGTGATGCTGCCTTTTGTCATACGCCCGGATGAGGTTGTTGCAGCCAAGCAGCTGGCAAGGGAAGTTGGTTTGCGCCCTCATAAGGACGTGGATTTCGGCGTGATGGTCGAGACGCCAGCTGCTGCCGTTCGTATAGAGGATTTCATCGACGTGGGCATAGATTTCCTATCCTTTGGGACCAATGACCTGACGCAGCTCACCTTGGGCCTGGACCGCAACAATGCCCACGTGCAGAAGTTGTTTAGCGAGATGCACCCCGCAGTCCTTGACCTCATCTCCTACGTGATTGGTGTGGCGAAGGACGCGGGTGTGGAGACGTCTATCTGCGGACAGGCCGGTTCATATCCACCAATGGTCCGCAAACTCGTGCGTATGGGTATTGACAGCATATCGGCGAACATTGACGCCGTGCAGACGGTCAGGGAAACGGTTTACAGAGAGGAGCGGAGAATGATGCTGGAAGCGGCCAGGAAATCTTTATTTGAACAGTAAAAATTTCCTTTAACTACCTTTTTATTTCCTGGTTCTCGCTTCTTTCTATGAAGTGCGATGCAGTAGTTCTTGCGGCAGGGAAAGGGACGCGCCTTTGGCCATTTACTGAAACCACTGCCAAGCCAGCCATTGAGATTCTTGATAGGCCACTGATCCACTACGTTCTTGATTTTTTGGCCCAGAATGGGGTGAAGAAACCGTGTGTTGTTGTAAACTATCGTAAGGAAGATGTGATCCGTGCAGTAGATGCCTATGGTATAAAGGCGCGTTTCGTGGATCAAGAAGAGCCAAAGGGAACCGGTCACGCGCTGATGGTGGCTGAGAAGTACGTGGGCGATGATTTTATCGTGGTAAATGGAGATCTGTTCTTGAGCGGTTCTGTAATGCTCCCACCGAACTCCATTCTTGTAGTGGACAGGCCACACAACGGAGAGTATGGTACGGTTGTATTGGAAGGTGGAAAACTCGTGACTATTCGCGAGAAGGAGCCCGGCACGTTGATAAATGGCGGAGCGTATCGCCTCAACGATTCTGTCTTTGAGCATTTGCACGGGCTATCTCCGTCTTCTCGCGGCGAGTATGAGATAACAGACGTTCTTCCAAGTCTTGATCTTGGTGCTGTTGTCATCCCCTCTGACCGCTGGCTGGACGTGGGACGACCGTGGGACCTACTCACCGCCACCCGCCGCGTTCTTGCTACTATTCCAGATCAACAGGACGGTGACGTCTCTCCTCATGCCACCTTCAAGGGCAAAGTTTTCGTTGCGGAAGATGCGGAGATTCGTGGAAGCGTTTACGTGGGGGGACCGGCGTACATTGGCCCTGGTGCAGTTGTTGGGCCGCATTCTTACATCCGAAAGTATTCTGCAATTGGCAGAGGCGCTCGCGTGGGTAATGCAGTGGAGGTAAAGGATTCCGTGCTCATGGCCGGTGCTCACGTAGCACATCTTTCATATGTGGGTGATTCTGTGCTAGGTAAAGGCGTGAATTTCGGTGCCGGGACAATTACTGCTAATTTGCGTTTTGATGATCGGCCTGTACGCGGAGTTTCCCGCAAGCTGGGTAGTTTTGTGGGCGATTATGCGAAGACTGGTGTTCACACATCCATCATGCCGGGAGTCCGTGTGGGTCCAGGGGCGTGGATCTTTCCAGGTTCTGTGGTGTATTCAGACGTGCCCTCCGGTGCCAGAGTGTCAGGAATATATAGGGCAGAGAACAAGTAGTTACGTGAATAGGGGGAGACCGAGAAAACCCGTGCGCGTGGCGTGGAACTATGTGCCCAGAGAGTTCTACACGGCAGATGCTACTGAGTTCGTTTTCTTAGATTTCAGGGAACTGGAGGCTATGCGGCTAGTGGATCTTCTTGGTCTTGACCTGGATGGCGCCGCGCAGCGTTTGGGTGTTTCAAAGACGACTGTGTGGCGTCTCGTTCGCTCCGCGAGGGCGAAGCTTTGCGATGCTGTGGTGAACGGAAAAAGAATAGTTGTGAAGGCGGGAGAGGCTACCCCGCGTAAATAATAAGCCCTTCTGGGACGTTCTCAAGCTTTGTTTTCTTTACACCGATGAGGTATTTGACGTTTTTCGCTGCGGCTGCATCCACGAGTCTCTGTGTTACTATCCCATCCATGATTATGGCATGAGCCCCCTCAACTTCCTTGAGTTTTTTCCAGATCTCCCTTACGGGCACCTCTGCTATTATATTGCCGCTTTCGTCAAGTACTCTTGCTGTCAGTGATCCCTTGAGCTCGTCGAACATCTTCAGGTACTCCTGTGGGACGGGTGGTACTGGAGCTTCTTCTTTCTTTGCCGCAGCCTTTTCTTCCTTGGTCATCTGCGCTCTCATCTTCGCTTCTGCCTTCTTAAGCCCAACGTGCTCAGCGTACTCGTCTGCTGGGATCTTGCGGCGAAGTGCCTTTAGGATCTCCTTCTGCGTTAGTTCTTCTACCTCTTTGCCATCTGGCGCTTTTGTTATGTAGTCTATGTCTGCCTTCTGGAGCATCTCGCGGATGATGAGGTCGCCACCGCGGTCGCCGTCCACGAAGAGTGTCGTCGTCTTTCTCTTTGCCAGCTCAACAATTGTTTTTGGTATCCTGTTACCTCCAATGGCGATAACGTTCTTTATGCCGTGCTTGAGCAGGTTCAGCACGTCTGCTCTGCCTTCTACAATGATGATTTCCTCCGACTCATCGATATCTGGCCCCGCAGGTAGCTTGTCTCTGCCGTATTGCCGGACATCGCTTATGCGCAGCTCGCTTTTTACCTTCTCTATGACGTCCTTTGTGTCTGGGATCTCCTCTGCGAGCATCTTGCTCAGGAGCTCCTTTGCGCGGTCTATGAGATAGCGTCTCTTTGCATCTCTTGTGTCCTCTATCTTTTCCACAGTTATTTTTGCGTCATACGGGCCGACGCGGTCTACTGTCTCCAACGCTGCGGCCACAATGGCTGTTTCCACCATTCCTAGCCCAGAGGGAACGATGATCTTTCCTATTGTTTTTCCGTTCTTGTGTTCAAGTTCTGCCTCAATTCTTCCGATTCTTCCAGTCTTTTGGAGCTCTCTCATCTCCAGCTCGTCGCCGAGCAGCCCCTCTGTCTGTCCAAAAATAGCTCCAATGACGTCTGGCTTGTCTACAAGCCCGTTCACTTCGATGTTTGCATGAATCTGGTACTTCACGGAATCTATGTAAATTTTACCCAATGCACTCACCCCTTTCTTTTCCCAATATCCTTGCGAGGTCCTCGATGTATTTCACGTGCGTTGCCTCGCGAAGTTTTTTGCGCAATACGTCGTTCACGGCTATTCCTGCGGAGATCGCCAGCTCTCTTATGCGTGCGTAGAGCTGTTCCCCGCGCCTGTCGTAGTCCGTGAGTATGATGATCTCCTTTACTCTCCTCTCTTCCAAGAACTCAACGGTGCCTACTGGTCCGCCCTTTGCGTTCACACTCACCACTTCAAAAATTCCTAAGTTGTTTAGCGCTGCCACGTCCTTTGTACCTTCTACAACGATGGGAGCGTCTTCAGAATACTCTCTAATAATTTCTATGATACGCTCTTGTGATGTGGTGAGCATGATGAACACCGTGAGTGATGAGGGAGTGTACTGCGCCTTGTTGACCGCTTTTCATGGTTTGTCGAGCGGCCACCCAGGCGCAGCTACTATTACTTCGGGAGAATATATTATTAAATCTTGGACGGTGTCCACGACAACTGACGATGCTTTTAAGGGCAGAGACGTATTTACTTCGTGGGGTACAGAAAGGGTGCCAACGCAGAGAGGGAGCTAATGCGGCTCCTTTGGTCTAAGGGCGCGGCAGTCGTCCGTTCTGCAGGCTCCGGCAACTCGTACTCGCCGGACGTTGTGGCTATAATAAATGGGCGTGCTGTCGCCTTTGAGTGTAAGGCATGGAGCAAGGATGTCCTTTTCGTCCGACATGAGCAGTACGAGAAGATGGTGGAGTGGTCAGAAAGGGCCAACACACCTGTTTTCATTGCATGGAAGTATCCAAGGGAAGGCTGGTTTTTTGTCCCCATCACCTACTTGGAGCCCAAGGAAAAGCACTATGGGATACGTTTAGAGGATGTTAAGCGGCTGACAACGAGCTTGGACGTGATTCTGGGTAAACAGGAAGTATTATTCTGATCTCTGCTCTTCCGGTTCTCCTCGCTCTATGCTACCGCTCTTTATCACTGCCCGCACGTAGTCTATGAACGCCCT
Source organism: uncultured archaeon (assembly GCA_964451455.1). Classification (GTDB taxonomy): domain Archaea; phylum Iainarchaeota; class Iainarchaeia; order JAADDC01; family JAADDC01; genus SZUA-1452. The sequence goes on from CAYVHT010000018.1 coordinate 11,171, forward strand.
GACGGCCTCTAGTTCGTGGTCAGGAATGTCCTGAATCTTCTTATTTTTGCCCTTGTATGTTAGGAGCTTGAGGAGCGCGAGGCGTCTTAGAGCGGTCTTCGTGTCTATGTTTCCATCTTTCCAATCCTTCCATATTGCGTTGGCTATTCCGTAGAATTCAGGGATGCTGTCCAAACCTGGCGCGCCGACGTCTATGACTTCCTTGCCTAGGTACTTATATCGCTCCTTCTTTTCGATCGTGGAGAACGTTTTTCCCGCTTCGTGAGGGTATTCGTACTTCATAGTGTAATTATGTATAATTTGTTTTTTTATTTGTTTTCAATTTCTTCAAGCCCTTTTATCTCTTCTTCCACTCGTTTCAGCCAGTCTGTGCTCTTTGGAACAATCTTTCCTTTTTGCCACTTTGTTAATAGGTCCACTGCTGCTCTATGCGTGTCAGGAATGCCTCCTTTGAGCAGGAACTTCTTCTGCTCTGCGTACTCATCCAGCGATGGCGGGAAAGATTCGGGATCCATCTGGTGCAACATACGTATGAGTACGGTCCCAGCTAACTCCGGGTCGTCCATTCTGTGTGGGTCGTAGGAGCCTATGAGTACCAGTTTCGTTGGGTCCCGCATGGGTATGATCCCAGGCGAGTCAATTAGGTATATCTTCCTTGAAATTTTCACAATTTGCTCTCCCTTTGTCCATCCCGGTATGGGTGCTGCCTGCGCCGCCGTTTTTCCCTTCAGAATGTTTATTAGCGACGATTTTCCCACATTTGCATACCCAAAAACGCCTACGAGCACCGGGAACTTCGGAGCTACGTCTTTTATCTTGTTTCTTAGGATCCTTGTGCCCCAGCGCTTCTTCGCAGAGATGAATACAGCGGGATGCCCCTTCTTCTCCAGGATTTTCTTCCAGTCCTCTGCCCATT
>CAYVHT010000019.1:0-10940 GCA_964451455.1 uncultured archaeon
GGGAACTGCACAAGGACGTTCTTCTCAAGTACCTGCCACACTTAAAGGAGGAGTGTGCAAAATAGGAATATGCGCATCGCCTCCTGGAACGTGAATGGTATCCGCGCCGCCGTTAGAAAGGGCTTCTGGGACGTGGTTAGAAATTTGAAGCCAGATATCCTTGGGATCCAAGAGATAAAGGCGGACGATCCTCCCGAAATCCCCCTAGATCTAACGGGCTACAGATGGTACTGGTTTCCTGCAGAACGAAAGGGATATGCGGGAACAGCAGTCCTCACGCGTATAAAACCAGAGAACGTCACGTACGGCATCGGGAAGGAAGAGTTTGATAAAGAAGGCAGAGTCATAACCCTTGAGTATCCAGAGTTCTATCTCGTGAACGCATACTTCCCGCACTCACAGAGAGAACTTCAACGTCTCCCGTTCAAGCTGGAATTCAATAGAGCAATTGAGGAGTATGTGGAGAAACTCAGAAGAAAGAAACCTGTCATCCTCATGGGAGACTTCAACGTGGCGCACACGGAGAAGGACATAGCACGGCCGAAGCAGAACGAAGGCAACGCAGGATTTACGAAGGAAGAGCGCGAGTGGATAGACGCATTCCTGAAGAAAGGCTGGATCGATACGTGGCGTTTCCTCAATCCAGACGTCTCCGATCAGTACACCTGGTGGTCTTACCGTTTCAGGGCGCGAGAGAAGAACATCGGCTGGCGTATTGACTATATCCTCATACCGGATGAGGTCAAGCACTGGCTGAAGAAAGCGTACATTTACTACGACACCTACGCCTCCGATCACGTTCCAACGGTTGCTGAGATAGAACCAGAAAGGTAGTAGCGGGGGGAGGATTTGAACCTCCGACCTCCGGGTTATGAGCCCGGCGAGCACTCCAGGCTGCTCCACCCCGCTATCAGGTAGAATTAAGAACGGTCCGAACGCTTTAAAAGGCCTGCCTGTTACCACCAAAGAGGAACAAGCGTTTTTCGGAGTTTTTAAATAGGAGGAGCGGCTGATTTTACCGTGCGACGCGGCGATATGGGCATCGCGACCCTAATCATCTTCATAGTCATCATTCTTGTCGCCACTATCGCCGCGGTTATAATTATTCAAGCAACAAACGTGGCAAAAGAGCAGGCACAAGGTGCGAGCCAAGAATCCCAAAACAACATAGGAAAACGATTGGTAGCAGATAGTATGTACATATACATCGACCAGAATATGCAATCTCCCACGTACAAAAAGGCCATAGCACTGTGGATCCGAGCGCGAGTGCCAGACTACGGCTCCGTGGTAGATCTGCGAAAGACCATGCTCACTATAGAAACCACCAATGGAGTCTACTTCGCGAAGTACATAGATGCTGATGGAGACGATATCTTTGGAGATAACGCCTGCGACACCACGAGCCCGTACCCGTCAAACAGCAACATGGCTGGAGACGTAGACTACAATGCCATGCGAGATGGTCAGCACTTTACGTGTGTCTGGCTGCAGTGCGATGGGAAAAATGAGGACTACCTTGTGTATCCTGGCCAAACAGTCCTTATTGTCTACGTAAACGAGGACCATCCTCTATCAAGCGGAGAACCCATAAGAATTACGATTTCTGTACAGGGCGGCGGAACATACGTGATAAAGACGAAGCTTCCCACGTTTACAGACGCTACTGTAATGAACATATCCGTGTAGGGTTTTTATTATCAGGCACTCATTATCTACTGATGCCGGGCAAGCCCATGTCTCCCGCAGAAGTAACCGAATTGCTCCAGAAGAATCCGCATCTGCGGGAGCACGTGGATAAGATCACAAGAATTCTCGGGAGACCTCGGTTTTACAAGACGCTCACGAGAGACATGGCAGATATAGAAGACCCCAACATCATATATCCCGTTCATGAGCGCATCTTCGTCCATGTCCACAGAGATAGAAACACAGGAGAGCTCATATATGATGTTATCGAACCGAAAATGGACGAAACCACAAAAAAACTCTATGAAGACGTCATGAGAAAGATAACATACCTCGCAGGATACGCAGAAAAGGCAGAACCCAACGAGGAAACCCTCAGATCGCTCACAGAAGAAGCATTCGATATGTTAAAAATCGACAGGAGCCTCTTTGACACTATATTCTACTACGTGAAAAAGAACGTCATTGGATTCGGCATATGGGACGTGTTCTTTTACGATGAGTATCTGGAGGACGTGCGTAACGCAGAGCTAGAGACGTACGTCGTTCACAAGGTCTGGCATAACATGAGAACAAATGTGCGATTCCCTACTGAAAAAGACCTAGATAGATTCGCATTTGACATCGGAATCCGCATGAACAAGCGCGTATCCACTGCAAAACCGATCGTGGACGGCATAATTCCAGAAACAAAAACGCGTGTAAACATAGTCTACGGGAGAGAAGTCAGCAAAAATGGGACTGCCATAGCAATGCGTCTCGTGGAGAAGGACCCAACGAGCATAACGGAGCTCATTAGGATGGGCACAATATCTCCAGAGCTGGCCGCATACCTCTGGCTCGCCCTGGAAAACGGCATGAGCATATTCTTCTGTGGTCCCACCGCCGCAGGAAAGACTACAACTATGCGAGCAGCCGCAGTATTCATAAAGCCGGATGCAAAGGTATACTCCGTGGAGGACACGCCTGAGGTATACGTGCCCCATGCAAACTGGCAAGCCACGGTTTCCCACGAAGAAAGGGCCACGATGTTCGATCTTCTCAAGGCAGCTCTGCGTTCGCGTCCGAACTACATCATTGTAGGTGAGATCCGTGGGAAAGAAGGATATATTGCGTTCCAGGCAATGCAGACAGGACACCCAACAGTATCCACATTCCACGGTGGCAACATAAAGAAAATCATCCAGCGTCTGACAGGGCCGCCCATCAGCGTGCCCCAGCCCTACCTAACAAACCTGAACATCGTTGTGATCCAGAGAGCGTTTCGGCGCGGAGACAGGATGATCAGAAGAGCTGTGAGCGTTCATGAGATAGAGGGATATGTAGAAGGAAAGGGCATCATGACAAGGGAAGTCTTTAGATGGGATCCCATAGACGATAAGATCCAATTCGTTGGTAGGTTCAACTCATACATTCTAGAGAAGAAGATAGCCCTCTTTCAGGGTTATGCGGACCCCAGAGATATATACCAGGAGCTAGACAAGCGCGCGAAGATCATGGAAGAGATGGTAAGAAGAGAGATTACCCACTACCGCGACGTGTGGAACGCGGTTCGGGGATATTACTACTTCGGTGTTGACGGGCTCCCATTCCCATTGGAGGAGTTGTGATGGCAAAGACACTACAAGAAGCAATGGCAAAGAACCCACATCTGCGTTCGTACGTAGAGAAGCTGCGCAAAGAGTGGAAGGAACCGGAATATTACCAGGAGCTCTCCTACGATATGAAAATAAAGCGCATGGATGAGATTAACATAATATATCCTGTTGGAGATCCATATTACATCCACATCAAGAAACCGCCAGGCGAGGAGCCAAAATACATCGTTATAGGGCCGGACTACACTGAAGAGGACCTGCAACTCTTTAGGGAGTTATACAAGCGCATACTTAAGCGCGTTTCTATCATAGAGCACGTCCCGAAGGATAAGGACGAGTTCATATCCACGCTTATCCGCCTGACAGACGAAATGACCCTACACGATGAGAATGAGTACGCTGCAATATACAAGCTCGTTTTTGACAAAATCTACATTCCACCAAGCAAGTTCAAAAAGATTAGAGAGCTAGTGATACGTGAATTGGCCCAATACTCTACAATAGAGCCTTTCATGCGTGATCCATACATAGAGGACATCTCCTGCGTCGGAACGAACTACATGTGGATCGTGCACAAGATCTTCGGGTCCATGGAGACTAACGTACGCTTCGAGGACGAGGATGAACTAGAGGACTTCATATACCGTATGACGGAGCTACTGAACAGGCCAGCATCAGAAGTAAAGCCAATTGTGGACGCCGCGCTGGAAGATGGAAGTCGTCTTAACGTCATATACTCCCGAGATGTCTCTATACGCGGCTCATCATTCACCATACGTAAGTTCACGAAGATTCCCATTTCCATTACCCAGCTCATAAAGTGGAATACAATATCACCACTAGAAGCTGCATACTTCTGGCTTGCAATAGCTGCGGGCGCATCCATCTTCGTATCTGGCGAAACGGCTGCAGGAAAAACAACAACCTTGAAAGCAATAACTGCGTTCATTGATCCGCGTAGCAGAATATACTCTGTAGAAGACACGCCGGAAATATATGTCCCCCACAAGAACTGGGAGAGAACAGTAACGGCAGAGGGTAAAGCAGAGATGTTTGACCTGCTAAAGGCTGCGCTGCGCGCACGTCCCGACTACATCATTGTAGGTGAGATTAGAGGCCAAGAAGGTTACGTAGCATTCCAGGCAATGCAGACTGGACACCCCGTCATGAGCACGTTCCACGCAGGTAGTGTGAACTCATTTATCCGTAGGATTTCTGGCCCACCAATAAACGTGCCCAAGGAGTACATCCCAAACATGAACATCTTGGCCATCCAGCAGTCCGTTGCCAGGGAAGGAAAAGCAGTGCGCAGAATGATCAACATAAGCGAAATAGAGCGCTACCACGCTCCGTCGCGATCTATAGTGACGCGAGACGTCTTCCAGTGGGATCCCGTGAACGACAAGCACACGTTCCGCGCGTGGTATAACTCCTACGTGCTAGAAGAGCTCGTGGCAAAGACTTTAGGGTACACGAAAGAAGAGGTTTATCACGAACTAGAGGTGCGCGCCTCAGTGATCCGCGAAATGGTCAGACGCAACATATTTGATTACTTCAAGGTATATGAGCTCATACGGCGCTATACGGAGTTCGGATTAGAAGGGTTACCCTTTAAAGTGGAGGTAGAGTCATGGCAGTGAACATAGAGAAGTACGTGCACATACTAGGGGCAAACACGATCTCCCAGCTCATAACATACCTCGGAATCGTATTCGTGGGCGCCCTAGCATTCTTCGCCATACTGGAGTATCCATTCGTATCCCTTGGCTACATAGGTGCATCTGCGCTTCCAGCACTTTTCATAATCAACATCATAGGCGCTGCAATTGTCGCGCTTGCCTTCGTAACGGTCCCAGCAATCGTAAAGAAGGAGAACATAGAGAGAAACTTCCCCGTATTCATGGCATACCTCGGTGCCATGACCACATCCAAAAGCAACTACGAGGAGTTCTTCAAGGCGCTAGCAGATACAGAAGAGTATGGAGAGATATCAAAGGAGATGAAGCGACTATACCACTTGGCGAAGGACTGGAAATTGGGCTACGCGAGGGCCTGCAAAGTGGTAGCAGATACCACACCGTCCCCACTATTCTCCAACTTCCTTGCAAGGCTATCGCAAGTAGTAGAGTACGGAGAGGACATAGAAACGTTCTTTAAGAACCAGTACGGCGACATTATGCGCGATATGCAGACGCAGTACCAGCAAGCAGCGTATAAGATCACAACCGTTGCAGAGCTGTTCTCCGCACTCTTCGTTGCAGTTGCGTTCCTCCTTGCCTTCGCAGTGATGCTACCGCTCTTCTTCCCAATAAGCAACGAGATGATAGAGATAGGGACCGCAGTGGTTCTCCTATTCGTAGATGCGCTTCTACTAGCCCTCTCTAGGACATCCGTCCCGATAGACGACTTCGTACCGCCGTTCACCAAGGGAAGCCAGGAGCACTTCATGGCAGTGGTGGCCGCGTGGATTGGCGTCATAGCGTCTCTACTCGCCTTTGTCATTCTATACATTCTCCAAGTAGACCCTATCTGGCAGGTAGCGCTTTCAGCAATCCCTCTCGTGGTTCCAGCATATATCGCGTCCCAGGCAGAGAGCATCATACGAACGAGGGAGGAGACATACATTCCATTCATACGCACCTTTGGCGACCTCGTTGCAATTCGGGAAGGTGCAATCACCCCAGTACTCAAGCGCCTGCGCAGGCACATCTATAAGGGAATGAATGAAGCAATGGACCGGCTATATCGCCGTCTTGCAATCACGCGCCAAGTATTCCACGCATTTGATCTATTCTCACGAGAACTGGGCTCGGCGATGATAGCAAAATTCAATGAAATGTTCATACGAGCATTATACCTTGGTGCAGACCCAAAAAAGACAGGAGAGATAATAGGAGATCAAATGCACGCGATCATGGACTCGAGGAAACTTAGGCTGCAGATAGCGGGCGGTGCAAAGGGCATCATGTATGGTACATATTGGGGTGTAGCTCTCGGGGTGTTTATAGCAGTCATGGCGCTGGCACAGATGTTCTCAATGTTCGCCGCAGTTTTCAGCGGACTACAGGGACAGGTGGGCAACTATCTGGGCGGACTGTTCAACCTCACTGTAGATATAACACCACTGGTCGGATTTATGGTTTATGTATTTGCAGCAGAGGCAGCAATCATCGCAATCACCATAAAAATACTGGACGGGGGCCTGTTAAGCGGATCCACAAAGCACTACATCATTCTCATAATCGGACTCGTAATCGTGTACTTCATGACAAAGGGGATCGTCCAGATGCTTTTCCCATCTGCCGAGAGCATAGCGGGTGCTGCAGCTCCAAAAATCGCTCCGTAACCACTCCACGGTTGTAAAAAAGATAGTGGTGCCAGTGTTAGGTTTAAAACGAAGAGAAGCGTGTTTTTAGCGTGCGTGGGCAGACAGGGATCGGCACGATCATCATACTGATTTCAATTATCCTCGCCGCGGTAGTTGTGGCAATCGTGCTTCTCCAAATAACGGACTCGCTGAGGGGCCAAGCACTTCTGGCCAACAGGCAGGCACAGCAGCGAATGGCATCAAACGTGCAGATAATGGACGTTCAGGCGGTAGTCTATAAAGAAAACAACACAGGAGATTACGCTGCATATTACCTACTCTTCCACGTCTCGCCAGCCGTGGGCGCACAGGACATAGACCTGAAGAAAGTGATTCTCTCCTACTCGTCTAGCGACGTAGCAATCCCGGGTGTCACATTTACAAAGATCACCGACGTGATCAACACGAATGCATCCTTGATCCAATACGCCACCAGCACATTTGGAAGCGATGCTCCTACGAAAGCGGCAAATCTAACAGCCCACGTAACCGGAGCGTGCAGCGCAACGGCGTACAACATAATGACAAACCTTGGAACATATAACTGGCTGGAAGTGGCTCCGTTCATATCGCCCGTATACAACATTGATTTCAACAGCCTTCCAAGCCCAGTTACTGTGGAATACATGATTAACCATCGCGACCCGTCTCGATTCACGGCAATATGGGAATACTGTAACGGAAAAGACGACGTGAGTACCCTTTCAGATGGCCAGACTGCATACATACTCTACGCTCTGCCAGTGCCTGCCCACTCCAGCGACCACATTCATGTGGAGCTGCACGTCACGGGCGGCTGGTCTGCGCCCATGGACCTTGTGATCCCACCCCTGTCCCAGGCAGGGCTCGTGAAAGTGGTGTGAGGTGATATAAGATGTTTGAGAACCTGTTCGGTGGAGGAAAAAAGCCACAAACAAATGCTCCTGCAATAAAACCCGCGATTCAGCCCGCAGCCCCCGTCATGGCACAGCAGGCAGCAGCTAGCCAGACCGCGGGAGGAAAGGATGCTGCAGTTGTAATAGATGATCTCCAAAAAGAAGTGGAAAAGCTGAAGGACTCTGTGAATGCAATAAGGGGAACACTCAAGAGCATCACCGAGAAGATGGACGCCCTCGAGCAAAACATGAGCCAGCTGGCGTCTGTATATGAGTTGTTAACAAACCAGACAAACCCGTTCTTGGACGAGGACGAAAAAAGGGCTGTTGCACCGAAACCAAAGGCTGAGGCACCTGTCGCGATCCCCGCGCCCACACCAGCCAAAGAAGAAGACGTGGTCCTCCCAGAAATTGATCAGACAAATCCAAAGGTTATACAGACCGTCATTGACTGGATGGAGTTCCTCGTAGAGCGGGTGGGCCACCAAGGGATTTCCGCGGTGCTCCAATACTACATAGACATACACTGGGTATCAGAGGAGGTTGCAGACATCCTCAAGCGATACGCTGACGGAATACGAGTAGAAAACGAGCCGGCGGTGGAAGAGAATCCGCAGCTAGACCCGGAGGATCACATGAAAAGTCTCGACTACATCCTCCAGATAAAGGAACTGCAGGGATAAGATGTACTCTTTTGAGCTGGAACGGGACGAGCTGGGACGTAGGCTAGGCGGTGGTATAGCAGAGGGCAGTATAACCCTGATAGAGGGTGGGGACGGCTCAGGCAAGAGCATACTGGCTCAAAGAATGGTGTACGGCCTGCTTGTAAACAAAGTCAGCGTAACATACATATCTACAGAGCTCTCCCTCCCCGAGTTTATGAAACAGATGAGCTCCCTACGATATAACGTGCTCCCATACTTACTTAACGGCCAATTCAAGTTCTACGCGGTTTTCCCATCCACCGCGCACCGACTGAAGAAGAAACAAGACCTTATCGAGCGACTCATACGGGCGGACATTCTCTTCAGCACGGACGTGACAATCATCGACAGTCTCACGATGCTCCAGCCGGACAACGGCGTTAGCGAAAAGACAGCCTTTGAATTCATGACAAAGCTGAAAAAACTCGTCGTGAAGGGCAAAAGCATAGTTCTCACCGTGGATCCCGACAGCACGGATCCAAAGCTCCTAGAACCGCTAAGAGAAGTGGCAGACAACTATCTCATCATGAAGGCAGAGGCAGGCGCGGAGGACATAAAGAACGTGATATTCGTCCAGCGGTGGAAGCGGACAGAACGTGAAGTGTCAAAGATCATCAAGTTCCGCGTGGAGCCAAAGTTCGGAATCGTCATAGATATCTCCTCGTTCGCAGTATGACGATTTGTAACCACTATTCCGTGAAAAAAAGCGAGCGCAAGGCGGATCAAGTTTTTTAAAGCAGGAAATCATATTTTAGCGATCCAAACAACGGAGGGATAAAATATGAAAGGACAACAGGCAATTGGAACGCTGGTTATCTTTATTGCCTTGGTGATTACAGCCGCAGTCGCCACCTACGTGATTATGGCGGCAACCAACCAGGCGGGCGCCAAGGCATCTGGTGTTTCCGACCAGACCGTGAGCAACCTGACAACAGGCTTCACAGCAATTTCTGTCCAGGGCTACGCACCTGCGAACGATGAGATCAACACGATGGCAATAACCGTCAAGCTTGCTCCTGGTTCCAGCACCGTCAAGATCAGCGATGCAAAGATCCAGTACTCTGCAAACGCGGGTACTGTCTACCAGGTTTACAGCTACAACGGTACCGACAGCTCTGCAGACTTCGCAGCATTCGAGACTGCCCACACGGAAACGAACCAGTTCTACATCTGGACGACCAGGTCCACCATCATCGGCACTGCCGACGAGTTCCTGGACCAGGGTGAGGCATACGCACTGATCTTCAACGTGCCCAGCGCGCTCGGCCCAGGTCAGGACTGGTCCATCACCATAACGACGTCCTACACCACGCCACTCAGGGTTGCGGGTGTAGCACCCAGCGTTATCAAGGGCGGCTCTGTGATAGACCTGCACTGAAGGGGCTTATGCCTCTTTCTTTCTCTTTGTTTTGATGCACATTATAATCGTTTTCTACAAGCATAATTCTGCGGCCCTGGCTGCGCGCGGCGAGCATATGCGATGAAACCGCGTCACGGGGGCCGCGCACAACCCTAGTATGCACGATCAACAAAGCCCATAGCGCGCAGTCGTTGGTAAATCCGATAGAAATGTGTCAGAAGCTCAGAACGAACAAGATCAACGTGCATATTCTTGTACTTGGAATACTGGATACCCACGTCAAGCGTGCCGTCACCCACACTCACACGGAGGCCATTCTGTGCAAGGTACTTCTGCAGGCGCTGAACGGAGGGGATGCTGGCAACGCGCTCGTCAAAATCCTCGTCACCGGAAGAATACACCGCGCCAGGGTGGATATAAACGATCACTTCGTCGTCATAGTTGCGAAGAATTGGGCCAGAAACAACGTTACGAGAAATATAATAGTCCAGGCGAAACGCGCCTTTACGCCCATCGTGCGTTGCATACAAATCAAGAGAATATCTGTGTTTGCCACGGCGCTCAGTCCCCCAGACCTGCACTTCCGTACGGGGCACTCTCTGCCCGAACCTATTCACCCCGTGAAGGATATCCACAAAATATTCCGGATCCTTGCGCAGCACCGCAGTCATAAGCTGGTGGAATTTGGGAGATGGGGGTGAAAACACATACGTGTATGGGATCTCCCCGTGGATATCATGCAGATCGCGGTGGATCTCGTGCTCCTCCAGGACAGAGTCTGGAGGGTATCCAATGAGATAGCGTCCAGGGATGCGAATCTTCCGCGGGTGAAAATTGCGCAGAACGAGCTCCTTGAACTCACGCAAAGAAGATTTGCGAACCTCCACAGAAGAAGTAGGTAGTGGAGGAATTTAAATCAACGTCTTGCTCTTCTTCTCCTGCGCTGGAGACGGCGCATCTTCTTCTTTCTCCACTTCCAGCGCTGCATTGCATGGGGTTTCTTGAAGCGAGATGTGTCCTTCTTTCTTATTCCCAAGCGAGCACCTCCCTAAACGTGATACGTATGGTAAAGGCAAAAATGAGTTAATAAAGGGTGATGTTCTAGCTTGGAAATAATTTATGGCTATTCCCTGGCCCTGCGGAACGCTACCATTGTGTGGTCGGTTGCGGAGCAACCGGCCTCGCGCCAGCGTTAACCGATGTGGCGGTTATGCTCCGGCCGGGATTTGAACCCGGGTCGCGGGCTCGAAAGGCCCGCATGTTTGACCTGGCTACACCACCGGAGCTGCCAAATAGCAGTAGAAAGAGACAAAGAAACGTTTAAATTGGTAGAAGAACAAAGTGATC
>CAYVHT010000020.1:0-8732 GCA_964451455.1 uncultured archaeon
ACGCCGTTGAACTGAACCCCGACGCGTACAAATTCCTCGTTGAGAACATCCGCCTTAACCGCGCGGAGGGGAAGATCGAGCCGATCCTTGGAGATGTCCGTGACGTCGTCCCTGAGCGCTACCCCCACAGAGCAGACCGTGTTCTCATGCCCTCCCCCATACTCGCCGAAGACTTCCTCGACGTGGCCCTCACCGCTGCAAAACCCACTGGCGCGGTTATCCATACGTATGCCCTCGGCCCGAACGACGATCCCTTCACAGAGAAGGAGTACGAACTTCTGCGGTTCTTCCACGACCACGGCTGGGATGCAAAAATCATGAATAGGCGCGTGATCCGCTCCTATTCCCCCCGGCTGGACCAGATTTCCTTCGACGTTTTCGTGAAGAAGTTGTGATCATCTATACGCCTTCTTCCTTGCCACGATTCTATAGACAAGTATTCTGTGCTTGTTCCATTCTACCTCAAAAATCACTCGATAGTTGCCGACTCTAAGGCGATAGAACCCGCTCCAGTCTCCCTTCAATTTCTTTATATCTAAACCAGACTCTCTGGCGTTTGTTATTGAGTTCTTGAGTGTTCTAAGCGCAAGCTTTATTCTACTCTGCATTTCCTCGGAGAGATAATCTAGATCCTTGAGTGCCTTTTTGTGGAAGAGAATCCGCCAGGTCAAAATTCTACCTCCACGAATTCGTCTTTTTTGTAGTCTTCAGGCTTACCAATGTTCTTTTCAATCTCATTCTCCTCAGAATCGCTTACAAACGGCTTGATCTCCATGAGGAATCGGGACAGTTCTTCCCTTACAACGGCTCTAACCTCTTCGCGGATTTCTGCTACCAAAGACTCGCTCATGATAGAATATGGTAGTGGAAGCATAAAAGTAATGTGCTCGCCCGGCTGGACCAGATTTCCTTCGACGTGTTTGTGAAGAAAATAGGGTGAGGTGTTACTTCAGCGCCTCCCAGAGGATCTCATCGTTCGGGTGGACTTCAATACCTTTCTCCGATATGGTCATGGGGTGCACGCGGTGGGAATGGTTTGTTCCCCGCATCTTGCGGACGAAGAGCGCTCTTCTCGGCGGAATGTAGTAGAGGCGGATGACACCATCCACGATGAACTCCTCCACACCGAAGGATGAGAACTCGGTTTTCTTATCTTCCTTCGTGCCAGACGTGAATATGCTCGTTACGTCCAGCTCCTTGAGTCTGTCGCTTAGCGTTTTTATCATCGTGCGAACAGCCAACGTGTTTCCAATCCACAGCTCTGCCCCGTTTTTATCTGTGATTTTTTCGGCGAGCATCATACCCAGAGCAGTTATAGAATCAAGAGCAACACGCTGCGCGCCCATCTCCTTGACCATTGTGATTATGTTGTCCACTTGGTCGTTCCATGTACTGGCGAACTTCTCTGGAGACTCTATGCTCACGCGGTATATCTTCATCAAGCCCTGCTTGTTCAGGCTTGCATAGTCCCAGCCGAAGTTCTGCAGGTTCCAGAGAATGTTTTTGGAGCTTTCCTCAAACGTTACGAAAACGCCCGGCTCATTGTAGAGAGCTGCCCCCGCGTATATGTACTGAAGGGCAAAAATAGTCTTTCCTGTACCTGCGCCGCCAGAGACAAGAATGGTGCTACCCTTTGGGAAGCCTCCTTGTATTATACTGTCCAAACCAGGGATACCAGTGGGTACGCGTTGCATCGCAGAATATACGCAGTCCATATTTATAAATCTGTAATCCCTTTACGTAGCGTGGTGGAGCAGGCAGCGTTGCAGGAAGGGCGGGAAGAGATCCCAGATCTCGTTAGCCTCGTGGAACTTCCAGAGTGGAAGAGTATTCTTCTTGACTTGGTTAAGAAGGAGCGCATGGATCCTTGGAACATAGATCTGGTGGACTTAACGCACAAGTACCTTGATCGTGTCCGTAAAATGCAGGAGAATAATCTTTATGTCCCTGCTAACGCCCTTCTTGCCTGTGCGATTCTCTTGAACATGAAAGCAGACGTTCTTCGCCAGTACTACCGGGAGCTGGAAGAGGAAAATTCTGTGGAGCAGGAACCCATGGAGGAAGTGCCCTTTGATGGTTTTCTCATGGCAGAGACATTTGTTGACGCTCCTGCCCCAGAAGACGAGAATACCCAGGAACCCATCGCTCCTGAAGACATCCTTCCGCCCACAAGGATCACCACGCGTCGTGTCAGCCTGGAGGAGCTGCTTGTAGCCATGGAGCGGGTAATGCGAGCCAAGAAGCGCCTTCCTCGGAAGAAGGCAGAGCCCATCATCGACTACGAGGCACCGCTCGAAGAACTATTTGAAGAAATGGATCGCGACGCCGTGGACCAGTACATAGAGGATACTTATGCGCGCGTTCTAGAAACCCTTGACTCAGAGGGCCTCACCACGCTTTCAAACATTGTGGATAGAAAAGAGCCTCTTGATGTCATCCGTAAGCTTCTTTCGCTCCTCTACCTGACGAATCAAGGCAAGATAAACATTTGGCAGGAGCGGCCCTTTGACGAGGTCTTCATAACGGTGGTGAACGATGAAGCCCAGCCCGAGGAAAATCATTGAGGCGGCGCTCTTTCTTTCGCCTCGCCCTCTGACGTACCGAGAGCTTGCAGACCTTGCTGGCGTTCAGCCCGAGGATATTGATACCATTTTGTCTGAAATAGCGGATTCGTACTCAAAAGCCGACTCGGCCATCATTCTGGAGCGGTTTGCCAACGCTGCTCGCCTTTACGTTGCTCCAGATGTTTTCCCCTACGTCAAGAGGCTGGCTGCTGTTCCCGAATTCACTCCAAAGGAGCTAGAAGTTGTTGCATACATTGCCATGAGGGGTAGCGCCACACGCTCCGAGCTGCGAAAGATTACATCGCGTGCAGACTCTGCCGTGGATAAACTCCGTTCTCTTGGAGCGGTTATCGTTAGAAGAAAGGGTAAAACGCTAGAGATAAAGAAAACGGAGCTGTTTGATCGTTATTTTGGCACAGTTAATCGCTGAGCTTCACGAAACCCTCTTTCTTGTCGCCTCTAAGCACTTGAACTTCTAAAATTCCGTTGTTGAACTGGGCTTTTGCGTTCTCCACGCCTGTGCTGAATGATAATTCCACTTCCTTATCGTATTTGAACGGTCCCTCTCCCTCCGCGTGTATGTGTACCTTGTTACCCTTCACGAAGATTTGGACGTCTTTCTCTTCAACGCCGGGCAGCTCCACGGTTATCGTTGCACCCCTTTCGTCCTCGAACACGTCTGTTAGCGGTTCCCTGTACTCTGTAACCTCTGGCTTTGTACCCACGTGTACCTTCACATTTCCAAATTTCTCCACGCGCGGAACGCCGTCTGGACCAATTGTTATCCGTACACCGCCCACTACTGGCTGCCCCGGCTGTGACATCTCCCTCATTAGTTCCTCCATTGCCTTGACCATCTCTGGCATCGTTCGTTCCAGTTCCTTTTCTATCTCTCTCCACATCTTGCCCATGCCCGGGAACATGCGGTCCAACTCTTGTTCCATCTGTCTTCTCATGATCTCGTCTGGGTCTGGTTCCCTGATCTCGTTGTTCTTCTTGCTGTCCTTGTCTTTGCCATCGCCCTTTCTCTTCTTCCACGGCCACATGATGAAAAAGAAACTGCGAAGATTGTAAAAATAGATGGAGGAGGTCACTCCCCCAGAAGCGCGTTCAGTTCGCCCAGATCGTCCTCTATTCCCGATATTTCACTATCCGGGTCTGTGGTCTCTTCTGCTTCGGTGTCGCCCATGTAGCTCGGGCTATTGGTATTTCTTTCCGTACCGCTCGACGTGATCGTACCTGTGCCTGTTTGTTCCGTTCCTGTGCTGGGTACCTCGTTGATCTCGTTTACGTGAACCGTGGGCGTATTTACATCCTGCAGTCCTGTTTGCTGCAATCCGCTCGGTTTCGCACTATTAAACGCTGCCATAACCGCCGCGAGGACTACCACTGCCACTGTTATTCCAATTATGATCTCTGTCTGGCCTTTCATCCCTTCACCCCTGCGCACTCACGGATTTTGTTCTTCAGCTGAACCGTGGCGCTGAGGATGTCTCGAATTACGCTGATTATATCATTCCTATTGACCTGACCGCTCTCCGAAATTTCCGTTGCCTTTGTGGAGACGTACTGACTCTCCGAACTAGCAATCATGGCAGCTTCTTGATAGCAAAGGCTCTTCTTTTCCATACCCACACTCTCGAAGCGGTCCGACATTCTCTGGAGAACCTTTGCAATTCGGTCAAACCTTTGAGCAATTCTGTTCATTATTGCGGCGATTTTCTGGGTTTTTGCTGCTGGTGTGGCTGGTTGGCTGCCATATATGCTGATGTGTTCGGTGTCTGATGCCGTTTTGCCGTCTGATGTCTTTGCAAAGCCCTTTATGGTGTACGTTCCTGCCTCCATCCCTTTAATGTCAAAGCAGCTGAACACCGAAGCGCCCTCTGGTACGTATTTGATGTCCTTCGCTGCAATGCCGAAGTTCTTGCCCTCTTTGAACAGGGTGTATCCGACTGCATGTATCTTCTCATTTGTATCTTCTGCGTTCACGCAAATCTCAAATGGTGCACCTTCTGGGATTCTTCTGGTTTCTCTTCCGTCCATTCTTGCGGACACGTGTACTTTTAGCTCTCTGTGGCGTATGGGTACTGGTACTGGCGGCACAACGGGTGGTGCCAAAGATATTTCGCCCACGTAGCTTGTCTTTGGCACGTAGGGCCCACTGACGCTTATCTTGACTGGCGTGTCCTCTGGTATCTTGTTTCTCAGTACCATTCCAATTTTTTCGATCTGTCCTGCTTTGAGGAACTCCCAATCCTTGTTAATGCCTATGGCGGCAATCTCTCCTGGGGCAAGTGCCTGGAACATTCCCTCTGTTACGTTTCCCATGTTTTTTCCGTCGAACGCTTCGTATGTCTTCCCATTCATTGTTTGGATCTCGAATTCCAAATCTTTCAGGTCTATCGTCTCACTTCCGGTGTTGCGTAGCGTTACGATAATCCTATCCACTTGTCCTTGGCTTCCGAAGCCCTGAACACTCTCTATTGCGACGGAGTACTGCAGCGGCTTTACTTCCGCGACCTTTCTGACTTCTGGGAACACAGCGTACTCCGCGTTGGGCTCTAGTTCAGGGATATCTGCGAATGCTCCTGCTTCCGCAGTGTACGGGAAGTACACATATACACCCAGTTCGTCTCCTTCGTCAACACTCCGTTCAGTTCCCAGCACTACACCTATCGCTCCTACGTGCTCCGGAGCGATCGTAACGCCGTTTGTAGCATACGACGTGAGGAAGTAGATTCCCTCTGTTGCTTTCTGGGCAAACTGGTTGTAGGGCATCACTTGGAGGGAATCCCCCTCAAATCTTCCCAGCAGAATGTTTTTGTGGTTCCGATCCTTTTTCACAACAATCATGATGTCGTGTGGGTCAAACGCGTAGTCACCCTTGTTCCGCACGAATACAATGATCTTGTTTATGCGCCCGGTGCTGTCCGTAACTACGTGTATGGCGTCAATATCCATGATTCTACTGGCTGATGTTTCGGTTAGTTGCATCTCGGGCCAGACTTCGTAAACTGCGTTTCCCGGCATGCCGCTTGGGACCTTCGCCGTTCCGGACATTTCTATGCTGCCGTACTTGAATATACCGTCATTCAGCTCGCTCAAATCTACTCGCATCTTTACGCTAAAGCTAGTCACTGTTTTGAAGTCGTCAGGCATTCTTGCCGCCGCACGGAACGCTGTGCCGGTGCTAATTACTCCGTTTTTTGGTATGCTAGGAGATCTATCCAAAACTGGGTATATCTTTCCGAGCTCCGCTTTATTCGTGGTAGCATCCACCATTTCCGTTAGGTGCTCTTCGTTCCACTGTAGTTCCATCTTTTTTCCATACTCCACGGTGATCTGTACGCTCTGCAAGGGAATGTCCATGGTTTGCGGGCCGTTCTTCACGATGTATGCTCCAACTGCCGCTGGCTGGTGCTTTTCGTTCGTAATAACGTATATCTGCCGGAGTTCCACGATGCTTGCGACAGTTGCCTTCGCTGTTCCGCCGCTCTTCCAGAGTATCACCCTCTCCGCGGGGCCGCCGTTCACGGTTATGTCCTGCCCATATCCTATGGGCGTCGGCGTGTTTGTCTCGCAGCCACCATTATTCCAAAATACGTTTATCTTTAGTCTCGCCCCGTTACCACGGGGATCTTGGAAGCCGTACACGAGAGTTGCTTCTTCTCCCGGTTCAAGGATTCCATCTCCGTTTTCCTTTGTGTACGCATCGCGAACGACGAGCATCTTCGCAGGACCTGTCCTCCACTTCACTCCTGGGAACTTTATAACATCAAAGTACGCGTACCCCTCCGTAGTGGCCAGCATTTTTCCGGACGTATCGTCAACCTCTATCTTGAAGTTCGAGAGCGGGATCGCTACCGTGCCTGTGTTCTTCACGATGAACCCTGTCGCCACCAGCTGGGATGCTGTGTTGAAGTACTGTACCGCTCCGAGAACGGATATGTTGTAATCCTGGCACGTCTCGGCGTGCGCGCTGCCTGCTAACAGCACGACCGCCACAATAAACAGTGTCCACTGCCTCATTCTATCACCGAGGATATATCCTCGGGGTGATTTATATGTTTGTACCTCAGAAATCCAATAACGTTCTTTGTCTTCTTCGTTCCTTCATTCGCCGTGCCGTGCTCCATGATTGACGCACAAACTCTGGGAAATCTCCCTTTTCCTGAAGAATTCTTTCTAACTGCTTGATCGTTCGTTCATCGTGCGGGTACCCGGTTCCGAACTTTCCCCACACCTTTTCTATTTCCCGGACTGCTCTATCGCGGAGGACTTTTGCAATGATGCTCGCTGCAGAAACAATCGGGTATTTGACGTCTGCCTTGTGCTCTGAGATGATCTGCGGCGGTTCTTTCAGGTATCGCTCTATTCTCGCTCTATACTTCTCTGGGTCCGGATCGGGTGCGTCCACGTAGACGATGTCTGGCCGCGGATCCACATCTGCTATCAAGTCTGCTGCCTTCATCGCCTCTAGCTCGTTCAGACTGTGCCTTGCGACATATGAATCAATCTCTCTGGGTTGAATGATTCTCACTGCATGGCCCTTCAGTGCAGCGAGAATTTCATCGTACATTTGCTCCCTTCTTTCTGGCTTTATCTGCTTGGAATCGCGCACACCGATGTTTTTTAGTTTCTCCAAGCCTTTGTCGTCTGTAACCGCGATAACCATGACCATCGGCCCGATGACTGGCCCTCGTCCTGCCTCGTCTATTCCTCCGATCAGCACAAAAGCAGTTTCGCCCATTGTTCATAAATAGGTGATCCCTTGGAACTTCGGATTGAACAACTGGATGACGAAGGGCTCGGCGTTTCTGGTAGGTATCGCGTTCCATACACGCTTCCCGGTGAGATCGTCCGACCCATTCGAACGTATCGGCGCAGGCATTTCATTTACGTTCCGGAGTTTGAGCTAGTTTCTCTATCTCCGAATCGTGTGGCCCCTAAATGCCAGCACTACGGCATCTGCGGAGGCTGCCGCCTTCAGCACATGGCGTACTCCGACCAGATTCATTTCAAGGAGGAGAAACTTGCACGTATTCTTAGATTCCCTATCTCTGTTCTCCCATCTCCGCGCATATTCGGGCACCGCAACCGCATCGACGTTGTTATCACTCCCAACGGCATCGGCTTCCGCCAGTTCGGATCGTGGTGGCGTGTTTTTGACCTAGTGGACTGCCCTGTTTTTGGATCACGCGCCAGCAAAGCGGTAACTGCCCTCCGCGAGTTTATGTCTGACAACCATCTTCAGCCCTACGATCTGAAAACGCACCAGGGCTTTCTCCGCTACATCGTTCTGCGGGAAGGCAAGAACACGGGAGAATTTATGATAAACCTCGTTACCGCAAAGGGAACGCTCCCTGACCCGACACCGTACTTCCCCGCCGACTCCATATACCATTCAGTTAATTCATCTCTTTCCGACGTTTCCTATGGCGACCCTGTGCGATTCTGGGGTAAGGAGTACATTACGGAACGTCTTGGGCCCGTGTCTTACCTTATTCACCCTAACTCTTTCTTCCAGACCAACACGTACCAGGCGGAGAATCTCGTGCGCATCGTTGCAGACTACGTGGGTGGAAATCGGATCCTTGACCTCTATTCCGGCGTTGGCACCTTTTCCATATACCTCGCTACCCGTGGTTTTGCGGTTTCCGGCATTGAGTTAAACCCATTCTCCGTGGACCTTGCGCGAAAGAACGCAGAGCTTAACGGCGTTTCTGACCGCGCCACGTTTGTTGTGGGCAAGGATTCTGACGTCTCTGACTTCCGCGACTACGACACGGTGATCCTTGATCCGCCTCGTGCCGGTCTGCATCCCAGGCTTGCTCAGCGGCTTGCGGAAAAAGGTCCTGAAGCCATCGTTTACGTATCCTGCAACCCGAAGACGTATAAGCGCGATCTGGAGGTTCTCTCTACTGCTTACCGTCTTGAAGAGATCCGCGGCTTGGACATGTTCCCACATACCCCGCACGTGGAGCTCGTTTCCCTGCTTCGGAGGAAATCTCAGTGACCCCCATCTACTGCACATTTTTCCTTGTTCTGTGCACTTCACTGCATAAACTGCACACTACCGTTCCCTCACCAGATACCCGCGCACCTTTATCGCTGCGTGCACTAGTCCTTTTGAACGTTCATTACTGTTTTCCACATCTTCGGGCAGTA
>CAYVHT010000021.1:0-8453 GCA_964451455.1 uncultured archaeon
CGCGGGTCTGGTCTTACGACCAGACGCACAATGGCGGGGTTCCGAAAGAACCCTCCGTGGTGCCGGCTCACTTCGTTCGCTTTGCCAGCTATTGCCGATTCTTCCCCAGATTCTCAAAGGGTAATTGGGCGTTAGCGACATCATCTGTGCAGTGCGCCATTAGTTAATACTAGCACGCCCTGTATGCTTCCAACGAGTAGCAATATCAATAATGCGGTGTATACAATATCCCTGAACGTGTGAATGAAGTATATCGTGATGCCAATGGCTGCGCCCAGCATGGCTATGGCAAGCACATCTCCCTGGGCGGCATGTGCCCACAAGCCAGTTGCCATAACTGCCATTCCTGATAGTAGCATGTTTTTCACTTGCACGTCGGCGAAACTGTAGTATGCGCCTACAGCAAGCAGTGCAGACACCACTGCGACGGTGATTAGTCTATCCACTCCTATTATGCCTCTCAAATAATCACCTCCGCATAGTACTGGTTTGTCTTGGCTAAAATGTCGTAGGACTTACGCCAGATGTCCCATTGCTTTTAAATGACTTTAGTGGGTTATCGGAAAGCAACCGTTCCGAAAACCCTTTATATGCTGTAAACATCCTTACACACATGATAGGCGAAATCGTGGAGAATGTGGTTTTTGACGATAACTACTGGGACGAAGTACTCGTTTTCACCCGCTACGAGGTGCAGAAGCACATAGATGCGGGATATGGCTTGGACCGCTACGTTGAGAGTTACGACGCGTGGGGCAGGCGCCGTATATTTGCCCAGCTCTCAAGCGAGGATATGGCAATCTTAATCTTTGCTAGCCCTTCTGACGGCATAGTAGTAACTCGTATCCCCCGAAAAACGACAAAAGACGTATTTGCAGAGTGACAACAATATTAAGCATTTCCCCTCTCTTTCAAACGATGGGCAAGAATAGAGATATCGTAGTCAGTCCAATACGGGCTGTTCCTGTTGAGCAGCAGCCCGTTGAAATCGTTGAACGCAAGGGTCTTGGCCACCCCGACAGCGTTGCAGATGGCATCGCAGACGCAGTGAGCCGCGCCCTCTGCGCAGAGTATGTACACCGCTTCGGAACGGTTTTGCATCACAACACGGATCAGGTGGAAGTTGTTGGTGGGCGTTCCAGGCCCATGTGGGGCGGTGGCGAAGTTATCAAGCCCATATACATCCTCCTCTCTGGCCGTGCAACGAGCTTCGTGGACGGCGAGTGGATTCCTGTTCATCGCATAGCGATAGAGGCCGCAAAAGACTACCTCTGGCAGAACTTCAGGCACCTGGACGTTGAGGATCACGTAATCGTTGAGTCTAAGATCGGGATGGGTTCTCTGGATCTCAAACATCTCTTTGAGCAGAAGAAGGGAGACGTACCCCTCGCCAACGACACGTCTGTCGGCGTAGGCTACGCACCTCTCACGGAGACGGAGGCACTCGCGTTAGAAGCAGAGCGTGTTTTGAACTCTGACCACTTCAAGCGGGAGGTTCCTGCTGTTGGAGAGGACATCAAGGTCATGGCTGTCCGAAAGAACGACTACATAGATCTCACCATTGCAGCGGCCATGGTTGACTCTGAACTTAGTAACGTGCAGGAGTATTTGGATGCGAAGGCAGCCATTTTCGAGACTGTGCGAGACCTTGCGGAGAACATTACGGAGAAGAAAATAGGCATCCACGTGAACACGGCGGACGACATAGAAAGCGGCATCGTCTACCTCACGGTTACTGGCCTATCCATGGAGTCCGGAGACGATGGGTCTGTGGGTCGTGGGAACAGAGTGAACGGTCTGATCACGCCGTCTCGCCTAATGTCCACGGAGGCGGCCGCAGGCAAGAACCCCGTCAGCCATGTGGGCAAAATCTACAACGTGCTAGCTAGTCAGATCGCTAAGGATATTTACGAGACCGTCTCTGGCGTCACAGAGGTTTACGTGCAGCTCCTTAGCCAGATTGGTAAGCCCATTGACGAGCCGCAGGTGGTAAACGTATCTCTGCTCACCGATGAGCACACCAAGATTGAAGAGGTACAGAAGGAAGCGGAGGAGATCGTCCATCAACACCTGGACCATGTAATGGATCTCGTAGAGAAGCTGGTGAACGGCGAGCTGCGGGTGTTCTGATGCTGCTAGTCAGGACCGCATCCATCCCCAATGCCATTTGGCATGTCGTTCCAGAGGCCACGTTAAAGGGCTGGAATACAGACGAGGGCAACGCAGTGGCCTTCGATGACATTGACGAGCTAATAATTTTTCTGAAGTCTATACGCGCAAAGAGAGTGGTTGTCCACGGATCTGAAGACCTGTTTAGACGCATATCGGTTGCTTTCACGCCCGATAAGGTCGTTCGTGCTCAAGGGCCCGGGTGGGACGGCTCGGGTGAGCTGTGATCCCGGGTTTCACGCCCGGGCTACAGCCCCTTCTATCTTTTTGACCACCCTCTCAATTCTGTGGGCAGGGATGCGCATTCCGGCTGCCATCGGGTGACCACCCCCCCTACCTCCAAGGGATTCAGCGATTTCTGATGCAATTTTACCCAGATGTACACCTCTTCTTTCCCAGTCCTGGCAGCGGAGAGACCCCTTGATCGTTCCGTCCTCCTCCTGGCCGAGAACTACTATAATCCAGTCGCGGAACTCTGGTAGAAATGATAATCGTGTAGACACCACTGAATTGATTTGGTTATATCGTTCCTTTGTTTCCAGTATGGCAACCTTCCTTTTCTCGTCCCACACATGCGAGTAAGCCTTGGGATTCTCCAAGTATTTCTGAACGGCTGATTCGAACTTGCGCTGTGCCACAATAAATGGTTTATAGTTGAGCACGTCGTCAATGCTGCCGAGGCTGTCAAGTATTATCCAATCAAGGTCCCTGAGGTCCTGACTGGTTGCTATGTACGCAGTCATCATATCTCCTGCTTTTTTCACGCGTTCGTAGCCGTAGCGATCAATGAGAAATTGGTTCCACGGTCGTATGCACGAATCTGTGTACACAGAGATCGCTGCCAACCAGTCGTAATCCATCACGTGCTCTCTGAATGTCAGGAATGCCAGGAATCCCGCGTTCCACTGGGATGGTTCTGGAATATTCGAAAGAAGGTGCGGGTTGACGAAGGCTTTTAGCTTCTTTTCAACGCCCTGTTCCCAAGGGTGGTGATCTATTGCGTAAACGTTCTTTTTCTGTGTGTTGGCTGCGTTTACAACATCTACGGGCTCACCGTTCAGTGCGATATCCGTGAAGAAAATGGCTCCTTGCTCGGGAACAAAAGCACGAGATCGTTCCTTTGGATACGGGTACGCCTCGTAGCCCATCCGTCTCAGCGCCACCGTCGCTATTATGCCTGCCGCGAAGCCATCCATGTCTGTGTCGTGTTCCACGTGGTATAGTTCGTCATCCAGCGAGCTGCGGAAACGCCGGATAGCTGCCTGTAATGACTCAGGGATGTCCATGGGATCATAGTTGTAGAAAACCTTGTTAACTGTGCTAGGTTAAAAAATCAGGGTCCGAGATCAGCATGGGCAAGGGGAAGTGTAAGCAACAGCAAAGTGATCATAGCGAACGTGTGCACGCGCTTCGCGTTTGTGCGCCATATTTGTAATTACGTTACCATATTCATCCCACCTGTTTGCCATACAGTTCGTTTATTGCTTTCTTGAAGTGTCTGTGAGCATGAGGGCGTTCGGAGTATGGAATTACCGCGCCACCGACCTTCTGGTGGCCGCCTCCGCGCAGACCGAACATTTCTGCAAGCTTTCTTGAGATCTCCCCTGCGTGGAATCCGACGTCTGCGGCGGCGTCGTTGACAACAACCCTGTAGTTCAGCACGTCTCCTGGCTCCCACTGGCCCGCCGCACCGATCACAGGGATTTTTACGCCATCATACTTTTCTAAGATCATTGATCCATACTCAGACTTTATCTTCTGCACCCTGCGCTCGTCTTCGGGGTCCACGTGTGCCACAATGAGCCTGACCGTGTGACCACCCACACTAACGCGTTCATCGTGGTCAAACTGTTCCCGCTCCACCCGCTCACGGTATTTCTCTATGATTCTTTGCCATTCCTGACGGTATTTTGCGAGTACGGGATGCGATAAAGCTGCAGACACGTCGCCTGAATCTATCGCCCCCATTATTGCGCGTATTACAGTTTCGTGGGATACTTGTCTTGGGAACCGCTCGGGATAAGAGAATAGTTCCGCCACTTCTGAAACTGTATCCACGTTCATTCCGTGCTTTCTGGCAACTGCAGATACGAAATCTGCAATTTCCCTTCTGTACTTATGCGCACGATCTCCAACTGCGCCGATTGCCGCAATCAGTTCTACCCTCCTGAACGCAGCTGGTTCAGTTCCTGCCAGCCTTGCTAAGTTTAGCATTTGAATGGACGGATTCAACGCGTAGATCGGCGAGGACTCCTCTCGGCTTAGCTTGCCCTCGTGCGGCCTGTCTGTAATGAATGGGTTCGCAACAACCACGAGCGCGGGGTGATCTGCTATCGGGTTGTCGTGATGGTCCACGTTTATGATTTCTACGCCTTTTGCTACGTCCTTAGTGTGCTTTGGCTCCACCGTGAGATCGTGAACGATGTATAACACACCAGGCTCGTCGAACGCAATGTTATTTCGATCCACATATCTGATTTCGTAATTCTTGTGACCAATGGCTTTGAAAATATCTCGATACGCCTCTGCGCTGGCTCCGTCCGCGTCACCACCGTCGGACAGCACGACAATCTTTCTGTTGTTCTCCTTTGCCCTGCGAATGCGATCAATTATTCTCTCATGGGCCTTGAGGAGGCCATTCGGAAACGTGGAGATAACCGCCGCAATGTGCTCGGGCACCGGAGAATCCCCTGCCATACTTAACATATTGCTCCGGGCGTTTAAATCCACCATCGTTTTTATGCCTTCCTTTTCCTTTCCTACCGGTGGGACGAATGGGAACCATACGCGGCTGGGTCTGGAACGTTCGCGATATTGGCAAGCTCAAGTTCATACTCCTTCGCACGTTTCCCGAAAACAGAATCGAACAGATTGTTGTGAAGAAAGGCAACGTCCCCGAGGACATCCTCGAGGAAGCTGGCAAATACAACCCTGAGACGCTTCTGGAGATTCAGGGGGAGTGGAAAGAATCTTCGAAGGCGCCTAACGGCAGGGAGTTCGTCGCTACAAACATCACGGTCATCGCTGACTCCAAACCAACCCCCATAGACCTCACTGAGAAGACACCCGCCGAGTTTCCCACACGTTTGGAATACCGTTACCTGGATCTTCGGAAACCCCGGATCGCAGCAATATTCAAGGCAAAGAGCACCATTGTAGATGCAGCTCGCCAAGTTCTCCGCAAGTGGGGCTTCCACGAGGCTGCTTTCTTTCCCATTATGATCGCAACTGCTACAGAGGGTGGAGCGGAGCTCTTTCCATTAGTGTACTTCGATAAGGAAGCGTTCCTTGCCCAGTCTGCCCAGCTATACAAACAGTCCCTTGTTCCTGCACTTGGCCGTGTGTTTTCCATTGCACCGTCCTTCCGTGCTGAGAAGAGCAGAACGAGGAAGCACCTCACAGAGTTCTGGCAAATAGACGTGGAAGGCGCGTTCCTGACAAAGAAAGACATCATGGAGATAGAGTTTGACATATATCGGACGGCTGCCCGGCGCCTTGCAGAGGAGAACGAGGAAGAACTGAAGCTCTTGGGCGTGGACGATATTGCTATACCAAACAAGTACGAGACGATAAGCTACGACGAGGCCATAGAGATTCTCAGATCCGATGGAATTCAGATCGAGCGGGGGGACGACTTCGGCGCGCCTGAAGAGCGGCAACTATGCAGTCATTTTGATGTGCCCTTCTTCATCACAGAGTTCCCCGAAAAGGAGTGTGCGTTCTATTACAAGCTCCGTGACGAGGACCCGTTCTTTGCGGAGAAGATGGATTTCCTTGCGCCCGGACCCAACGGTCTTGAGCTCTCTTCTGGCGGCCCGCGTGAGCACGACCCGGAAAAACTCGCGGCACGCATGCGGGCAAAGGGTCTGAAGCCAGAGAACTTCGGATGGTACCTAGAGATGTTCAAGTATGGATTCCCTCCTCACGGTGGCTTCGGCATGGGCGTAGAGCGTTTAACACTGGCTCTTTTGGGTCTGGATAAGATCATGGAGGCTATGCCCTATCCGAGAACGCCAGATATTCTTACACCTTGATCGGCGTTCGCCGAACCCTCCCTTCAATCTTTATATTGTTTGACCACCTTTTGGAGGCGTGGCAATGGACCTCTGGCTATGGGCTCTTATAGGGTACGTTTCGGGCTCTATCCCCTGGGGCTATATAATCGCGAAGGCAAAGGGGCATGATATCACGAAAATGGGTAGTGGCAACATCGGCGCCGCCAACGTGGGAAGGACACTGGGGATAGGCTATGGCGTTCTTACAGCACTCCTTGACGTTTCTAAGACATTTGTACCAACGTATCTTGCGGTGATCTACGGCAATGAATTTGCAGGGTTCGTTACAGCCATGTTTGCACTCATAGGCGCAGTTGCATCGATTTTCCTTAAGTTCCGTGGAGGCAAGGGCTTCAGCGCGTTTACGGGAGGGTATCTCGCTCTAGCGATTGCCACACATGCTTGGGGTCCAATAGCGGTTTTGGTTACACTCTGGGTGGCCATTGTAGGATTTACCCAGATGACTGGCCTTGCTAACGTCGTCACGATTATTACAGCCATTCCTCTTCACGCCATGCCTGCCACCCGTGTGCTTTTACCGTACGTCGTCTTCGGAGCAATGGTGGTGCTATATACCCATTGGGATAACATCCTTCTCATGCTGCAGGGCAAGCTGGAGGAGCAGCGGTTCAGCAACAAGAAAAGGAGCATAACGATGCGCAGGTGATCTCATGTACGCTCTTGCTGCCATTATATCCTATATTTTAGGCAGTATTCCAACGGCATACCTCGTTGTAAAGTGGAGGACTGGTAAGAAGGTATGGGAATACGGCAGCAAGAATGTGGGGACCTTGAACACATACCGTGTGACTGGTTCTGTCATTCTGGCAATTCTTGTGCTGGCTACGGATATGCTGAAGGCGGTTCTTGCGTATTTCATTGTCAAACAACTGTGGCCGAACGCTCTCGGTATTGTGCCATTTTTCGTGGTTCTTGGACACAACTACCCAATCTGGACGCGATTCAGAGGGGGAAGGGGCCTTGCAGTGTTTCTGACCCTTGCTTTACTGTACCAGTGGAACTTCGTCGTGGCCTGGGCGCTCATATGGGCGATAACGTACATCCTTAGCGGCTATCTGGCAGTAGCAACTGTCGTCACCGCGGTGGTCACCCCGATTGTGCTCTCGATATTTGGGATCCCTCCGGTGAAGGCGCTTATCTTTGCCGAAATTCCGCTTCTGCTACGATATCGCGAGAAGATGGTGGCTCTGGTTGCCGGGCAGCTGAAGAAACACTACTGGAGGGAAACAGCATGATTCGCGGAAAACACCTAAAGGACGCAATATTTGCCGGGGAATCCCTGTTACGGAAGGAGATGGACTTCATAAATGCAATAAACGTGTATCCTGTGGCCGACGCAGACACTGGAACTAACATGTACAACACCGTGCGCGGCATAGCAGAGCTCATAGAAAATATTGACGAAGAACGGGCAGATAAAATGGCAGAGATGATCGCAGAAGCTGGGCTTGAGGCCGCACGTGGTAACTCTGGCACGATACTTTCCCAGTATTTCTGGGGATTCGCGGAGGCTGTACAGGGAAAGGAAGCGCTTACCGTGTCTGATCTAGCCGTCGCCCTCGAGGAAGCGAAGAACTGGGCATACCAGGCGGTCTCCAACCCCGTGGAAGGAACCATGCTTACCACGATGCGAGCAGCTGCCGATGCAGCAAGGGCACTGGCGCATGAGAATGATGTACTTACGTTCATTAACAAAGTTTACCAGAATGCGTTGATCGCCCTGGAGGAGACTCCTGAACTTCTTGCAAAACTGGGAAAACCAAAGATAATTGATTCCGGTGCGTATGGATACACATTGATCCTAGAAGGTCTCGTCCACGCGTTCGGCGGAAATGTTCAAGGATATCGCGTTAGGGGGATGGCTGCAGAGCGGGAAGAGAGGGATGAAGATGCCGGGTCGCTGTTCTGCAGCAACTACATGCTGGACCTGGACGATGGTGCCACGGCGGCAGAGATTCGCCGAGCAATTCAGCAGTATGGCGATTCTATTGTTGTGGTCGGTGGGAAAGGGAAGATGAAGGTGCATATTCACACGGATCGACCAGATGTGGTTCGCAAGGTGCTTGAGCGATTTGGCAAAGTTGTTCAAGAGAGGATTGATAAGATATGGTAAGCTTCCGTGTAGTTGCAGACTCCACAGCAGACACACCGCCTGAGTGGGATGTCCCATTCGTTCCCGTCCACGTGTATGCAGGTATTAACGAGTTT
>CAYVHT010000022.1:0-8015 GCA_964451455.1 uncultured archaeon
GTTGATGGGCACGAGGGGCTGGACAAGGAGCAAACATACCTGAGTACGCCAAACTACCGCGCCAAATTCTGTGGTGTTACTTAGAAGAACATAAAAAAGAAGTTGAATAGATTATTATCATGGGATACCTTGAAGCAGCGAAAGAGAAAAACCTTGAGATACTTCTGAAAAAGGTCGATGCAAAACTAGATTACATTATCGGGGAGGAGGAACTGAGCAAGGAGGAGATCGAGGAACTAGAGCGAATTCTAGCAGATATGAAGAGGGGTGAATACGTTCCGCTGGAAGAGGTGCTGGATTGACAGATGTACGGTTGTCCAAGCAAGCGCAGAAGATCTTAAATGCCCTCCAGCGACAGAACAGGCAGAGAATTATAAATACACTCAAGGAGCTGCAAGAAACGCCGTTTCCAGCACACACAGACATCAAGAAGATTAGAGGGATTGTAGACACGTACAGGATCAGAATCGGAAGCTATAGAGTGATTTATTACATTGACTGGGAAGAGAACGCAATCTACGTAATGAAGATTGATAAGCGCTCACGGGCATACCGAAGTGTTTGACGGAAAACAGAAGGACGCGCTGGCAAACAGGAACGAGATAGAGCTGCCTCTCTACGTCTACCACGATATGGACTCCTGCACCGCGGTGAGCCTGAAGTCAAGAGTGTTAACGGAAGGGTTATTACTAGCCTGGTGCCAATTCTATACATGGGGGATGTAGAGATTGTGATAAAGGTGCCGGAAGGGGTGCCGAAGGAAGTGGTGGAAAAGATCATACGGCGGAATATACTAGAAGTGCAGGAAATTAGGAGATTCTACGGCGCCATAAAACCAAAGAAGGACGTGCAGAAGCTTATAGAGGATGCAGACAACGCATGGATAGAGTAATTCTGGATTCCAATGTCATTCTGAAGCATATATTCGGAGAGAGGGACATATCGCCCGTGTGGCAGGTTGCAGTAGTACACTACAATCCGATAATTCACTCAGAGGTACTATACGTGCTCCTCTTGAACGAAACAGGGCAGAGGCCATACTCGCTAAAAAAGGAACCACCTCTGGTCAAAGAAGCTGCCAAGCAAATACTGCCATTAATGAAGATCTTTGAACAGATGATCTTCGTCCCAACGGATGCAGAGATACACAGGTTAGCAGAACGGTATGTAGGGGAATATGGGCTGCTGCCAGGAGATGCAATTATCCTCGCAACGGCAGTCCGGACAAATCTAGACTACTTAATAACAGAGGATGCGGACCTGCTGCGGCTCAAGAAAGTGGAGGGCTGCAAAACAGTAGATCTGCAAACGTATTTGCACCAAATAGGCACACAATAGGCATCCAGACCTTGATTCCTGCACCGCGGTGAGCCTGAGGATCTGGTCAACGCTGCAGGACGATTTGGATATTGGGTGGTAACGGGGAATAAATACTAGCGACAAAGTTAGCGTTATTAACATACACTACACATTTTATATGATGGCTACTGACGTGGTGGCTCTTGAAAGACGGCTTAATCGCATAGAAAGGCGGCTAGAAACCCTTGAAGCAGCAATAGAAAAGCTGATTCCAGAAGACGACGAAGACTTGCCAGACATGGACGAAGACGGCATAAAAATAGACTACAGACCCGGAGAATTCGAAAGGCTTGCCCGGGAGCGTGGCCTCATTTGAGCTGGAGTGTAAAATACACTCAAAAATTCTGGAACGGTGTTGAAAAGATTCTAAAAGGATTGTCCAAAGATGAAAGGGTAAAAATACTGCGTAAGCTAGATGTTCTGGCGAGCGAGCTTCAGGAGACAGTGTTACTGGGAAGATTATTGCCTTCCGACGGATGAATGGCCAGCATATCACCGCGGACAGGTCTTCACCACAACCGAAACCACGCCGTGATCTTTCCAGTAGGCGTAACGAACGACGGTCGCATCATACTGCGTGTTCTGGCCGGCAGAGATAGAACCGCAAGAAACGAACACGGGAGCAACATGGGAAAGACGGGCATGCGCAGCGGGAATTTTCGTGCAGTCAACGACGTGATCCAAAACCAACGGCCCGTTGCGGAGAGCTAAACCGTCTGGATCTTGAATGAGAAAGTCAGAAAAGCGGAGCGCGTCAAGAAAACAGCCCTGGGAGTGGGCAGTGAAGGCGTGAAATCCATTCATCCATGCGTAGGTGTGTAAGGCAAGGGCAGAGAAAGAAAGGACAATGAGGGCTGCAACGAGTACATCAAGACTCTCCATTGTCCCACCTGCAGGAAGGGGCGGGAGCGTTCAGCGTACCGTTGAAGAGCAGCGCCTCACCGGGACAGCCACCCCTGCAAGCACCGAAGAGGGGGCAAGAGGCACATTTCGTACCAGAAAGGTTCCTTTTCAGGCGATCCCACGGCCCAGTACGCCAAATGCCAAGCAAGTTCGTGTCCTTTATGCTGCCCATTCTGTAATCTGGATATCGGAGGAGAAGGCAAGGATACACTTCACCCGAGGACGAGATAAACGCCTGGGACGTACCCGCAGCACAGGAATAAAGCGAATCGGGAGATACTGGCAAGGGAGAACCGAGATCGCCACCAGAAACTGGAACTCCGAGCTTCTGAGACTCTTCGCGAAGCGTAGCCATGAGATCAAGGTATGATTGGTATGATATTGAGTTCTTCTGGCGGCCCAATGGCAAACCCCACGCCACACGGAAGAAAGAGATACCTATCCGTGCTAATTGGCGGTAGAGTGGAAGTGCATCGGACCTGTTCTGCGGGAGCGCGGTGAATGCAACGGAAACTGGAATTCCTGCACCAATGAGCGCCTTAACCCCTGCAAGGGCACGGTCAAAATTACCCTCCCCACGAATTGCGTCGTGCGTCTCCCGTGTCCCATCAAGGGATATCTGAACCTCATCCGTAAGTGGGTTAAGCAGGCCGGATAAGTCATCGATGCGTTTCGGCACGAGAGTGCCGTTTGTCAAGAGCTTAACGGACAATCCAACGCGCTTTGCAGCAGATAGGATGTCCAAGAAGCCGGGATGGACGAGGGGCTCTCCACCAGTAATGGTGACTCTAACAGCATACTTTCCCAGCTCCTCAACGAGAGAGATCCAGCGCTCGGTACTTACTTCGTTAGGCAAGAGCTCCCCAGCGGAAACAAGACAATGAGAGCACCGCAGGTTGCACGCCTTGGTCAGCTCAATCTCTACGGCGGCGGGAAAAGAGAGCCGATCGTGAATAATGCCCAGAGATGTCAGATGAGCCACAAAATCCGCAACTGAGTATCGTTTACCGGAGTAAGCACGCATCTCATCAAGCATTGCCTTATACTGTTCCCCTTGTTCTTTTCGCACGAGGACCTCGTACTCGTCGGGCATAAGCTCGAATATTCCTCCAGACCTCGGGCAAAGGGCAAAGCCGCGTCCGACCTTTGGTTCGAAGAATAAAACAGGGGGCACGAGGAAAACTGGCAGAGGATGTATAAAAAGGCAAACGCATATTCATAGGTGCGCCGCGGTTTCAATATGTTCGCCATATTCGTGGGCATCAGCATGATCGCAATTGCCCTTGCACTCTCCATCTATGCATACCAGTCTCAGCAACACAGGATGGAGGTAATACAGCCAAGGACGTTCTCATACGAGACGGCATCCATAGCAGACTTTGCCCGCGACGACGCAATCGCCACGCTGACGAACCGCATGCGCGCGGAGTTCCAGCGCTTCTTCGCCACGCAGATCATAACACCTCCCGACGACGCGTGGGAAAATCTGGCCACGTTTAACGGATGGTTTCAGCACGATCTCGCAGCTAGCGACACGTTTACTTCCTGGTTCGCCCACAGGCTTGCTCTGGAGCTTCAGATGTACCAAGATCTGCGCGTGGGAGACTACCAGATCTCTGTAGATGCGGACGAGAAGGCCATGCAGACCGCCATAAAACACGGCTCACGATTCATCATCTTCCCAGACGGGACATTTGCATACGTCCTAGATACGGAAAAGCTCAGCCCGGAGGATTATGCAGTACTCCCAAAAATCGTCCTTTCCAAAGGCTTCCAGCAGTCCTCATTTCCCGTATTCCCACGGAAGAAGTGGTCCGTATTCGTACCGCTGCGCGTGGACGAAGCGTACAAGAGGGCCAAACTCGCCAAAGCAGCTGTGATGAGCAACATAAGCGACTACATGCTGGCCATAGGTGCGTGTGAGAAGAAGTGCCCACTATGCGCGGTCTACGATATGCAGAGCGGAGAGCGGCTCTACCCAAATACCGATCAAAAGGACTGCTTCTTGAGTACGGAAGAGGACCTGCCCGAGGAAGGCAAAACAAAGCCCGTAACGCTGGGTAGCGTAGAGCACGCCTGCACAAACCAATATCTTGACCTGAATGGCGCCAAGGATGTGCTTAACGTGCCAGACTGGGTGGTAAACACAAAGATTCCCTGCTTCACGGGCGAGAAGTCCAATCAGTACAACATAGACGAGAAGGCCTTCGCACTCTACAACATACTCGAGTACCGACTCGCCCAGCAGGCCCAGAAGATAGACCCAAACCTGCGAATCGACATAGATCCAGGAAGCTTCAAAACGTATCAAACAATGAAGGTGTGCTCCCAGAGAGCCATATCCTTATCTCAATTCGTTGCGACACAGATGCCAGGGATGGAGTGGATTCTGAAGAAAATAGGAAAAGCCATAGGGCTAGATCTCTTGGCACAGGGAGTCATTGGCTTGAGCTCTTGCCAAGAGGAAGGGTACCTGACATGCTCCGCACCAACAAACTTCACGATAGTGGTGACGTGGACGGATCCTGATCTAAACCATAGCGTTCTGAGGGAACCAGCGTCGTTCCACTTTAGGATCCCACTATCCCAGCCGTTCCAAGCGATAGATGCAGAGCTAACAGGAATGCAAGAAGAAGTAAACCAGTTGAAACCTCTGGGAGAACAGAAGCCGATAGGGGTCAAGGAGGATGAAGCGCAAAAGCTAGACCGGTCCTGCGTGAACAGAATGCTTGCAGACTGCATGGCACAGTACTACAGGGCATACGCGGACTGTGATGCATCTCCAGAAGTAAATGCAGAGATGCACGCGGACCTGGAGAAGTATTACAGCTCAGATCCCAAGAATCCGCTATGGAACGTGTGTGGTATGGACCACTGGCCAGAAAGACCTGCACCATGCACCACGTTCTACCTCACCACCGCCGCAGAGGTCCCTGCGGCCTACGAACTGCCATTAATACTGCCACAGGCCAACGACTGGAAGCAAAGCAAGATAACGGAGTCCTACTTCTCGAGCTTCGTGCCCGCAGTGACACAGTACATAAAGGAGCGCAACCAGATGATAAATGAAGGAACGATAACAGACCCCACGTGCAAGCAAGATATCCAGACACTTTCAGCAATATTCGGCGACAACGGCTACTGCGCAAAATGGGATCAGATGAAACAGGTCTGCATAGGGCTATCGATGAGCGGAAAAACCATGTATCCGCAATGCCCAGAGAGCGAAGACACGGCGTACTCCACGTTCTGGGTGCACGTATTCGCCACGCCCATGGGCACCTGCTCCTACGGGAAAGAATCCGTGTCGCCACCCTAGGGCAACGAATAAATACAAAGGATGCGTATTTTAGCACATGAGTGGGAACAATGCGCTGCTTGAGAAGATCAAAGAGTGGTACTTCAGCCTCGAAAACAGGTACTATGAAATTGTAGAGACACTCGCGGAAAAAGGAGTCCGCATAGACAGGGTTGTGAGTGCAATAGAATCTAGAGGCGTGCCGTCATTCCCCATTGTGGCAACCCTCGTTCTAATACTCGTTCTGGGCCCGATTATATGGGCAGGGAGTGCACTCATTCAGCCCACATACAAAATCCAGGTTCTGGGGCCCGATGGAACTCCGTACCACGGAACAGTGTACCTCGACGGTAAGCCGTTCGTACCAGACGCAGAAGGGTACGTAACAGTCCATTTCAAGCCAACTGACGTCAAAATCCCAGAAAAGGGCATAACAATAACCGTGTCTCCAGATATGGACGTCATACGGCTCACCGCGGAGACGCACACCCTCAAGGTAAGAGTGGTGAACCAAGACGGGGAAGAGATCGATGATGCTGTGATCAAGGTGTATGGAAAGGCTGGAACAAAAGCAGTTATAGGGAGCCCCGCGTATTTCAAGCTCGCATACACCGACTCCGTAAATGATGCCGTTGTGGTCTACGAC
Source organism: uncultured archaeon (assembly GCA_964451455.1). Taxonomy (GTDB): domain Archaea; phylum Iainarchaeota; class Iainarchaeia; order JAADDC01; family JAADDC01; genus SZUA-1452. The sequence goes on from CAYVHT010000022.1 coordinate 6,207, forward strand.
GATGGCCACGTGGACATACAGGTCATCGCGGATGGCTACGAGGACGGCAGCGACACCGCAAGCTGGAGCGACGGGGAGGAAGTCACGAAAACGATCGTACTGAAGAAGAAGGAGGCGCCAAAGGGCGCGATAACCATAGTAACAAACCCGAAGGTGAATGGGTATATCCGACTATACCGCAACGGCTTCTCAGTACCCGGCGGCGAGGCCGTAATAAACGACGGAAGTGCACGCATAACTGGAGTACCTTACGGAACGTATCAGGCGCAGGTAATTGTGTTCCTGGACGACAGTGGCGATCAAAAATACGTCTCACCCGACAACCGCTTCACAATTACCATAAACCAGCCGAATGCTACCAAAACGCTCGCGCTCAGCATACCTGCGGGAATGGTACAAGAAAACAACGCGACCGGATCGAAAAACGCCGAAGTAACCGTGGAAGAGAACATCGCCACGGTGTACATCACCACTGCGCCAGAGGTGGATGGGAAGATTCGCCTCTCCGTTAACGGGACCTATGTGAGCTGGGGCGAGGCTAAAATCACCAGCGGGTCTGCAGTGCTCCACGACGTGCCCTTCGGCGATTACAAAGCCCACATAATCCTCGACGTGAACGGAAAGACCGTCATGTTGCCAGACAACGTGTTCACCCTGCACGTCGGAGACAAGACCGTGAGAAAAACGTTCCACGTAACGGTACCGCGGGACCAGGAAGTCAAAAAGAGTACTGCCACGCTGCGTGTCTTCGACTATGACTCGAACGCGCCGATATCCGGCGCAAAGATCATTGCGACAAAGGACAACACAACAGACGTGGTGGGCGAAACAAACTCCGACGGTTACGCACGGATTTTCGTTGGACAATCTGGTCTGATCGTGTTCGTGCAGAAAGATGGGTACTTCCCGTCAAGGAAGATACACCTCTCACCAAACAACCTGTATAACGTACCACTCAAGCAGGCGCCGAAGGAAGGAAACGTCTCCATATTCGTCAAGAACCCCATCGGTCAGCCCATAAAGGGTGCCACGGTTGTCCTGATGGATTCGGACGGAAAGCCCATAAAAGGCGGATATACGAAAGACGACGGTAAGATCTTGTTCACACACGTGCCGGAGGGAGACTACACTGTAAAGGCAACGTATGGAAGCGAGAGCGGAACCACAACTGTGCACGTATCTGACAAAAAGACCGCAAGCGTGAGCATGCGCCTGGACGTCTACGTAAAGGTGCACGTGAAGGTAATGCTGGAGTACCGCGGTGGATTCATCCCTGTGAGCGCAGATGTGAAGGCAATGGACAGGTCCGGCAAGACTGTGGTGAGCACAAAGACTGACTCCTCTGGCAACGCTCAGCTCAAGATACCCTGGAATGAAACTGTCAAGATCCAAGCCGTAGCGATGGATGAAAACGGCCACAAATACACTGGAGAAACAGGATATCAGCCATTTACTGCAAACGGATCCGTGGAGATAAAGATACGCACGACCCAACCCAAGCCAAAGGACTACTCCGCGCTAATCTACGTCTACGACTACGACAAGAATGCGCCGATATCGGGGGCAAATGTAATTCTAGCAGACGAAACAATGGAAACATTGGGCGAAACAAACTCCGACGGTTACGCACGCGTGATAGCAAATCCAAAGGGTACAAAGGTGCGTGTGCAGGCAGAGGACTACTTCCCATCCCGTGAATTCACCATATTCCCGAAGCAAACGTACCGTGTGGCGTTGAAGGAGACTCCCGACGAAGGGAACCTGCTCGTGAAAGTGTATGACATTACGGGCAACCCCGCCGGCGGCGTT
>CAYVHT010000023.1:0-7990 GCA_964451455.1 uncultured archaeon
AATGGTTCAGGAACGAGGTCGTCGAGTTCATCAAGGACATCGACCCGAACATCCCTCTGCACATAAGCCGCTTCTTCCCCCACTACAGAATGAAGGATGTCCCATCCACGCCCATAGAAACCTTGACTCGCTTCTACGACATCGCACGTGAAGAGCTGCCCTATGTTTACGTGGGTAACGTCGGAGACCCAAAGTATGAGACTACGTACTGTCCGAACTGCGGTGCCCCCGTAATTGTCCGCCACGGCTACTACACGGAGGATATAACGGAGGGAGGCCGTTGCCCTCGCTGTGGGTACAGGATAGCTGGTGTTTGGGAACCCCCCGGAATTAAATCCCTTCCCACCATATTATCTGCAGGTGAAACCAATGACGAGTCTGGCCGAGCTGAGGAAAAAGGTAATGGAGAAGACCAAGAAGCGAGTGGAGGAGGCGTACACTGAGAAGGATCGCTACATCATTCAGGCGATCGAGGCGCTGGACGATCTAGACGCGGCATATAATCTCCTGGTTGAGCGCCTGCGTGAGTGGTATGGGCTCCATTTCCCCGAGACAAACCAGTTGATAAAGGACCACGACAAGCTTGTGGCCCTTGTTGCAGACGTTGGTACAAGGAGCGCCATGAGGGAGGACGTCTTAGAGCCGATCCTGGGCGAGAAGTTGGCCAAGCGCATTGTAGAGATCGCCCCGCAATCCATGGGTACCGATCTTGATGGTGATGACCTGAAAATGATTCAGGACTACGCTTCTCGCATCAAGGAGCTTAAGGACATGCGCGAGCGTCTTGCAGATTATATACGTGAGCAGATGAAGGCAATAGCGCCCAACGTTTCCGCTGTGGCTGGCCCACTTCTCGGTGCGCGTCTCATTTCAAAGGCAGGCGGTTTGAAGAAGCTTGCGATGTTCCCTGCGTCTACTATTCAGGTCCTCGGTGCGGAGAAGGCTTTGTTCAAGCACCTTGCAAAGGGAACGCCACCCCCGAAGCACGGCATTCTCTTTCAGCACCCATTGGTTCGTTCTGCGAAGCGCTGGCAGCGTGGTAAGATCGCCCGTGCCATTGCCGCAAAACTAGCTATTGCTGCCCGTGAGGACTACTTTGGCGGAAAGGACATTTCTGAGCGCCTCTTGAAGGAGATAGAGGAGCGCGTTGAGGAGGTCAAGGAGAAGTATCCGAATCCTCCCAAGCGTAAGCCGAGCAAGCCGGCTAAGAAGGGTGGCAAGAGATTCAAGAAATTCAAGGGCAAAAAGGGAAAGAAGGGCAAGCGATAAAGAACCCTTTCCATCTATTTTTTTTCATGGCGAAACTGAAGGAGATCTTCCCGGGTGTCTGGGAGTATGAGGGAAAGATCCTTACTCGCAACAAGGTGCCCGGCAAAAGGGTCTATGGCGAGCAGCTGATAAAAATCAACGGTGTGGAATACCGTGTTTGGAACCCATATCGCTCCAAACTTGCTGCCGCAATAAAGAACGGGCTGAAAACATGGGCGTTCACGCCTGGGGTAAACGTGCTCTACCTTGGTATTGCGGAGGGAACGACTGCTTCGCACATTTCGGACATTCTGGGCGACGAGTCGGCGATCATTGGTGTAGACGTGGCACCTCGCGTTATGCCCAAGATCATGGAGGTTGCGGAGGAACGTGGCAATATTCTTCCGATCCTTGCCGACGCCTCGAAGCCCGACGAGTATCCAGAAGAGGTGCGCCAGTTCATGGATGAGATTGGCGGCGTGGACATCGTGTACCAGGATGTTGCAGCGCCGAACCAGGCAGAGATTCTTTGGAGAAATGTGAACCGTTTTCTCAAAAACGGCGGATACGCGTACATTGCCATAAAGTCCAGATCCGTGGACGTGACTAAGGATCCGGATGAGATCTTCGCGCAGTTCCGCGAGTTCTTCCGCTCCAAGGGTCTGAAGGTAGTAGAAGAGGTAAACATTGAGCCCTACGAGAAGGATCATGAGATGATGGTACTGAGGAAGGCGTGACTACGTTTTGCCCGCCCAGTGATACCTCAGCGCTGCATCTATCCCCTTCTTTTCCAAAATCTCCCTATATTCGCGATACCTCTTTTCGAAACGCTCGTGATTCCAGTCCGCATGCAACTGAGAGTAGTTGCGTCTAATCCGTCTGAAAAACGCGGGATCTGGAGAATGCCCCATGAGATGGTGGCTCAGGGCGAACGCAAACGCCTCTCTGTCCTCTGCGGGGAGAATGACACCGATCGCACCAAGAAGTCTCGCTATAATGGGGTTCAAACCGCGTGTCTTCATGATGTACGCGATCTCAAGAGCGTGCGCAAGTTCGTGGTAAATCGCATAATCCTCTGCAGTTGTTCGTACTCTGCCCCGTAGAATTCCCCGCACCTCACCGGAAACTCCCTTCAGTTCTTCCCTCGCCGCGAAGGTTCTAAGCGTCCTGTGCTTCTCAGCAAGATTTACAGCTTTTCTTACAGATCTGTGAACATCCTCTATATGCTCTGGGCGAAGTGATCGTAGAACTCTAATCTCATCCCTCCTTAAAACATATTTTTTGGTGATCCTGCTCGTTTCCGCCTCTGGAGCAGTGAGGATCTCTGCAAGAGCCTTCTCTAAATACTCGCTGTGAAGATCTGGTTCAACAGAATACAGTTTATGGATCTCATTCTCGTACTTTCTCAGTTCGGGCACACTACGAATAACCTCTCTCCATCGCTCTCTTACGATCTCCCTAGCTACCTTTTTCGCGGGCTTCTCAAAGAGCATGTTCACACCTGGAAGAAGTACTGGTTCAATTCTCTCAATTTTTCTATTCCTATCTCATCCGGCTTACTCACATTCAGAGCGACGAACATCGCCTCGCTCCAGACGCCCCCAAACTCACGCGGAGGTAAAAACACTATCGCAGCTTTTTGGCCCTCTTTCACAGTCGTTATGTTCGTAATCACAGTGTATTCCTTGTTCTTGTTATCCCGCACCTTTGTAATCCGCAGATTAACTAGGGCAGGGTGCTTTGAAACTGAAACGATCTCAACGAACTTGTATCTGAATATTTGGAACGGTTCTTCAGCGTTTATTTTCAGTTTACGCGGCATATCTTCTAATTCCGAGATCATGTAGTTTATCCATCTCCTTGCTTCCTCTGAGCTCGTCGGTGCACTCTGTAACTCCCGCAACTTTTCTAAAATCCAGTTTATGTACTCCAGAACCCCTTGTTCATCGGCGTATGAGTATTTCAGCTCCTTTATCTTGCTCTCTATCTGATCGCAGATCTTGTTCTTATCCTTTATCACACCACTCCTGCAGTACTTCTGCACCCTTCCGAAGAGCCGCTCCAGCCATTGCATGCGGAGGTCGTTCATGGTGTCCATGCTTTTAACTGTTCGATTCTCTTCTTATATGGTGTTCATACACCTGCTTGCGGGAATGCTTCTCGGCTTTGCGTTGGCATACATCCTACTGGAGGTACGATATCGCGCACTTCTGCAATCCACGAGGAAATCGTTCGACGTGAAGAAGGGGAAAATCGTCGAGCAGCTTGCACCGTACTTGCAGAGCTTTCCTTACGATCCTCACGATGCTCGCTTTATTGGAAATCCTGTGGACTTCGTTGTGTTTGACGGGTTGAACTCGGGGGGCGATGTGAGCATCGTCTTCGTGGAAGTGAAGTCGGGCAAGTCTTCCCTGAACGACAACGAGCGTAGAATCCGGGAGGCAATAGAAAATAGGAGAGTGCGGTTTGAGCTCTTCCGTTCTCAGTAGCTCTTGGCGATGTAGACGACGTGTGTCGCTTTCTTTCCGCAAACTAGGCACTTCTCGCCTTCTGCACTTTCCACTTCCAAGAACTTTGTTCCACGTATCTCTGCACCGCCTGTGAGTTCCTTGACCTTCTCTTCGCATCTCGGGTCACCGCACCAGAAGGAGCGGACGATTTTCTTCTCTTCCACTGCTTTATTCACTTCATCAATCGTTCTCACGGTCACTATGCTTTCTTCAAGCTTTTTCTTGGCCGTTTCGTAGAGGTTCTTCTGTACCTCCTCCAGTAGTTCCGCGGCGCGTTCTGTGAGTTTCTTCTCTTCGACGAACTCTTTCTCGCCGGTATCTCTGCGTGCAGCGGTCACGCCGCCTTTTTCTATGTCTTTTGGCCCAACCTCTATGCGCAGCGGCACGCCCTTGAGCTCCCAGTGGTTGAATTTCCAGCCTGCGGTGTAATCATCTCTGTCGTCCACCTCTACGCGGAACCCTGCATTCTCCAACAGTTCGCCGATCTCCCTTGCCTTGCGAGTCACTTCTTTTTCCTTGCCCTTGAATATGATTGGAATCACTACCACCTGAACTGGTGCAACCTTCGGAGGCAGCACAGCACCTTTATCATCTCCGTGCACTGCCAGAACGGCTCCTATGAAGCGGGTTGAGAACCCCCAGCTCGTCTGCCAGGCATACTTCTCATGTCCGTCTTTGTCAAGGAATTTAATGTCAAATGCGCGTGAAAAGTTCTGGCCCAGGTTGTGCACCGTGCCAACCTGTATCACACGCCCAGCCTCTGCCGCGAACGCTTCTAGCGCAACTGTGTAGTAAGCCCCTGCGAATTTGTCGCTCTCGGTGCGGCGGAGTATGATGACTGGCAGGGCGAGTAAATCCTCCGCGACCTTTCTGTATATTTCAAGCATGTCTAAGACTTCTTGATTTGCCTCATCCAGCGTTCTGTGGACTGTGTGCCCTTCCTGCCAGAGGAACTCACGAGAACGGAGGAAGGGGCGTGTGGCCTTTGTCTCCCAGCGGAACACGTTGGTCCACTGGTTTATTCGCAAGGGCAGGTCCTTGTATGATCGTATCCACTGGGAAAACATATAGTACATGATTGTTTCGCTTGTTGGGCGGAGTGCAAGGCGTTCCGCGAGTTTTGAATCGCCAGCTTCTGTGACCCAGGCAACCTCTGGCGTGAATCCCTCGAAGTGCTTTGCCTCTTTTGTGAGGAGTGATTCGGGTATGAGCGTAGGGAAGTATGCGTTCTTCACGCCGTGTGCCTTGAACAGACGGTCCGCGTAGTGCATGATCTGTTCCCAAATTGCGTAGCCCCAGGGCATGAATACGTCGCAGCCTCTCACCGGTGTTCTCTGGTCCATGAATTCGCCTTTGCGCACGACCTCGACGTACCAGTCCGAGAATTTCTCCGCCTTTTTTGTTGAGATTCCGAGCGTTCCTGCTGGCATATTACCAAATGCTTTCAACTATTCTAAAAACCGTTCGGATGGGCCCGGGGGGATTCGAACCCCCGACCTTCGGGTCCGCAACCCGACGCGCTATCCAGGCTACGCCACGGGCCCAACCGCCGTCCCGGTTGACACTGCACGCCTAGCTCAATACCCCTCTTTGGTTGCGTGAACATTCCCTCAGAACGAGGGAAGTGGGGGCGCGGGGATTCGAACCCCGAACCTTCGGGTCTCTCCGCTCACACAGACCCAAAGTTCTTCATCGGTTTCCCTCCGCGCTCCAGAGCTGCGGTCTGGGGCTCTGGAGCCCGACGCTCTGCCAGGTTGAGCTACGCCCCCACACCTGGCAATTCTAAACAGTGGGCGAAGCATTTAAATTATGCCCTGCTTTCTGCCTCCGTCCAGTAGTACGCCTCTGCGACGGGTATGAGTATTCCCACGAGTATTGCGATGTTGATATATGATATCCAAGGCGTTGCGGTGTTGTTTGCTGCTGCTATGTTTAGTAGAAAGTATGGAGAGTATATTGACAGGTATACGGCCAGTGCTCCCAGCGTCTTCTTCTTTCTGCGTAGAAAGTACTCGTATCCGTCGCCCACTGCCTTCCAGAATGGTTTTTGCATTGCCTCTGCCCCAGCCCAGAACCAGGCGATCATTAGGTATAGCGCCATGATAACGGCGGTCCAACCATAGAGTTGCGCTATTATGTATAAATCGCCAGACCCAGCAACCGTGGCAATGTGCGTCAGCAGTGGCGTGAGATATATATAGACGCCCATAACGAATCCGATAATAGCATCTATGCACATCCTTCTGACGATTGGCCAGATCCCTTTTGCTTCGGAGATATCCTTCAAGACCCATGCGCGGGCAAGAGATATTCCGAGGAACATCGAGAAGCTGAATGCGAACGTGTCATATGGGTAGAATGTGTAGCTAGACAGTATCGCAAGTCCTGCGCCGATAGCTAGCCCGATGATGCTGATTCCCACTTCTTTAAGCCATTTTCTCTGCAGTTTCTCCCACACTCGCTTCGTTTTCACCACCCTTTCCACCGAAGTATACGATTAGCCAGGCTAGCGGAATGATCGCTCCATACACCGCCGTTGCCAGGAGTTCCAGCGTTAGATTTCTTGGAGTAGTGATCGTTGTTACAGCCGTTTTGTACACTATGGCTCTTGCGGCGCTCGGCGTCGTCCACTGTGCTTGGGCCAGCACCGTTTTCATGGAGTGTACAGCATCTACGCCAACTGGGAAGAGGATTGTCCCTGCTGCTATCATAGCCACAAAGATCACGAGGAGTGTTTCTATTCCTGCGACGATTGCAGGTCCCCATCCACGTTGCCACGACTTTTTGATAATGTCAATGACGCCGTAGCCTTTGTGGGCAAAGTACGGAACGAATATGAAGCGGAGTAGGGCCACTAGTACGACAAGGAACAGCATTATGGCTATTGCGATGCCTGCAGTCCCGGCGAGCATCGCAGGAATTGCAGCTATAATCAATGCAAGTACAACACCGATCGCAATGATTATTTGCGATATCCACCCCCAGAATGCTTGAATTGCAGTTTTTCTCCAGCTGACGTTCTTTTCGATTACCTTGTATGCGAGGATGTTTGCGAACAACGCTACATATGCTGTGAAGATGCCCATGCCTGCGATTTCTAGACCAATTACAAGGATAGTAGCTGCTATTCCTATTCCTGCTATCGCCTTGAAGTTGTTGCGATACGCGTCCCACGCCTTTGCCAAGTATCCCATGCTCTCATTTGGTGGCGGAGGTATTTAAGCCTCACTGTCCCACGCATCCTCCGCAGAGACGAAGGGGAACATCCATGTTATGGGGAGGGATACGGCGAGGTTGGCGAAGACTGCCAGGATGTTGTAAATGATGCTCCACGGTGAAAGCACCGTCTGTTGGAGCGCGTTCACGACTGCAGCGTATCCTGTGGTGTTAATATCTACTGTCGGCCTGGTGATGTCTTTTATTATGGCTAACGGGAGTAGCACAATTGTAACGACAATATCTGCAACGATCTTAGCGATTATTGCACCAAGCGCCGCCTTTATCGCCGTGCTGAACTTGGCCCTGTACGTTTTTGTAAGGATTTCTGACACTCCTGCTCCCGTTGCTGCCAAGTATGGTGCATACATGAGCTTCACGCCGTACACAAGGACTATTCCCACCATCGCCACCAGTCCTATCATGATAAGTATAACGCCAAGAACCATGTTGTGCGTGCCTGCCAGTGCTCCAAATGTTATCAGGAGTACAGGTATTGCGAGCATTGCGATCACGTATATAATTTGAGCAACTATGGATACAAGGGCGCGCGTAACTGTGGTTCCCAGGTCCTTTTCCTCCCCCATCAAGTCTTCGTACACGTAGATCTGGGCTGCAGACACACTCACAACCAGTACGATGCCCGCGATTGCTGCCAGCGTCGCGAGCTCTACGATACCCCACTGGCTCGAGATGCCAACCCATAAGAGTGCGAGAAACGCGACCAATATTGCGGTAACCAATCCAGATAGCTTCAGTATCGTTCGGAACTCCATTTTGTATGCGTCCCACGCGTCTTCAATGTAGAGATTGTTGCCACTCATGTACGTAGGAGCGTTTAAGTCCTATTTAAGCATTGTGAAAAAAGAAAGGGGGTTACATCCCGAACACGGGCTTTCTGCTCACGTAGAGCGGGCCGACGCGGCGGACGAAGGGTTTGCCCTCGCAGTTCTTCTTTATCTTCTCTGCAAGCTCTTCTACCTTCATCTCCCTCTTGCTGCCGTCTGCCCTGTCCG
>CAYVHT010000024.1:0-3285 GCA_964451455.1 uncultured archaeon
CCAGCCGATGCGCGTGGCAACTGCGTAGGTCGCCCAGAGCATCACCATGCCAGGTGTATACCCGCGCTCCGATGCGAAGAAGTCCATGAGTTTTCCACCGGGCCGAAGGACGAGGTAATACACGAGAAATATTCCGAGGGCCAGAGGTATGAGCCATGGGTTCACGGCAAGCGCGAAGCCAATAGCGGACGCTGTCCCCGCACCGGAGATAACCCTCCTTATGAGAATGAAGCCAAACAAGGAAAATATGTGACCAAAAACGGCAATCACTCCATACCACGGCCCCCAGAAGTATGCGGGAAGGAACGCCTTCAGCGCGTCGAGGAGTGCCGCCGCGATCCAGACCCAGAGCTTGCCTGTGGCGTAGTATGCGTTTGTGGCACCGATGTTGCGGTCTCCAAAGTTTGCAATGTCTTTACCATGCAGGCGCGCGAGCATGTATGCAAAGGGTATTGAGCCGAGAAGGTACGATACTAGCGCCCGAAACGGATCGATCATTCCAGCACCTCCAATATCTTTGAGAGGGCTAGTTCAAAGGACACAACGGGCATCTCAAGCCCAAACGCTTCGAGCACTTCGGGATGGACCTCGCCAATATGTCCCACTACTTCTCCACCGACTATGACTTCGGCAGAGCGCCCCTGTACATACCACGGCATGTCAGCACCTCTCAAGCTATAATCCGCGCCCAGTTGGTCCAGCAAGAATTCTAACACCTGGCGAACGTCCGTATATGTGACTTCAGATGCCGCGATGGCGTAGCACACATGCTGCTCCGTTTTCGTCCCTGTGGGGCTAGAATCATCGGAGACGACGACATCCCCTGTCTCAAAAATTTTCTGGGGGTAGTCCTCCCCTGTGTTTGCCGATAGGAAGTCGAGGGTAGTTGGTAAGAGTGCAGGGCGGACTAGAGAGAATGTTTCCGTCATGGGATTCTGGAGGACTACGACAGGCGCGTGCTTCGCCTTCTCTAGGACGGAGCGGGATGTAAGGATGAATGTGGCCACTTCTTGGGCACCAGTGCCAATGAGCAACTCTTTTACCGCATCCTCAAGCTTCGTATACTCAGATGCGCCGCCGCGAGTGAAGAATTTTGGTTTCTTTGGCTCTACGCGGTTGTATCCGTAGGCGATTATGATGTCCTCTACCACGTCGCGCTGGTGCATGATGTCCGAGCGGTAAGCAGGGTAGAGGACGATCCATTTGTCTCCGTCTACTGATTTCACGCCGTACCTTGCCTTCTCAAGGAGCTTCTTGAACTCCTCATCAGTGAATCTCATGCCAGCAACGCGTTCGGCGTAAGATTTGTGTATAATGAACTCCTTCGGCGTTAGGTCTGGTGTTTCAACAGTTTTATAGGGGTAGATGATTTTCACGGACCCTATTTTACCACCCCTCTCTGCAAGGGCAGCCACCACGGCGTTGAGTGCAGTCATGACTGCCTTCTCGTCTGTTCCGGTTACGTCGATGAATATGTTCTTCGTTCCTGGCCCTATGTTCCCAATATCGTTGGAGTTGATGATGGGTGGGAAGGAAATCACCCTCTCCTCCGCGTCTAGGAGCACGGGGTAGCGTTCGTAGCCTTCGAGGAGATGTGCGTACTCCCTGCCCTTCTCGTGATGCTCGAGGATTTCGCGAAGGGTCATCTCGCGGGATTCCCAAAGTGGTACGAAGGAGATCTCGTCAGGTTTTGCTGTAGTGTACCTTGCAGGGAATTGTATGAGGTCCGCGTTGTGGGTCCCAATCGCCACGCGCTTTCGTCTTCTTCCGTATGTGAGCATGATCTTGTCCTGGAGCTGTATCAGTTGCTCGTATCCAGCAACTCCAAGTTCGACCTCCCTGACGACGGCTGCTGCTATAAAAGGCCTTACGGAGTGGACAGATTGATCGACGATCACATCCGCGTTTGATGGAGTTACTTTGTATTCTGGTAGACCGATTTCCGTGCCCAGATACCCTCGCATCTCACGCGCAAGTCCTTCCACGGACCACATGTCTGGCCTGTTCGTATCGGAGTAGTCCACTGTTATGATGCCATCCTTGTAGTCGTCCAGCTCTGCCTTCAGGTCGAATAGGATGTCTTCCAGCTCTTCAATGTTGAATTTCTTTCCTGCGAGATGTTCGAGGTCTGCCTGGCGAACGTCATACTTTGGCATGATTACACCCTCCATATCTTCTTGGCGCTTCTCAGGTATCCTAGACGCTTGGAGTAGAACTCACGGATATCGCTGATGCCCAGCTCCATCATGGCAAATCGCCCGATGCCCAAGCCCCAGGCGATGACCGGAACGTTTATGCCAAATGGTTCTAGGAGCTCCTCTCGGAACATGCCAGCTCCGCCGATTTCAATCCAGCCTTTCTCAGGATGCTTGACGAAGAGTTCCACGGATGGCTCAGTGAAGGGAAAGTAGCCTGCCTTGAACTTCACCTTTTCAGTCCCCGCGAACTCTACGGCGAAATCTTTCAGAAGGCCAAGGAGATCGCGGAACGTTATGTCGTCGGAAAGGACTACGCCGTCCAATTGATTGAACTCGAGAAGGTGCTTGTAGTCGAACTCGTCTGGACGGAATACCCTTGAAATCGTGAAGTACTTGCCAGGAATCTTCGGTTTACTTGCCAAAAGGAATGCGGAAAGCGCGGTGGCGTGAGAACGAAGGACAAGGCGCTTTGTTTTCTCGTCAGACCATTTATAGCCCCAGGAGCGCTCATGAATCTTGCGGACCTTTTCGACGAGCTCTTCTGGTACGGAACCGTATCTTTTTGGTGCGGAGACGAAGTAGATATCGTGAATGTCCGCCGCTGGATGGTCCTGTGGCATGAACAGCGCATTGGAGTTCCAGAACATAGGAAGCACGATCTCGCCAGGCTCCTCCTCCTGGAAGCCAAGAGCATACAATCTATCCTTCACGCGACGCAGGAACTCGTAGTAAGGCTGTCTCTTTCCATAAGAGTGCTTAGGAATGGGTGAAATCACGTCATAGTGCCTGAACTCTCTGCCTTTCCAGGAGCCACTGCGGAGTATCTCTGGAGTAATCCTGTCAATCAGATCTTCGCGCACCTGTGGCAAAACTTTCTCCCAAAGTTCTGTTGGTTCCGCATACCAGAGGACGCTTTTCTCCCTTGTGATCAGACCACGCCGATTGAGGATCTTGTAGGATTCCTCATCTAAACAGTCCAGCGTTGTGTAACAATTTTCCCAAGGGAAAGCAAAGTCACTACCCTTTTCCGTGAGCGTAAGTACTCCCTTCTCAAAGCGCACAAGCCCCTCTTTCTTCAGAAGACCGA